>NZ_FRAY01000003.1:0-300000 GCF_900142475.1 Fibrobacter sp. UWH4
CACCACCAAAATCAAGAGCGCTATCCCGAAGGTGTTCAGCACGTTACTGAAGAACTTCCAGCCGCCCTTCTCGTCGCCCGCCACCTTGTATCCGGGTTTTATCCCCGCTCATAAAGAGCCCCTATAAGATCTACTTTCAGAATATACCTTTATTTATGCGGGTTCGCAAGCGGTTAGACGCTGGAAAAATCGTAAAACTGGGTGATTACCTAGATGCAAAGGCGCTTTCCATAAAGGACTGCTCGTTACGGGAAATCCCGTTCTTTGTTGCGGTTTTACGCCAGTTTGTGCAGACGATTTTTTTCATTTCGGTAATGGTTGTTTTGGGGCGTGCGCTTCTCCGGGTGATATTTTTTCAGGAGTTCGATGTCGTGGAGTTTTTGGCCAAGTTCGTCGTCTGCGGCGACCTTGAGAAGGTCGGTGTCCATGCCGCTTATGGCGTGGAGTACTGCTGCGTAAATGCCGATTGCCACTGCCGCGGAACCTTTTTCCACCGCCCATACCGATGCTCGGCTGACGCCCGCCCTTTCGGCAGCAAGCGCGACAGAAATTTTACGACGCATGCGTGCCAGACGGATTTGTTCTCCCATCTGTTCAAGGATTTTACCGGTTTTCGGCAGTAGAGTTACGCTTTTCTTACCCATGATGTCAATAAATATATATTGTTTTGATTAAATTGTCAATAAATATTGACGGATTAGCCTAATTTGAAGAATGGAGGGAATGAAATTTGAACTTTGAACGAGGTTCTACCTCCGCTCATAAAGAGTTCCTATAAGATTCAAGGGGACTCTTTCCGACATAAAGAGTGATGTTTCGTTTATCAGGGGAAAGATGGAAGCGCAAAAATAAGTCTAATTGCCATCGGATTCGGTGCAAAGATTTATCGCTCCACCTTTGGTCATTCCAAGTCCGCCTCTACTCGGATGTTCCCACGCCTTTTCAAAACACCCTATAACGCTCGCGGCGCTGCTAGCTTGCGAACACAATCTAACTGCCTGTCCCCTAGTTAGACCTAAGCCATGTCTATTCGGATGTTCCCATGCGACAGCATAGCATTTAAGAACTTCAAAAGCATCATCGGCTCGTTTGCACAAGTCAACAGCCTGCCCCTTTGTCAGACCAAGTCCACCGTCGGCAGGATGTGCCCACGCGACCCTAAAGCACAAAATAACCTCGTTGGCATATCTTGCGCGATTGCAGATTTCCGTAGCCTGTCCTCTTGTTAAGCCAAGCCCACCATCAGCAGGATGCGCCCATGCTTTTTGAAAGCATTGGGTTGCTTGATTGGCGAAAATAGCCTGAACGCCAACAACAACCAAAAACGCTATTAGAGATATTCGCTTCATTTATTTCAACTCTCTTTTGAAAATTCTTCTTTCTTTGACTTATTTTTCGCGCCCTTGGGCCTTCCGCCCTTCTTGCCGTTCTCGGCGCTGGTGGGCTTGGGACGGCTCCCAATCATCTGCGAATGGATTGAACGCACTTCCGCGTTCGTAAGAATTTTTCCGCAATGCGGACACTTTGCTGGCATAGGAATCTCCCGTTTTACCTAATCAAGATAGGTTTTACCTCGGCTCATAAAGAGCCCCTATAAGACCTGCTTTCTGAATATACCTTATTTTATGCGGGATCGCAAGCGGTTGGGCGCTGAAAAACGCTGTTTCTTGTTGTGAAAAAATCAATGGTATTGGATTGTTGGGTGGTTGACGAATGGCTTAGGGGAGTATAAATTTAGAGTGTGGTGTATGGGTAAAGCGAGGAAAAATGAAATTCGGGATTGGCAAGGCTTCTGTCGTAACGACTGCGGCGATACTTACTTTAGCTTGTTCGGCCTTTGCGGCCGATTGGTACGCGAAGGAGACGCGCTGGGCGGGGCATGACCCGGACATCATCCGTTACGAGGACGGCTATGCGCTCGCGACGACGGACAACCACATGCTCATGCAGTTTTCCGAGGATGCGCTGAACTGGAAGAACGGCGAGCCCGCCATGCCGGAATTTTCGAAGTGGCTTTACAAGTACGCGCCGAACATGATTGACATCTGGGCGCCGGACATTCATTACATCGGCGGGGAATACCGCATGTACTATTGCGGCTCCGAGATGGGCATCCGCTCGTCGGGCATGGGCTTTATGGCGAGCAAGGAAATCGACCCGACAAAACCCGGCTACGGCTGGACGGACATGGGCGAGGTGATTCACACGGTCAAGAGCGACGCCTACAACGCGATTGACGCGGCGGTGCTCAAGGACAACGATGGCAAGGTCTGGATGGCGTTCGGTTCGTGGGGCACGGGCATCCACATTCTGGAACTGAACGAAGAAACAGGCAAGGTGAAAGACGGCGCGAAGATGATCAACATCGCAAACCGCGGCGGTTCGGGCATCGAGGGCGCAAGCCTCATCGAGCACGACGGCTACTACTACCTGTTCACGGCGTGGGACAACTGCTGCAAGAAGGGTGCCGATCTCGAGAACAATTCTTACAAGACGACGGTGGGGCGCTCCAACCGCATTGACGGCGGGTACGTGGACCGCAGCGGCAAGGCTCTATTGAATGGCGGCGGCACGATTCTTTTGAGCCGTTACGGGCGCTACTACGGGCCTGCGGGCGGCGAGGCGTTCCAGGACGTGAACCGCCAGCGTTTCGTGAACCATTACTACGACAAGAACGACGGCGGTAACTCTTACATACAAGTTCGCGACATCGTCTATACCGACGACGGCTGGCCGGAACTGGGGCAGCCCTTCCTCGGGCGTTACCTGAGCGCCGAGGCGGAACATGGCGCCTTGACGCACGTGGATATCTCGAGCAGCTCCGATGCATCGAACGGCGAGTTCTGTGCCTACATCAACTACGAAGACAGCAAGATTCGCCTGCCGATGATTATCCCGCAGGCGGGCGATTACCTGATTCGCTACCGCTACGATAACAACTGGACCGAAGACGGCGCGAACGGAAGTTCGCACTTCGTGAGCATCAACGGCAAGAACCAGGAAGTGGCGTTGCCGCTGACGGGCGCGTGGAGCGCATTCCCCGAGAAGTCGGTGGTGTACATCCCAGCAAAACTCAAGCGCGGTTCGAACTTCATCGAGATTACGAAGGGCAAGCACTATGCGGAACTCGACCGCCTCGACTTCTTGCGCATTATCCGCGACACGATTCCCGCGAACGGCTTTGACAACGGCATCCGCGTGCGTTTGACGGCTGATGATGAGTTCGCCATCAAGGATGGCGGCTACGCGATTTTCGAGAACGTGATTACGGATTCCGTCGTGGGCCCGGGCGTGCTTGTGCAGGTGAAGAACGGAGTCGGCGGTACGCTTTCGCTGCGTAAGGAAAGCAAGAAGGGCGACGTGATTTCGAAATGCGATTTGCCCTCGGCAGGCGATGCCACCAAGTGGGTTGACGTGCGGTGCACCAACCTGCCGGAACTCAAGGGCGTGCAGGACTTCTACCTGACGGCGGAAGGCCTCGGCGGCGAAACGCTCGTAGGCAATATCAAGTTTGACGAGGGCGCGAAGGATTCGACGGATGCAATCCGTCGCATCGATGGTCGCGATAATCGAGCCCTCCGTGCGGGCGACATGCGCGGCCAGAATAAAAAATACCGAGACCTGAAAGGCCGGCGGTATGATAAGCAAATCCCGTACAGGGTGATGTTCTGATTTCCTATATTTGTTCTATGCTTACGATTAATGGACAGAGTGTCGATGCGGCGGGCAAGACCGTTGCCGAATACCTTGCGGAAGCGGGGTACAATACCGTGCGCATCGCTGTGGAACGGAACGAGGAAATTGTTCCGAAGGCAAAGTATGCCGAGACGGTGTTGGCTGACGGCGATGTCGTCGAGGTTGTGAACTTTGTAGGCGGCGGGTGATGCAATCCGAAATTTCGCAGATGTGCGATTCCCGCGTGCCGACTCGCGAAGAGATGCTCGCTGCGCTAGAAAAGCGGCAAGGTGCAGATGCCGTACGCAAGTTGCAGGCTGCCACGGTTGCCGTTTGCGGCTTGGGCGGGCTTGGTTCAAATATCGCGATTTCTTTGGCGCGGGCCGGAGTCGGCAAATTGATTCTGGTTGATTTCGATTGCGTCGATGTGACGAACTTGCATCGTCAGCAGTACAAGGCGAACCAGGTGGGTATGCCGAAGCCCGATGCCTTGCTTGCGAACTTGAAAGAGATTGCCCCGTACACGGAATACGAAACTCACTTTGAAAAGGTGACTGCCGAAAATGCGGTCCCGCTCCTGGCCAAGGCCGATGTGGTTTGCGAGGCGTTCGACAATGCCGAGGCGAAGGCGATGCTTGTGAATACGGTGCTCGAAAATATGCCCGAAAAGTACCTAGTCGCAGCTTCTGGAATGGCCGGCTACGATAGCGGAAATTCAATTACGACCCGCAAGGTGACCAAACGCTTTTATGTCTGTGGTGACGGCAAAAGCGATGTGAATGACGGAATCGGTTTGATCGCCCCGCGCGTGATGCTCTGTGCTGCCCATCAGGCCCTGACCGTTGTGCGTATCATTGTTGATTTTGCGTAAGAAAAAGCGCAAGTCCCATTGACAATCCATCCATAGAAAGATGCAAAGAGCATGAGATATCCCCTTTAAAAGGGGGTATTTTTTTTATTGGTGATTTTTGGAGATGTTTATGAAAAAGATAAACAGTTTTGCTGCTATTTTGACTCTAGCCGCTTTTTCAGATGCGGCTGTGAACTTGAACGTTAGTTTAGGCGACAGCATTAAGCCGGTAACCCATGTGGCCACGGGCTCGCTTTACGGCCTTACTGAGACGCTTCCGAGCAATATCGAGAAGGACGTTGCGCCCCTGAAGCCGAACGTTTTTCTTTCGCCGGCTCGTAGCGGTAGCGGCCGCCAGCAGGGCATTGGTGGTGCGTTCCTCGTTGCTCCGCGTGTCGAAGGCATCGGTGCCAAAATCCAAATTCGCCTTGCCGACGTCTTGCCTGGTTGGCCCTACAAGTTCCAGAACATGGACCACTGGAAAAACGAGGTGACTTCGGTCATTAACGACAAGCTCAAATCAAATAACAAGAATTTCGACGGTTACGAAATCTGGAATGAGCCGAACGACACCTGGAAGGTTTCGGGAATAGATTTCAATTCCGGTCTTTGGAAACAGACTTATGATTTGATTCGCAAGCTTGACCCGGGTGCAAAAATTATCGGACCTTCGTATTCTTTTTACCATGCGTCCAAGATGGAAGAATTCGTGAAATACTGCTCGCAGAACAACTGCATGCCCGACGTGGTCAGTTGGCACCAGTGGGGTAGCGGCGGCTTTGTGGGCTCTGTCGAAACCTACCGCAATCTTGAAAAGAAATACAACGTCAAGCCGCGTCCGTTGAGTATCAATGAATATTCTTCGACGGAACATAGCGAAGAAGGCTGCCCGGGTCTGTCTGTTCCGTTTATCGCCAAATTCGAACGCCACGGTGTCGAAAGCGCTATGATTTCTTGGTGGTTTGTACCGCTTCCGGGACGATTGGGTAGCTTGCTCACCAAGAACAACGAACGCGGTGGCGGTTGGTGGCTGTATAAGTGGTACGGTGATATGAGCGGCTACATGGCTAAGGTTACGCCGCCCAATGACAAGAGCGACGGCGTAGACGGCTTTGCCGCCCTTGACAAGAAGAAAGGCTTTGCAAGCATTGTGCTTGGAGGCAATACTTTGGGCGATGTAAACGTGAATATCTCGGGGATTCCCGCTGCATTTGGAAACAAGGTGAATGTGACGGTGGAATATGTGGTATGGGAAGACAAGGACAAGGCTGTTCCATCGACGACTCCGGTGTCAGACAAGGAATATGGTGTAAGTGACGGCAAGATTACGGTGCCGGTGAATATCACGAATACCAAGTACGGTTATCGTGTGTATGTGACGCCGATTATTCCTCAGGCGCCTTATAAGGATGTTGCCGCTGCAATCCCGGGAAAAATTGAAGTCGAAAATTACGATGTCGGTGGCTCAGGCAAGTCATTCCTCGACAAGGATGACGATAACAAGGGCGGCGAGTACCGCGACGATGCTGTTGATATCGTAAAGGCGGGCAATGGCTACGCCATCGGCTACACGCAGGAAGGCGAATGGCTCGAATACACGGTGAAGGTAGCCGAAGCGGGTGAGTATGGCTTGTCCGTGAGCTACGCAACTTCTTCCGAAAATACTGGCGTTAAGTTGTATGTGGATGACAAGGTCATCAAGGACGATGTCGTTTTCCCGCAAGGCGCTGACTGGGAAACTTATTCTACATACGATGCGGGCAAGGTGAATCTTGATGCGGGTGACCATGTGCTCAAACTTGAAATTGTGGGCAACTATGTGAACATCGACTGGCTGGAACTTTGTAAAACTGATTAGTGCGGAGTATCCGATTCAACAGGGGATTCAACAACTGTGATTGGAAATCGTCCGACTCTATTGGGTTCACCTAGCGTATCGAACTACAATGTATTCGACATGCAGGGACGTTTGATTGCAAGGTTCTCTGATACTGAGCTAGTAAACATTCAGGTGAAAATGACCGCCCTGGTCAAGCGTCCTGGTTCTTACCTGGTCAAGCCTCAAGAGGGTGGACGGATCTTCCGCATTGTGATCAAGTAGCCTTTATTCCATAAAATTTCTAAATTACCTGCCATGAAAACGATTGAAGTCGTGGCGGGTATTATTTGTGATGGCGATCCGCGGTTGGCGGGGACTAGGATGCTCGCTACCCAGCGCGGTTATGGCGACTACAAGGATTACTGGGAATTTCCCGGTGGAAAGATGGAGTCCGGCGAAATTTCAGAACAGGCGTTGGTTCGCGAACTTAAAGAAGAACTAGCCGTCGATGTCCTTGTCGGTGATTTTGTCTGCACCGTGGAATATGATTATCCTGCTTTTCACCTGACCATGCATTGCTATCTATGTACGATTGCGGGCGGAAAGGCTCCGGAACTTCTGGAACACGAAGCTTCTAGATGGCTTTCTCAGGCAGAGTTGCGTACTGTGGATTGGCTCCCTGCTGATTTGCAGGTGGTGGAGGCATTAGAAAGCCGTTGAGAAATTCTAAATTTTATTTTGGAATAGGTGGATAAAGGTAAAGTATTATGGACGAAAAGAAAGATGCTCTTGTTATTGGCGGTCACGAATTCAGTTCCCGTTTCATTTTAGGTTCCGGCAAGTATTCCCTTAAGTTGATTGAAGCAGCGGTGCGCGATGCCGGGGCACAGATTGTGACCCTCGCGGTGCGCCGTGCGAATACCAAGGACCACGAGAATATTTTGGACTATATTCCGAAGGGCGTGACCTTGCTCCCCAATACCTCCGGCGCACGCAACGCCGCCGAGGCGGTGCGCATCGCGCGCCTTTCCCGCGAACTCGGCTGCGGTGATTTCGTTAAAATCGAAATCATGCGCGACACCAAGTACCTTTTGCCCGACAACTACGAAACCATCAAGGCGACTGAAACCTTGGCGAAAGAGGGTTTCGTAGTGATGCCTTATATGTACCCGGATTTGAATGTGGCGCGCGACCTCGTGAACGCAGGTGCCGCAGCCGTGATGCCGCTCGCCGCTCCGATTGGAAGCAACAAGGGGCTTTCGACTCGCGAATTCATCCAAATTCTCATCGATGAAATCGACCTTCCGATTATCGTGGATGCGGGCATCGGCAAACCGTCTGAAGCTTGCGCTGCCATGGAAATGGGCGCCGCTGCGATTATGGCGAATACAGCACTTGCAACCGCCGGTGACTTGCCTATGATGGCGCAGAGTTTCAAGCTTGCCATCGAAGCGGGCCGCAAGGCTTACCTCGCTGGCCTTGGCCGCGTACTGACCCGCGGCGCTTCTGCCTCCGACCCGCTCACGGGATTCTTGAGAGACTAAATATATCTAAGCTCTAAGTTCTACCAACTAAGCTCTTTTATTGCACATCAATCTGCACCTTGTACATCGCCTTTTTCGGCGTGAGTGCGCTGCGCGGGGCTGTTGTCACGGTCACGTTCTTCTTGGTGACTCCGGGCTGTTGCTGTAGGGTCTTGAGCAGTTCTTGGTTGCGGGCCTCGGCCATATCAAGGATTTCTTTTTCGAGAGTCTTGCGGTCGAGTTCCTTGGCGTGTGCGTCGGCGTAGGCGGCGTATGCGCTGTCCTTGTCGGCGATAGCCTGGATGGCCTTTTCATCGAGTTCGTTGAGCGTCGCCTTGTTCTGCGTTGCCTTGTAGAATTCTGTTTTCAACTTGCGCGTCTTGTAGGCGTCAACGGTTCGCTTCAGGTTGAAGCTCTGAACGAAGTTTAATTTGAGCTTGCTGTCCTTGGCGAGCGCTTCAGTCATCTTTTGTGCCTTGGCGTACTGTTCGCTGCTGAATGAACTGGCGAGAGGATCGATGCGTATTTCGTCATTCTTGCCGAGGTCAAGTCCGACAATTCCTGCACCGGTCGCGGCGACATTTCCGACAACCTTGAACGGAGAAAGCGCAACCTTAACGAGCAGGTTCATCACGGTCTTCCATACGATTTTTAGGTAAGAAAATTCGGGATCCTTCACGTTGCCTTTCACGGGGACGTCGAACTGAATCTTGTCGTTTTTGTCCTTGAGAATGTAGAGGCCGACTTTCATCGGAACGGTGTATTCCGGGTCGGTTTCTGAATCCTTGTCGCCCACGTCGATGTTGTAGATGTCAATCGTATTCTTGCTTTCGATGTTCCATCCGCTCATCTTGTTTTCGCTCGCAAACGCCATGGTACCCGAACTGATGGGGTAGCCTGTGTAGTGGTGACTATACGGCGAAAAGTGCTTGAGCGCGAGGTTCTTCACGCTGATGTAGGCGTCCATCGTGCTGATGTCGGAAAGTGCGCCCTTGTACTTGAGCGAAAGCGATCCGCCTTCGGGGAAGGAGGCTGTTACGTTGATGGCGCAGGGGGTGTTGAAATTGATGTTTGAACCGTTGACGGCGATGTTGCTCACCTTGTAGTTGAACGGCTGCTTGGGCGTGTGGTCCGTGGCCGTAACGGTGGTGTTGATGACGGCGAGCTTGTTTACAACCGCCTTGAGCGGCTTGGATTTTTCGTTTGATTTCGGCTCTTCGGCAGCGGTTGTATCGGAAGAGTTGTTCTTGGCGGGTTTCATGATCGGTTCTAGCAGGACGTCGATGTTGGTTTTGCCATCCTTGAACAGGTCGAGGTGTGCGGATGCTCCGTCTACGATAACCGAGTCGACGCGGAAATCCATCTGGTCCAGGTTCGCCTTGGCGATGCCCACGCCCACGTGCGAAACGCCGATGACCTTGCCGCTGGTTTCGGTGAGCTTGATGCCGTCTACGGCGACGGTTCCGCTTACGTTCGAGGCGAGAATCTGGTTGACATTGCCTGCGACGTTTAGGTTCACGCCGAGCGAGCCTTCAAAATCCTTGTAGTTGATAAAGTCTTTGAGGTAGGGCTTGGCAATGGCGAGCGCGAGCTTGTTGAGCGTCACGTTAACGCCGAAGTCCTGCGTCTTCATATTGAATTGCACCTTGACGCCCAGGTCGCCGCCGTTCGCGAACTTGAGGTTCACGCCGATGTCGGTGTTCTTGTTGCTGAAGTACACGGCGGGAATGGCGACGGAGAAATCTTCCAGGTGAATCTTGGAGCCGACCTTGAGGTCTTCGTAAATGATGTTGCCTTTTTCGAGAGTGATGTTTTCGAGGGCGACGCTGAAGCCGATCATTTCGTTCGGGTCAAGATTCAGGGCTTGAGTCGTGTCTGCGGCTTGCGCCTGCACAGTGGCTGCCTTGGCATTTGCTGCGGTGGAGTCGGCGGTGCTGTCGGCTGCGAATTTGTCTAAAATGTCGCTGAAGTTGAATTGGTCGCCTTTCTGCGTGACTCGCGTATATAGGCCTTTCAGGTAGATTTCGCTCACGCTAATCTCTTTTTTGACGAGACGCGTGGGGTTCACGTTGATGCGGAACTTTTCGAAAGCGACGAATGGTGTGGTGCCGTCGCTTTCGTAGATGGCGAAGTCATCGACGGTGACAGTGAAAGAAAACGGGCTGAAGTCCACGTTTTCGATTTTCATCTTGCGTCCGATGAGTTCCTCGGAGTGGTCGACTACATAGTTCTTGGCTATGTTGGGGCCGACTTTGAGAGCAACGACGAGGAGGATGCAGAGAACTGCGAGAACGATAAGGGCTATGTAACGCTTCTTCATACTTTAAAAATAGAATTGTTGCTTTGGAACGGCTTGTTAATTTTTTTTAGAGATGCATTTTCTATCTTTGTTTATGATGGAAAACGATTCCCTGAATGTGTTGATCTTGGCGGCGGGCCTCGGAACGCGGCTTCGCCCGCTGACAAATGACGTGCCGAAACCGCTCGTCCCTGTGGTGGATGCCTCAATTTTGGATTTGCAGGCCCGAAAGGCCCGTGCGATTGGTAACATTCGGTTACACGCAAACGCACACTATCTGGCGGACCAGTTGGTGGCGGCAGGGAAAAAGCTTGGCTTTGAGAAGGTTTGGGTGGAGTTGCCCGAAATTCTTGGAACGGCCGGTCCGCTCAAGCGTGTTTATAATGAAGGCTACCGCGGCGGCCTCTTGATTATGAATGGGGACGCCTATTGCGATTTTGACTTGAAGGCATTTGTTCGAAATGCGCTGGCGTTGGCGGCTCAGCCGAACGGTCCGCAGGTGGCCTTGCTCGCGGTGGATTTTCCGAAGGTGAATACCTTCCGCGTGGGGGCTGATGGCCGCTTGGCGGGCATTGCCGGGAGGTTCGGCGCTACAGAAGGTGCGCCCGCGACGTTCTCGGGCGTTTCGTGGTACAGCGACGAGGCTCTTTCGCGAATCCGCGACGGGGAATTCGATATCCGTGAATTCTGGAAGCAAGAAATTGCGGCGGGGCGTGCTCCGTTCGTGGACATGACGCAGCTGCATGCGACCTGGATTGATATGGGTTCGCCCGAAGGCTTGATGTCGGCGGTGGAGGCCCGCCTTAAGGAACTTGGCCGTGACCCGAACGAAGCTGTCGTTGAACCGGGCGTAGAACTGCCCGCAGGTGTGAAAATCCGTCATTCCGTCATTTATGCCGGCGCGGAAATCGCCGAAGGCGAAACAATCGAAAACGAAATCCGTGGCAAGGGTTTCAAGTGGAACGTCCCTCCAACCCCTGTTTACTAACCACTAATCACTAACCACTCACTCATGCGTAAATTCAGAGTTGTACTTGTTGAACCGGAACATCCGCACAATGTGGGCTTTGTGGCCCGCGCCATGCACTGCTACGCCCTCGATGAACTTTATATCGTTTACCCGAAGCGCGACAAGGTGATTGAAAATTCATACCACACGGCACCGAACAGTCACGAGGTCCTGGACAAGGCGACCATCGTGCACAAGTTCGAAGATGCCATCGGTGATTGCGCCTGCGCAGTTGCCTTCAGCCGCCGCATTTACGGGTCTGCCATCAAGCACACGATGATGCCTGGGCTTTCGGAATTGTTGCCCGAGAATGGCACGATTGCTCTTGTGTTTGGTCGAGAATCTTGTGGCCTCGAAACCGAAGAGGTGAATGCCTGCACGTACCAGTGCGAAATCCCGGTGCCGGGACTTATGAGTTTGAACTTGGCGCAGGCGGTGACGGTGGGCCTGTACGAACTTTGCCGCAGCGGAGCGCTCGCCAATGGCGAAGGTCGCGCGAAGCGTGGAAGCAAGGGTGCCTGCGAAACGGCTCCGGCGACGATTGACCAAATTGACAGCTTCAAGAAGTTCCTGGACCGCTACTTGACTGGCCAGTATCACGACCAGTCGTGGCGTGACAACTTCCTCAATACGCTTTTGCAGCGCCTGCACCCGACCCGCAACGAACTTTCGGCGATGTTCGGACTTATTCGTAATCTTGCGAAAAAGCCCGCCCGCCTGGAACAGGCTGCCGACAAGGCCGCGGCACAGAAAGCCGCTAAGGCTGCCGAAACGGCAACAGACAAATAAAAGTCGTAAACACTGTTTCTGTGTCATTGCGCAAGCGCATGACGGCGTCGGTTCTGCAAAGTATATGCAAGCATTTGCTTTGATAACCTAGCAACGTCATTGCGAGGAGCGTAGCGACGAAGCAATCTATAGATAAATATGGAAATAGAGTACAACATCGCCGGGCGAATTTTGGCCAAGGAAGGCACGCGCGTCATAACGCTTGCCGAAATCCTTGCGTCGCCCTTGGTGGTGAATGGGGCTGCGGGTGCCGCGACTTGTGCCGCCGACCTCACTGAAGACATGCTTGCCGCATACTGCAAGTCTGTTTCCGCGCAGAATGCCTGCAAAGTCTATCTGTGGAAAGATCGCGAGGAATACGGCAATGCGAACGTGTTCAATGGCGGCTCCGATTACGAAGTCGTGAACGAAATCTGCTTCCTGTGCATCTACGATTGTGGAAACGAAGTGGCCCGTGAAACCACGGACCACTGGAACGAAAAAATTGACGCCGTTATTTGAGGCGTTTAGCCTGCCCAATGCTTCAATTGCGAAAGGTGCGAGTCGAAGAACTTGCGCCTTTCCGCATCTGGCGTATTTTCCGGATTAGGCATGTGCGAAAGCAAAAAGTCCAGCAGCGTATTCTTGTCGGTGTAGGCGAACTTGCCGTCGGCATAGCACCACTTGCAGTAATCCTCGTTGAAGTTGCCATCGACTTCGCGGCTGATCATCGCGTCGTCGCCGAGGGGCATGCCGCAACACTGGCAAAAGAGCTGACGTGGAGCGCCGAGCAACGTATTGATGGAAACATTGAATTCCTTTGACAATACCTTGAGCATTTCGGTGTTCGGCTGTGTTTCGCCGGTCTCCCAGCGGCTTACGGCCTGCCTGGTCACGTGAATGCGTTCGGCCATCTGGTCTTGGGTGAGATTGTGCTTTTCGCGGATGTTCTTCAAAATATCTTGGGTCGTCATAGAATCTCCTTTGTTCGATTACGGAGTCAAATATACTTACGGCCTGACACAAATGCAAGAAACAGGCTGTTGCGTTGTGTAAAAACTACTTTAGACAATCCTGTTTGTTTCGCCTAGTGGCTTATGCTTGAAATAGACTGTTTTGAAAACTATTTATATTTGGCTTATGGCATCACAGACGATTAAGATTCAGTACCTCGACGATTCTATCACGCGCCTCACGTATGTGGGCGGCAAGTCCGACTGGATTGACCTCGCGGCGGCGGAGACCGTGACGCTCAAGGCGGGGGATTTCCGCCTGATTCATTTGGGCGTTGCAATGAAGTTGCCCGAGGGTTACGAGGCGCATATCGCCCCGCGTAGTTCCACATTCAAGAATTTCGGCATCTTGCAGGCGAATTCCGTGGGCGTGGTGGATTCCAGTTATTGCGGTGCAAACGACTGGTGGAAAATGCCCGTGTACGCCACCCGCGACGTGACCATCGAGAAGGGAAGCCGCATCGCGCAGTTCCGCATCATGGAGCAGCAGCCGACGCTTACCTTCGAGGAAGGCCCGCTGAACGGCGCAGACCGCGGCGGTTTCGGCAGCACGGGAATCTAAAATTTCTACATTTGTCTGCGTATGCAGATTCTTGAAAGTTTGGATTATTGGTTTTGGATTCCGGTATTTTTTTGGATCGGACTGTACTTTTGGTTTTATCGCGTCACCTATCCGCGCTACATGAAAAAATTGGTCAGAAAAGGAATCAAATGGGCGTATGTCCCTGCGTGGCGTGGTTATTGGCTTCCGTTGGATTTTCTTTTTACACTTCTGATGGCGTTGGTATCGGCGCTTCCGGCTGTCTGGGTGTTTTTCAAGTGGCTTGATTACCCTTGGTACTACGGTTTTGCTGTATCGCCGCTGTTCTTTATCGTCGGAGCGGTTCTTTGCCGTACCGCCAAGAGCAAGACAGCAGAACTTTATCAGTCCGCTTATTTTTTGGAGTATCGTAAGGTTCGTTACGAATCCGAAATCAGGGGCAATTTCCGCAGCGAGAGCGATGTCCATAACCATACCATCTGGAGCTTTACCAAGAAGCTGAAAAATGCAGAAGCTCACGGTCGCTTGTGGAAATACGTGAATGCGATGGCGAAGACGAAAAAGATTCCGCCCGATGTTTACGCAGAGACGATGTACTAGGAGCCTTCAATGATGTCCAATATCCTAGATTCAATTGGAGTAGGCGAAAACGTCCTCGATGGCCGCGCGGCATGGAAGTATGCCGAAGAGATTCTCTTGCAGGTCTCGAGAACTTTTGCGCTCAACATCAATGTCCTGAAGGGAAAACTTCACAAGAGTATCTTGCTTGCCTATCTGTATCTGCGCATTGCCGATACGGTAGAAGACGATCCTGATATGAAGGCTTCCGAGAAGGAAATTGTCTTGGGCCTGCTTGCCGACATTTTCAGGACGGCGGACCTGCCTGAAGAGGCTGTTGCAAAATTTGAACGCTCGCTCCCGGAAAGTTGGCGTAAGTCGGAACACCCGTACATGAACTTGTGCCTGCATACGCACGTGGTGGTTCCGCTGCTGAAGGAATTGCCTGAAGTCTATGCGGCTCCGGTGCGTGCGGTGACGATTGAAATGTGTCATGGCATGGCGAAGTTTGCGCTCAGGCAAGAGGCGGCGCTCAGTTCCGGCTGGTTTACGCTGGAGAGTGTCGCCGACCTCGACGAATACTGTTACTATGTGGCGGGTATTGTCGGCAAACTTCTGACGAATCTTTTTGCCGCGGACACTTGCCTGATCGGTGATGCTCGCAAGGCCGAAATGCAGAAACTCGATGTGAGTTTCGGGCTTGCGTTGCAGGTGGCGAACATCGTGAAGGACTGCATCGAAGATTCGTCTCGCCGAGTCTGCTTTGTGCCCGAAGAAATTTGCCGTAGGCATGGATTCGCTCATTCATATGAAATGTTCAATGTCCCGACGGATGCCGCTGCGAAGGTCGATTTTGACAAGCGCCGCGCCGCCGTCATGGGTGAACTCGTGAAAAAAGCCTGGGGACACCTGGACGATGCGATTGCCTATACCAAGCTGATTCCGAATGTCAAGATGCGCACGAGGCTTTTCTGCCTATGGCCGCTCTTTATGGCCGCCGAGAACATGAAATTGATTGGCGACGGTTCGAGCCTCTTTGCTTCCGAGAAAAAGGTCAAGATTACCCGCGATACCGTGAAGCGGATTATCAAGTCGACCACATTGCATTTCTATTCGGATCGCTGGATTGAAAAGTCTTACGCTAAATTGAAGAGCGAGGCGCAAACCTTATAAACGTCATTGCGAACCCCATAGGGGCGAAGCAATCCAAAGAAGAATATGAAAAAATTTGATTTTATAAATAAGTGGCCGTTCCATTTGGGCGTTATTCTTTTTAGCATTGTTGCCGATCAGCTGACAAAGCTATGGGCGCTTGTGCGTTTTACGAACGAGACCGGAGCGCCGAATCACGACGTCATCAACGTTGTCGGTGAACTGGTTCGCTTTCAGTTGGTGTTTAACAAGGGTGCTGCATTCAGCAGTCGTCCGCAAGATCTGATGCCTTTCTTGCCTCCGTGGCTGTTTTTCTTGCTGATTTCGGTTGTGGCGACGATTGTACTTTTGTGGTTCTACAAGTCCATTGATAAGCGCGATTGGATGAGCCGTCTCGGTGTAGTGATGATTTTGGGCGGTGCCGTCGGTAACTTTATCGACCGTATGCGCCTTTCGATGGTGGTTGATTTTATCGACTGCGATTTTCCTGATTTTATCATGACTCGTTTCCCGACGTACAATGTTGCCGATTCTTTTGTAACGGTCGGTGTCGCCATTGTGATTCTTTCACCCATTATTTTGAAGAAAATCCATCAAGAAATTAAGAATGAAAAAGAGCATAGAACCGAAACGTGACCCCCTGCGTCATCCTGGAGCGCAGCGACGGGATCCACCCTTCGATCGAGAATGACTTGATTTAACCTCCTACTTCCTACTGCTTATGAATTACCTAGTAGACGAAAAGCATTCCGGTGAACGCATCGACAAGTTTCTTGTGGGTGTCATGGAAAATGTTTCCCGCACCGATATCCAGAAACTGATTGCCGCTGGCGAAGTCAAGGTGGGCGGTGTTGCCTCTCCCAAGAATTTCCGTGTCGAGGCGGGAATGGTCGTGGTGGTGGAAAAGGTTCCCGAAAAAGAAGCGAGTACGCTTGAACCGGAAAACATTCCGCTCGATATTGTCTACGAGGACGACGATATTGTCGTGCTGAACAAGCCGCGAAATCTAGTGGTGCATCCTGGCAACGGTGTGCAGAATGGAACGCTTGCTGCAGGTCTCCTGTATCATTTCAAGGAGAATTTGTCAGCGGTCAACGGTCCGTTACGCCCGGGCATTGTCCATCGTCTGGACAAGGATACACCAGGGCTTATGGTGGTCGCCAAGAACGATGCCGCGCACCGTCACCTGGCTCACCAGCTGGAAACGCGCACCTTGCACCGCACCTACAACGCCCTGGTGTGGGGGCATCCCCGCGACTTGGAAGGCACAATCGATGCCCCTATCGGGCGTAATCCGAAGAACCGCCTCAAGATGGCGGTCGTAAGCGATGGTAAGCCTTCCCGTACGCATTTTGTGGCTAAGAAATTCTTCGCTTTTGCGACGCTTCTGGAATTGCAGCTGGAATCCGGCCGTACGCACCAGATTCGCGTGCATAGCCGTTACATGGGACACCCGGTGGTGGGCGACCCGCTGTACGATGGTCGCGACGGCTGCTTGAACCGCGTGTCTCCTTTGATGAAGGATGTTGCGGCGAAGGTTCTCGAAATCGCTCCTGCACAGCTGTTGCAGGCGGTCAAGATTGAGCTCATTCACCCGACGACGGGCAAGAAGATGAAGTTCAAGGTCCCGCTAGAAAAGCCTTTCGAACAAGTTCTCAAGCTTCTCAAGAAGGAATGCCCGATGGATGCTCCTGTCTTTGATGAAGAAGACGAGGGCTTCCGCGACTTCGATCCTGAAATGCGCTTTACCGAAGGCGATGAGGCGGACGAAATGGACAACGAATCGCTGGATGTGTTTGACGAAGGCGTTTTCCCTGAATTGAAGGAACGTAAGACGCGCGCCCAGCGCTTTGCCGAACGTGCCGCCCGTGCGGCGAACCGTAAGGCGAAGGCCGCGGAACGCAAGCGAATCAAGCAAGAAAAGGCCGCGCGTAAGCGCGGCGTCGCTCCCGAGGATTTCGTCCAGCCCGGATACGAACCGACGATTGACCCTAATTTGTTGTAGTTCGGATTTCGGAATTGTGAATTCGGAATAGGTTAGTTTGTTTTAATTCTGAACTCCGAATTCCGAATTCTGAATTTCATTAATGCCGTTGGCATTAACGAAGAGGGTATTCCTTGTAGTCCTTGACACCGAATTCCTGGCGCAGGTAATCCCAGCGGACCAGGCGGTTCTTCCAGTAATACTTACGATACAGGCGGCGTGCGACGCGGCTTGTTAATTCGTACGGAATCGTGTGGTGGTCATCGGCGACACTTTCCATCGAAATGCGAAAGTCGAGTTCTCCGTTCACCACGTCGACGGTTTCGCCGACTTGTACATCAGGAATGTGGCTTACATCGACCATGGTCGCGTCCATGCATACGCGTCCGAGAATCGGGCAGAGTTGTCCACGGATAAAGACGAAACCCTTGTTGTATTCACCGCGCAGGTAACCGTCGCCGTAGCCGATGGCGATGGTTGCGATGCGCGTGGGCTGTTGCGCCATCCAGTAGCCGCCGTAGCTCACCGTTTCGCCGGGCTTCACGTCGTGGATGTGGCGGATGGTTGACTTGATTTTCATAACGGGCTTGATCGGCCACGGGGAAGGGGCTGCGCCCATGCAGTTGTAACCGTAAAGGGCGAGGCCTGGGCGAACCATGTCGAAATGGCTTTCGGGATGGGTGAGGGTTCCCGCCGAACTGCTGCAGTGGCAGATTTCGGGGCGGAGTCCTTCGGCTTCCAAAACATCGACTAGGCGTGTAAAACGCTGAATCTGAATTTCGGTTTTCGGATTCCCCGGCATGTCGGCAGTGGCCAGGTGGGTGAACATTCCTTCGAAACGCAGATTCTTGAGGCTGAGCGCCGCACGGATGTTGTTGAAGTCTTCGGCGTCAAAGCCGTAGCGGTTCATGCCGGTATCGATGGCGAGGTGGGCCTTGCAGGTGGTTTCCGTTTCGCGTAGGAATTGGTCGAATGCCATGGCGGTGCGGATATCCGTAATGGCTGCGGTCAGCTGGAATTCAACAAAGTAGGCGAAGTCCGCCGGTGTGCAGGGGCCGAGTACCAGAATCGGCAGATCCATTCCGTACTGGCGGAGCAGCATGCCTTCGCTAATGTGGGCGACTCCGAGGTAGTCGGCACCACCAAACTTGGCTGCAAAGGAGCAGGCGAGACTGCCGTGGCCGTATGAATCCGCCTTTACGGGCAGAAGGATCTTTGTGTTGGCAGGAATCTGGCTCCTGATAAATTGAATGTTGTTGCAGAGGGCGTCTAAGTTGATTTCAATCCAGTTCGGGCGCGCAATCTTATTTAAGTCGGGGGGTGTTGCTAAAAGTTTCATGATAGTGAAAATATAGGTAACTCCTAACTTTTTTTATCAAAATTCGTAAAGAAATGCTTTCAAAGAGCGCTAATTTAGGGCTAATTGTAACGGATGCGATACGAACGGAACCTTCAAAAGCCTTGGTACTCTAAGTTGGAATAAACCAGGTTGACATGTTTTTTGTAAAAAGTCTTCGTTCTCCAAAGAGGTTCGAATTTTGATGCGGCCCCATAACGACGGCATTTCTGTTCTTTTGTTCGAATTTACAATTTGCTCGATGAAAAATTGTTTACCGTTTCCGGTGAATCCGTTTGATTTTTTGTTTGTAGTTTTCTAGTGAAGAAAGATATGAGCCATTCTAATTCTGAATAAAGGAACAGATGTAGAATGGATTGCGAATAAAATAATTTCTTTATTTTGTCGTTCTGATTCCCTGACATATTTGACTTTGTGTAATGGGCTTGCTTTTAAAGTCCCGTTCCGAAGTCTGCCTAAAGGCAAGAATAATGCCCCGTCATAAGGGGTAGTGTCCCTGCCTGTATCTCAAAACACCAAAACCCTGCAAAGGGAGGATAAAATCATGACAGCAGTCATACAAACCCCGGAAACGTTCATCGCGTCCTTGATGCCGGATTCCGATAAGAAGATGGTGCGCATTGCAGGCGTATCGCTTCTGGTCGCGATACTCTTGTGCTTCTGGGCCACGACGTACGAGGTGCTGATTGACGATTCCATTTTTGTGGATACGCCAACCACCGAAATGCAAGCAACCATGAACATCATCGACAAAAAGGAGGAAAAAAAGCCCGACAAGAAACCGGAACGAAAACCTCAAGATATCCAACGCAAAAGGCCTGGCACTGGCGGAAAACCCGTAGGGCGAGGAAACCCTCGAGCCCCGCTTAATCGTGGCGTTATTCATGCGCTAGAGGCTCAAACTGCAAATGCTTCGGCTGCCGCTTACGACTTGATCAAGCAAAGCTTTGCCAAGGATATCGATAAGGTCCTCAAGAATACGAATGGCTTGCAGGTCACGGGTAAAACAAAAATTGGCGAAGTCCGTGGAAAAATTTCAGACGGTTTTAACCAAGGCATGTTTGCTGGTGGCAGCGGTGGTATCGGCGACGATATCTCGAACCTGGTCAGTGGCTCTGCTGGAGCTATATCGACCAAGGCAATGGGAAATATAAAGGCTCCCAAGGAAACGGATATCGAGTGGGGCTCCGGTCCGTCATCCCGTTCCGCTGCAGATATCATGAAGGTTGTCCGTCAGCGTACTCCGGGGCTTCGGCATGTCTACAATAAATACCTCAAAAAGAAGCCGGGGTTCCAAGGAAAGGTAACGCTCAAGTTCACGATTGCTCCAGGTGGCGAAATCATCAGTATGTCGCTGGTGTCGTCCACGACGGATTACAGCGAATTCGACAATGAAATCAAGAAATCGGTCGGTCGCTGGACATTCAGCAAGGTGAAATCAGGCAATACCACGGTGACAATCCCGTTTACATTCACGGAATAAATTATTTCGCCGCGGCTGTTACGTATTCTCGTCATCGCGAGGTGCGTAGCGCCGTGGCGATCTCCTTTTGCTATATTATAGTCTGCAAATAGGAGTATAGAAATGACAGATCCTCGCGTTACAAAGCTAGCTGAAAATTTGATTAACAACGCCATTGCCCTTAAGGCAGGCGAAAACATTCTTATCGAAACCACCGACACGCCCGACGAAGTCACGACTGAACTCGTGAAGGCTGTCGCCAAGGTGGGCGGTAACGCATTCGTGCATAACTACCGCGGCCGTGTCCGTCGCGAAATGATCAAGTCGGCATCCATCGAACAGATGCAGCTGCAGGCTGACCTTGCGATGGCTGAAATGCAGAAGATGCAGGCCTACATCGCCATCCGCGGCGCCGAGAACGCTCTTGAAAACTGCGATATCGACGGTCGCCAGATGATGAATTACCGCAAGATTACGGAGCCCGTGCTGAATTACCGTGTCGATAAGACTCGTTGGTGTGTACTTCGCTGGCCGAACCCCTCCATGGCGCAGGGTGCCAAGATGAGTTCCGAGGCGTTCGAAGACTTCTACTTCGAAGCTTGCCTTGCCGACTATCCGAAAATGGCAAAGGCCGCGCAGAACCTCGTAGACCTCATGAACCGTACCGACAAGGTCCGCCTTGTGGCAAATGGTACCGATTTGACCTTCAGCATCAAGGACATTCCGGCGATTCCGTGCTGCGGTAACATGAATATCCCCGATGGCGAAGTCTATACCGCACCGGTGCGCAACAGTGTGAACGGCGTGATTCACTACAATACGCCGACCCTTTATGATGGCAAGTACTTCAGCAATATCCGCCTGGAATTCAAGGACGGCAAGATTGTGAACGCCACTTGCGAATCCGGCGACAACGTGGCCCTGAACGCTCTCTTCGATACTGACGAAGGTGGCCGTTACGTGGGCGAGTTCGCCATCGGCTTCAACCCGTTCGTGAACGCTCCCATGTGCGATATCCTCTTCGACGAAAAGATTGCTGGCTCCATCCACTTTACGCCGGGCCGCTGCTACGAAGAAGCCCCGAACGGCAACATCAGCGCTATCCACTGGGACCTGGTGCTCATCATGCGCCCGGAATACGGTGGCGGCGAAATCTGGTTCGACGACAAACTCATCCGCAAAGACGGCTTGTTCGTTATAGATGAACTCAAGTGCCTGAACCCCGACCAACTGGGAAAATAGATTTTCATAAGAAGGAGGAAATATGTTGAAAAAACTCTCCATTTTTTGGGGGGGCTTGCTGGCTGTACCATGCTTGGCTACAAATGGTAAAATGGCTGGTGCAGGAACCGCAGAAAGTCCTTGGCAGGTCGCTGATTACGAAGACCTTAAGGCTGTAGGTATTGGTGACTACAGCATGAACGGTCATTATGTGTTGACTGCCGATATCGATGCGTCTGCTTCCCGGAACGAAAAGAATGCCGCCGATTCCACCGCCGGTTTCCAGCCTATTGGTGTAGCATATTACGGAACGGAACAGTCCGTTTTTGATGGAGTATTTGACGGCGCGGACCATATCATATCGAATCTTTATTCGATGTCGACGGATACTCGTTCAACGGCCATGTTTATGGCTGTAGGCCCTAATGGTGTTGTCAAGAATCTGAAAATGTCCGATTGCTTTATTTCGGTAAAGTTTGTCTGGGCAGCTGGCTCTGTGGCCGTAATGAATTTTGGCTTGATTGAAAATGTTGAGCTCAAGCGTGATACGGTGCGCGCCCCGGTTAGTACAGGTGGTGTGGTGGGTATTAATGAAAACGGCATCATTCAAGATGTAGACTTTAGTGGCGTCGTTTATGGCATTAATGATCGTGTAAGTGTCGGCGGTATTGTCGGTAGCAATACCGGAACAAAATCGGTTATTCGTAACGTGAAAGTCGATGCCGACATGCGGTCTACTTATTACGGACAAAAACTTGGTTTAGTTGCCGGTGACAATGAAGGCCTGATTGTTTCTGCAGAAATCAATGGAATTCTTGAACATGGAAACCGTTATCTGGGCGGTGTGACCGGATATAATACGGGAACGATTGATTCGTGTGTTTCTCATGGTTCAATTTATTCGATGAATGAAAATTCGGCTGGCCTGGTTGGGTATAATAGCGGAACCATCAAGAATTCCAGTGTCGATGCCGATACGGTTTTTGGTGAATACCGTGGTGCGGCTGGTTTTGTTGGAACGAACGATACGACTGGGGTCATCGAAAACGGCTTTGCCAAGACGAATGTTCATTCCGATAGTTCTGGCGGTTTCGTTGTTCACAATGCTGGTATCATCAAGAATTCCCGTATGGAAGGCACGGTTTCTGCCGATTCTTTCCCTGGGAGACTTGTGTCTGGTTTCGCATTGAATAACGTCGGCACTATATTAAATTCGTATTCGAAGGCAAATGTTGATGCGTTCAACAATTTGGCAGGATTTGTATTCCGCAATAGCGGCAAAATCGATAGTTGCTATGCGACGGGCCATGTGAATAACGGTAATAAGGGATCCGGTGATACTTATGGTGGCTTTGTCGGTCAAAATGACTCTACCGGTATTATTTCGAATAGTTTCGCAAGCGGGGAAGTCGTTGGTGGCATGCATGCTGGCGGCTTTGTGGGAGTAAATAAAGGAAAAATTCTCAATTGCTATGCGACGGGTGATGTGCATTCGTATTCTGTTTTTGGCGGCTTTGTCGGCGTGAACAAGGGCAATATCTACTATTGCTATGCGACTGGATCTCTTGAAAGAATCACAGGTTATGATGAGTCGTATACGGCGGGCGGCTTTGTCGGTTCCAATGAAGGTCAAATCAATAATGCCTACGCTACGGGAAATGTCACCAGTGAATACACAGGCGCTGGTTTCGTTTCGAGTAACAGTGGAACCATTTTGAATGCCTATGCTACGGGAAAGGTTTCTGGTAAGGTTGAACCTGCTGGATTTGTCGGTACGAATAGAAAGAATATAGAAAACGTATTCTTTGCTGGAAAGACTGTTGCAAGCGGCGCTGAACTTTATGGTGCCGGCTGCTTTGTGGCAGGAAACGACGGATCTGTAAAAAATGCCCTTTACAATAAGGATGGCTGCGGGTTTGGAGCGGATTCAACGGTAGACGGCGTTGCGTTTACTGAAATGAAGAATGCGTCTCTATACAAGAACTGGACTGATTTCGACAAGTATTGGACTTTGAACGATACGATGTCGTATCCGCAGTTTGTGTTTACCGCGGGCGTTCTTCCCGAAATTCCTATTGACGATCCTCCTATAAAGGTAAAGTCCAACATGGTCGTAGCGAAGGGCGCAAATGGACTGAAGCAGTATGGAAACCGCCGAAACCTGCAGGCAACGGTAACGCTTTCCCGTTCGGGATTGACAAACGTCAAGGTCTACAATTTGAAGGGTATCCTGCAGAAGACCGTGTCTTTGGGCGATCTTCACGAAGGTGTGCATCAAGTGAATTTGAATGGTGCTGTTGAAGCTCGTGGCGTGGCGTTGATTGTTCTGGAACAGAACGGCAAGGCTCTGTCGAAAGCCCTGCTTCGCTAGTTTGAACTTGCTGTAAAATTGCTGAATACAAAAAAGTCGTCCCGCAAAGGACGACTTTTTAAATGTGCGTTTGGATCCTATCAGTCCTCTGTCGCTGCGCTCCAGAGTCCTTCCAGGATGACAGTGGGGAAAACTCCCGGGATTACACACCCTTAGCGAGAATCTCACCAATCTGCACGGCGTTGAGTGCAGCGCCCTTGCGGATCTGGTCACCGGTGAGCCACAGCGTGTTGCTGTTCTCGTCGGCCAGGTCCTTACGGATACGGCCTACGAACACGTTGTCCTTGCCGGCGCTTTCGAGCGGCATCGGGTACACATAGTTCTGCGGATCGTCCTTGAGGGTCACGCCCGGAGCGTTCTTCAAGGCATTGCGAATTTCTTCGACAGAAACCGGACGTTCGGTTTCGAACCACACGGATTCGGAGTGAGAACGCAGCGAGCTCACGCGCACGCAGGTGGCGCTCGTGCGAACGTCAGAATGCATGATCTTGCGGGTTTCGTTGTACATCTTCATTTCTTCCTTCGTGTAGTCGTTTTCCGTCATCTTGTCGATCTGCGGAATCACGTTGTAGGCGAGCTGGAAGGGGAACTTGTTGATGTGCGTAGTCGTACCGGTTTCGAGGATGTCCTTGTACTGCTGCTTCAGTTCTTCCATGGCGATGGCACCTGCACCGCTTGCGCTCTGGTAAGAAGAAATGTGAATCTTCTTGATGTGGGAAATCTTTTCGATCGGGTTGAGCACCACAACCATCATGATGGTCGTGCAGTTCGGGTTGGCAATAATGCCCTTGCCGCCGTTCTCAGCCTTGTAGAGCTTGATGTCTTCGGGGTTCACTTCCGGGACAACCAACGGCACTGCCGGGTCCATGCGGAAGAAGCTGGTGTTGTCGACAACCACGGCGCCGTTTTCGACGGCGATCGGAGCGAATTCCTGGGAAATCGCTGCACCAGCGGAGCTGAGCACCAGGTCGACACCCTTGAAGGAGTCCTTGTTCAGGACTTCGCACTTGAGGGTTTCGCCCTTGAACTTGAATTCTTTGCCTGCGCTACGTTCGGAGGCGAGGAGCTTCAGGCTCTGCAGCGGGAAATTGCGCTCTTCGAGGATGGAGAGAATTTCTTGGCCCACGGCGCCGGTTGCGCCCATAATGGCTACGTTGCGAATCATAATTAACCTTTATTGTTCGGTTTGTTGTTGATTGTTTGATTGTAAAACTTCAGTGGCGTTCCAGAAACGCTTCAGGTAGATTTTCATCTGGGCAATCTGGTCTCTGGACTGTCGGTAAAGAATCAGCTGCTGTTCCGGGTTTTCCTGGAGCGTGTAGCTGTAGAGTGCGTATGCGGCAAGACGCACGCATTCGCTCGCCTGAATCAGTTCCGTGTGCGCCTCGCTAGATTCGTGCGGGTGGAAAAGCCCGAGAACCTTCTTGTTCAAGGCAACGGCATTGTTGTTGATGGCGAGCGCCTGGCTGCTGCGCTGTTCGCGTTCCGCTTCAGAAATGTTCGAGGCGAGAGGTTCGAAATTGTCGATGGCGTTGATGATGTCGGTCATGCGCTTGATGACGGTCTCCGCATCGACAAGGTAGCTTTCCATGCGGCTCAGCGAGCCGTCTTCCCGGTTCTTTTGGGCTGATGCTACCGAGGAGGCTGCCTTTGCAGAAGTTCTGGACTTGTTCGGCAGGATCTTTCCGCCTTCACCGTTCTCGAACGAGGCGATGTAGTCCTGGTACTGGGAATTCATCGCAGCAAGTTCAGCGGCGGTGTAGTCCGAAGTGGGAATGAAGGTCGGACGGTCCCAGTAGGCGATACCCATGAAGGCGGACAGCATGAAGAAGGCGAGGAAAATGTTTCCGGCCTTGGCAGCTCGGTCTTCGAAACGGATAAAGCTGATGATGGCGAAAAAGAACAGACTCGCGAATGAAAGCAGAAGTCCGCCGTCGCAGTTGTAGGTGATGAACGAGTTCTTCGCAAAGTAGAAGATGCAGTCCATGGCTACAATCAGGATCGACAAAAACACACCCAACATCTTCTGGGTGCGTGTGTCCGCAGATACGGACATGAGTATCGCCGTAAAGGTGATGCCCAGCGGGAGCACCATCATCAAGGCGATATCAGCAATCTGTTGGTTCATTTTTTAGAAAGGAAGGTCGTCATCCACGCCTTCGGGTGCGGGTGCATCGTAGGTGGGAGCGCTAGCCTGGTTATAGTTGCTGGACTGGTTGTAGGAGTTGCCTCCCTGGAAATTGCCACCGTTCTGGCCACGCGGGGTCAGAAGCTGGAACGTATCCAGGTTGACTTCGGTGCTGTAACGCTTCTGGCCGGTCGTCTGGTCGGTCCAGCTGCGGTTGGTGAGGGAACCTTCAACATAAAGGGTCATGCCCTTGTGGACACCGAGCGTTTCCATGGTGTCGGCAATCTTGCCCCAACCCACGATATTGTGCCAGTCCGTCTGTTCCTTCTGTTCACCATTGTTATCGCGATAGCGACGGCTGGTAGCAAGGGAGAACGATACGCGCTTGCGACCTGCTGCGCTTGCGCTAATGACGGGGTCCTTGCCGATATTGCCGATAAGCATCACTTTATTCAAATATGCCATAATTCATCCTATTTGTTTTTTTTGTTCTATGGTAAAAAATAAAAAATTCCGACTGTCATTTTGTGCCATTTTGTGAAAATTTTGCATTTTGCAAACAATGTTTGTCATTTTCAGGGACGAATGTACACTTTTTGTTGCTTTTACGTTTGTTTTCATTTATATTTTGATTGATTCTTCGATTTTAACTTCTAACTCCGAATTCCGAAATCTGAATTCCGAATCTATTATGGTCACACTCGCTCTCTCTCGCTTCGAAAAGGCTTTTCCAGCAAACCTCAAGGGCAAGCGCCTTGGCGCAGTCCTCCACCCGGCATCGGTTCTCCCGGATTTGCACTATACCCTCGATTTACTCAAGGAATACGACGGCAAACTCTTTAAGCTTTCTGCCCTTTTTGGCCCCCAGCACGGTATCAAGGGGCATACCCAGGACAACATGATCGAATGGGAAGGTTACACCGACCCCGAACTGGGCATTCCCGTTTATAGCCTTTACGGCGAACACCGCGAACCTACTGCCGAAATGCTCAGTCACGTGGATATGATGCTTGTGGACTTGCAGGATGTCGGTGCCCGCTACTACACGTTTATCTGGACTCTGTTCCTTTGTATGAAAGCCTGCGAAAAGGCCGGAATCCCTGTGATCGTGGTGGACCGTCCGAACCCCATCAACTGTATCGATGAAGAAGGCCCGGTGCTGGACTTGAATTACACGAGTTTCGTGGGACTCCACAGCATCCGCACGCGCCACGCAAAGACGATTGGCGAACTGGCGGTGCAGTTCAAGGAAGAACGTTTTCCCAAGTGTGAACTCTACGTGCTCGGCATGGAAGGTTACGATAAAAAGATGTGGTACGACCAGACGGGTCTTCCGTGGATTCTGCCGAGCCCGAACATGCCGACGCTCGATACCGCGATCGTTTACCCGGGCATGTGCCTGTTCGAGGCCACCAACGTGAGCGAAGGCCGCGGCACCACGCGCCCCTTCGAAATTTTCGGAGCCCCGTTTATCGATGCGGTCAAGCTCTGCAAGTACATGAACGGACTCAAGCTCCCCGGCGTGTATTTCCGCGAGAATTACTTCCAGCCCACATTCCATAAGGGCGCAGGTCAGATTTGCGGCGGTGCGCAGATTCACGTGCTCGACCGTGACAAGTTCCGCAGCTTTGACATGGCGGTAAAGTTGTTGCAGTATATCTTCAACGAGTACCCGAAGGATTTCGCCTGGAAACAGCCCCCTTACGAATACGAATTCAAGAAGTTGCCCATTGACATCTTGCTCGGCAACGGCACCTTTAGACGAGATTATATAGAGACAAGTATTTAACAGATGTGAAGTGTGAGATGTTTAGTGAGTAATTATAATTTCTCATTTTTCATTTCGCATTCCACATTGCACATTACACACCATACATTGCGGCATAGCCGCGAAGAAGGAAATTCATAATGATTCAACCAATCAATGGAAAATTTGAAATGCCCGCGCTTCCTTACGCAGCGGGAGATCTCGCTCCGGTGCTCAGCCAGGAAACCATCGAATTCCACTATGGCAAGCATCTGCAGACTTACCTCAACAACTTGAACGCCGCTCTTCCGGGTAGCGCATTCGAAGGCAAGTCTATCGCTGAAATCGTGAAAACGGCCGAAGGCGGCGTGTTCAATAATGCGGGACAGTTCCTGAATCATTACATGTACTTCATGCAGTTCAAGGCTCCGTCTGCGGGCAATGTTCCGACAGGCAAGATTGCCGAAGCAATCGCGCGCGATTTTGGCTCCTTCGAAAAGTTCCAGGAAGAATTCCAGGCGAAGGGTGCAGGCCTCTTCGGTTCCGGTTGGGTATGGCTTTCTGCCGATGCGCAGGGCAAGCTCGTGATTACGCAGGAAGGCAACGCCCAAAATCCGCTCACCAAGGGCCTCAAGCCGCTGTTGACCTTCGACGTGTGGGAACATGCCTACTACATCGACTACCGCAACCGTCGTCCGGACTACCTCAAGGGACTCTGGCAGATTGTGGACTGGAACGTAGTCAACAACCGCCTTGCATAAGGTTGACATAAACGAATATGAAAAAATCCGCTGGGTTTTCCCAAGCGGATTTTTTGATTCCGTTCGCCACTTCGTGGCTCTAGGTTTTCTTAAGGATGGGGGTGCTCCTGCTCAAAAGGCGGGCGCGGCGGCATCTTCGACATCGCAATCTTGATGATAATCGGCTCGAAGATGAAAATGAGAACCTGTGCCACGACAAAGCAGATGACCTGCGAGCTGATGAACATCGGCAGGTACGGCGGCTTGTGTCCAGGGGGAATCAAGAAGAAATACACGAACGTGACCATGACGGTTGTCATGAGCGGTGTATAGATCAGGTTCGATACGATGGATTCCACGATATGGGCCTTGAGCGTTCTCGGCTGCAGGTGGAACTTGCGTCCCAACGCCGCATTTACCTTGGGCATCGGAACAACGAGACCGATTCCGAAACTGACGGCAAAACTAAGGACGAAACTTTCCAGGAATCCGATGATAATCGCAATCATCGGCATTTCAGGCGGATGTTCGGCGGTCAGGTTTCCGGTAAGTGAAAGCGCGAAACTAATCATGAGCGCCATCATGAAAGAAATCTTGAGGCCGACCTTTTTCATCTGTTTTTGAATTTCGGGTGGCATCGGGGGAGTTTGATTCGTCATAGGTTACCTTTATTTTTATCGCAAAGTTTTTCAAAGTCAGCGACGGACATGGGTTTTGCAAAGAAATATCCCTGGAACAGCTGACAGCCTATTTCGTTGAGCATCTTGTACTGGTCTTCGGTCTCGACACCTTCGGTAAGCGAGAACAGTCCGAGATCGTTCGAAAGCCTGAGTACGTTGCGCAAGATAGTTGTTGCACGGTGGTTGTCTGCGGCCTTGCTCAGGAACTTCATATCGATTTTTAGAACGTCGAGCGGCATGTCCTTGAGCTGGTTTAGGGAAGAATATCCGCTGCCGAAGTCGTCCATTTCGACGACAAATCCCGATTTGCGGAATTTGCTCAAGATGGCCATGCGGCTTTCGGCTTCGGTCATCATCACCGTTTCGGTAATCTCAATACGGAGTCGCGACGGTTCTATCTTGAATTCCTCGATAAGCGCCATGATTTCGGCATAGACATCCATGAAGTAGAAGTCTTTGGGCGAAATGTTCACGGAGATAAACAGGTTGGATTTTTCGTCTTTCCACGAAGAAAGAATTTCGCAGGCGCAACGCCAAATGTACTTATCTACCAGGGCGATCATCCCGTTCTTCTCGAATACGGGGATGAACTTGAACGGAGGGAGGAATCCTTCGTCGGGGTGGAGCCAGCGGACAAGGGCTTCGGCGCCGATGATGGATCCATTATTGTTTACGATAGGCTGCAGATAGGGAACAATCTGCCGATTTTTGATGGCCGCTTCCAGTTCCGTGGATATTTTTTGATTCCAGAGCACCTGGTCGCGCATATTGTCGTCGTAGATGGCGATATGTACGTTGAATTCGTTCTTGATGGTGGTGAGGGCCAAGTGGGCTCGGTCGAACATGATGGATATGTCGATGCTGGGATCGGTTACGTTGTATATGCCCACATGCATCAGAATGTGCTGATCAATAGATCCGTTCGAAATGACGAACTTCGAAAGTCGTTGTTCGACGACATCTAGCCTTGCGGAGCCTGTCGGATAGCAGATGCCGAACGCGTCCCCTGAAAGTCTTCCGAAAATCCACTCCTCGGTTGCGTTTTCCCTGATCCAGTTTGCCACCCTTTTGAGGACTCCGTCACCCACCTCGTTACCAAAGATGTCGTTTATCATCTTGAAATCCTTGATGTCAAGGAGAGCGATGGAATAGGAAGAGTCCTTATCGGTTGCGACCTTGTTCCGAATCAGGTTGAACAGGTGCTCCTTGGTAAAGAGTCCCGTGAGCATGTCGTGGGTGGCTTCGTAAATTTCGCGCTGGTGGTTGAGGATATCTTCTGTATTGTCTTGGATGCTTAAGAAGTAGCCGATTTTCTTGTTCTTTACATCAGTTACCAAATGTTTTTCGATTGCGTAGTGCTTTGCAGCTTTCCCGAATCCGATGGTTTGTTTTGTACTCCAGTTATCTTCGCCTGTGTCAACGATGTTGAACCAGCTGGTCAAACGCTTCTTGACATGCTCAAAATTGTCGGAATGAATGTTCAGTATTTTTCGGGCTTTCCCGTTAATCCAAACGCAGCGGTCGCTTGCGTCAAAGAATACGACTGCTTCGGGTAATTTGGACGCGATATTTGCAAGCATTCGGTCGAGAAGTCTGAATGGTCTGTAGAAAAGCGAAAAATAGAAAATGAGAAAACTGCAAATGGTAAAACCGATCATTGAACTGTCTATGGGCGTTCTTGAGATAATGTAGTAGGTCTGCCATATTCCACCTAAACTCAAGGCGAACAAAATGACGTAGTATTTTTCGGCGTAAATTCGCGGGACTTTGATTGTTTTTACAATGAAAAAGGCTAGTGACGTTGCATAAGCTAGGTAGACGATGATGCGGTGACAGAATTGCCCTGCATAGGGAACGAGCCTATAGTAAAGCGTACCGTCGACCGTGATGGCTTCCATGCCAAAGGCGTGGCCGAAAAAAGGGTTGAAAAAATACTGGATGATATCGATGGTCAGAATGGAATAGAGAATCATGCATTTCTTTTTGTGGTTTCTCCAAGAAATGCCACAATAAGAAAGAGAGAAATCGAACAGGCACATGACCATAAGGTCCATGCCTATAGAATAAATGTAGCTGCCAATAGTCGAGAGAAATTCGTTCTCGGAAAGGACAAGTATCAAATTTCCGACGATGGGGACAATGAAGGTAAATTGCAAATAAGAAACAGGCTTCGCGACGCTCTTGCTTGACCGTCGTGAAATCGTCCCAAATAGTCCGAGAAGGATTATTAGTAGTATATATATAATTGCAAATGTTTCTCGCATGAACAATCTTTACCTTAACCACATAATACATTATTATAGGAAATGCGTGAGAAAATTTTTACAAAATGATATTCCAAGTTGGAATAATTGGGGGTGAAAATGGCTCAATAATACCCCTAAAACCCGAGAAGTTTCCCGTTCAATGGAGCGGCTGTTTTTTATCGGGCATTTGGCGCTTCGCAGTTCTCGTTATAACGATTTCGTCATCCGGGTGCATTCGAAAACGCCTGACTGGTGAGTTTTGGCGCCGACACTCTTGTAACCGAGTTTCTCGTAAAAGCCGACCGCCTCGATGCGGCTGTCGATGACAATCTGCTTGTAGCCGCATTCAGCAATCCACTTTTCGGCTTCGCGCACGGCCATGGCGCCGAGCTTCTGTCCGCGATATTCCGGCAGAACGACCACGCGGCCGATGGTTGCCGTGTCTGCGTCAATTTCATAGAAACGGCAGGTGGCAACCGGATATTCGTCATCCAGCAAGACAATGTACTTAGTGCCGTCGCCGTCGTGCTCGTCGAACTCCTCGCGGAGCGAAATGTGGTGCTGCCGGTTCATGCCCTGGATGCGCACGCTGTACGCACCCGCACGTTGCCATTCTTCTGTTGCTCGGAGAACTTTGATATCCATAGTAGATTAAGGTAGGAACTTAAAGAGGAATCATTTTACTTAAAGAGCCCAAGGCCAAGCCCGACAAATGCCCTGATGGCGATGACATCGGCGGCATACATATTTACATCGAAACCGAAATTGATTGTCGCGAAAACGGCGTCATGCAGGAGTCCTTTACGATAGTCCTCCTTTTCGACGGGGGCGTTGACAGTATATTCGTAACGGATTCCCAGGGAATAGAAAAACTGCTTGTGTGTATCGTCTTCTGCCGGGATAGATTCATCCCCAGAACTGCCGCTGTAGTAGCATAATTTGACCGTAGGGGCAATCCTGTGGTCCATATTGTCTAAAACCGGATAACCGTAGGAGATGTACGGAGCCACGCCGCCCGCGGTTTCCCCGCCCTTGTGGTAGATGTCTTCGTAGTGGATGTCGTCCCCTTCATTTTTTCCGAATCCGACGCTAAATCCTAAACCGAAGTCCCCTTTCGACGTTATTACCTTTGCGGAAATATCCCCGCCGTAGAACCTGATTTTGTTGAAGGACTCGTCAATGGTTGGCATCGCCATAAAGAAGGAAAGATCGAATGCGAAAAATCGACGTGGTGTATAATACCCTAACTGAGATCTCCCGTACAATCCCAGATGGTAGTCCATTGCAACGGAGTCGACTTGTTGGTCTATAAGTTGTGCGAGTTCCCTACGTTCTTTTTTGGATAAAGAATCCCGCTTCATCCGGTATGTTAGTTGTGAGAGAGCACTTTGTACCCTATGGCGGATATTTGGTTTTTGCTGTGCTACAGTTGAATCGATATGTTGCTTTTGCTCAAGGTATATTCGGTAATACGATGTATCTGGAAGTTTTGAGAAAAATTGGTCAATTCCTTCTTCATCATTATATTCAAAAAACTGAAATTGTCCTCGCGATATGTAAAAACCGCTCCCTATGGGCTTTCGTGAGTAACAATGTAGCAGGTACCGGCATGACCAATTAAGTAAAACCTCTTGCCGAAGTGAATCCAGCGGTTCTTCTGGATGTTCCGTATAAAAAAGAATAAGGCTGTCCCGGATGGGGTTAAAGACCGTCTTGAAAGAATAGAAGTCGCTTGCGGCTTGTATCAGGGATGAATCGGGCAATGAAAAGAGTTTTGTAACGGAATCCGCTATGATTGGCATTGAGTCAATGCTTGCTTCGTATGCATCCGGATCAACACCGTCAAAATACATGTGTGGGGAGTCCGCAAGAACTTGCGCAACTAGGATAAATATGATTAGGACGGTCGCCTTCATACGGTAAATATAGTTTTCCGCTGTGGAAACTTGTTTTGATGGCTTATGTAAAATTTTTGTACGCCCCTTGCCAAAAAATTAAAACTTAGGTACAATTTCCGCATCCCCGAACGCATCTCGTCTAAGGAAAGGCGAGGTGCGTTCTTTTTAATTTGGGTTTCACGGCCCTTTGCGAAAGAACGCCTCTAAAAATCAATCGGTCGCAGCTTGCGACCATAACAACGGAGGCTATAATATGAGTCGCAGTTACAAGAAACCGTTTGTGAAAATGGCAAAGGATGTTGAATTTCAGAAAATGGCGAATCGAGAGTTTCGTCGTAAGGCAAAAAATGTCCTGCGGGGTTCTGCCGATCCCGAGCGCCACATGCCGGAAAAGAACCGCAAAGAGGGGGATTGTTGGGGCTGGCCGTCCGAAGGTGTCAAACTGCCTATTCCTAACCCGGAGGGCATTAGGAAATAGTGAAAATCGCTCGAAAAAAGCTAAATGATTTACAAATGTATTGACAAATGTGTGTACAATAATTATATTAAGAGGTAGAATTCGTGGCTAGATGGAATTCTGAGAAAAATGAATTGTTGAAGGTGACGAGACATGTTTCCTTCGAACAAATCGAAGAAATTATGCGGAACAAAGAGGTCCTGGATGATTACGAACACCCGAATCAGGAGAAGTATCCAGGGCAGAGAATTATGGTTGTTAGGATTGAAGGCTACTGTTATGTTGTTCCTTACAAGCCTGAACCTGATGGAGATATTTGGCTTAAGACTATTGTGCCGAGCAGAGTCGCGCAGAGAAAATATGGAGGTAAGTAATGTTGTCTTTTAAGGAACATGCGAAAAAGTTCAATCTGGACGAAGAGGAACAAGAAATCCTTGCCGATTTCGAGGCGAACCATGCCGGCAAGCCTCAGATTACCGAAGAACGCAAAAGAGAACTCGCGTCGTTGGCTAATGCCTCCTACAAGTTTAGGGCCTCGGCAAAGAAACCTTATACGATTCGTCTGCACTCTGGAGCTGTCGATGTCATCAAGGCTTTCACGGACCGCTTTGGCGGGCACTACCAGACCCTTGTCGATGATGCTGTGATTGAACTTGCTGCCAAACTCAAAGCCGAGATGGTGTAGGGCTGTTTAAGGCTTGATGGTTATCGGGGTGCCGTCCTTGACGGCATCGTAGATTTCTTCGATTTCGTCGTTCGTGACGGCGATGCAGCCGGCAGTCCAGTCTTTCCCCCTGTGCCAATATTTGAAAAGAAACGCAGGAACCTTGTTCGGATAGCCGTGGATCATGATGTCTCCGCCGGGCTCGTAATTGCCTTCTTTCGCGGCATTGATTTGCTCCGCATTCGGGTACGAAATTCGGAGCGATAAATGAAACTTGCTTTTGGGGTTGTGAAGCACGATGGTGTAGTCGCCCTCTGGCGTCTTGTTGTCACCGGACTTGACCTTTGCACCCACGGGATTCTTGCCCAACGAAATTCTGTACGTCTTGACGACATTCTCGCCGTTGCGCAAGTGCATTTGGCGTTTCGCCTTTTCTACGAGAATGTTGTCGATGGGTGAGGGGAGCATGAGTTTCTGAATCCTATCCGCCCTAAAACTTGGAGTAATCCCGAGAGACCTCTATTGTTTTTGTGTAGATGTCGTTATCGAATTAATGAAATGATGTTGGCTAATGAGTTAATGTCGGCAATTTAGGATTTCTTCTGAAGTATATCTTTTGGTGGATTCCTGTGCCTGTAGTTCGGCTTCATGTAACTTGGCATAGATTTCATTTTCAATTTGAAAATGCGCGAACGCTTCCATGCTCATAAGAACCATGTTGCCATAGCCGTCTTTAGTCAAGAACACAGGCTGTCCAGATTCGTGGACGGTCTTGGAAATGTCTTCGAGACAATCTTGCAAGTCTGAAACGGGTCTTATGGCATTCATATAAACCTCACCGGTATAAGCATAATATATACAATTTTGCGCGAGAGGGTAGGGGGAAGCCTCCCCACCACCTAAAGGTGGCCATGTACACTAAGGCCTAAAGGCCAAGTGTCCAAAGGTCGCTACAGCCTTGCCCTTCTGTCACCCTGGAGCGGAGCGATAGGGCCCATGGCAAGTCTTCCGCTTCCCCTACGCCTAGGGCTCCGCCCTAAAACCAAAAAAACTTATGCTCTACGAATGTAAGCGATACAGAATCTAGCTTTGAGTTTGAAATCCACCCTTGGCATCTTGAACCGTTTTCATAGTTTTTTTGATACAGGAGAGATGATGAATCCGTTGATTTTAAAATGTAAACAGAATCGTTAGTTTGCAAGTAACAGTGTACATCTAGAAGTTCTTTTTCTTGATATAGGCTGATTGCCCCTTCCTTACTTGCATAATTTTGTGCACAGCAAGTTAGTATTAGTGTTGTAATAATCAATGCAATAAATTTGATTTTCATTTATATAGATTTTGTCAAAACTTTTATTATAAATATAAAAAACGCCCAGGCTTTGAACTGGGCGTTTTGTAATGCCTGTGGATCCTATCGCCGCTTCGCGGCTCCAGGATGACGATTTGTGGGAGATCCTTCGACTTCGGGCTGGCGCCCTTCGCTCAGGATGACACTGCGTGTCACTTCAAGAACTGCATATACGGCAGCTTGCTAGCGAGTTCCTGCACCTTGTCGGCGTTGGCCATGAGGGCGGAGCGTGCGTGCCAGGAACCGTCGAGGAACTGACCGCGGGGGCCGTCGGCGAGCGTGAGCTCGATGGTTTCGTCACCCATCTTGAGCGTGCGGCTTTCGGTGCTGGTCACAAGTTCTTCGCTCGGGTGTGCTTCGATCCAGGCGAGGATCTTGTCAGCCACTTCGTGGCTTACCTTGTAGCAGGGAACGCCGATAGCGACGCAGTTACCGAAGAAGATTTCGGAGTAGCTTTCGGCGATGATGGCGCGGATGCCCCAGCGCTTCAGGGCCTGCGGAGCGTGTTCACGGCTGGAACCGCAACCGAAGTTCTGGTTCGAGACGAGAATGGAGCCGTTCTTGTAGGCCGGATCGCGGAACGGGTGGACCTTGCCCTGGGCGGCGAGGCCTGCGATATCGTCGGCGAAGGCGTTGTCGCCGAGGCCTTCGAACGTGACGCACTTGAGGAAGCGTGCCGGGATGATACGGTCAGTGTCGATGTCGTTGCCGCGTACAGGAACGCCGGAACCTTTAACAATGTCGATAGAATTCATTTTTTAAATCTCCTTAGCGTTACTTGATGTACTTGCGGACGTCGGTGACACAGCCTTCGATGGCGGCGGCGGCCACCATGGCGGGGCTCATGAGGATGGTGCGGCCCGTGGGGCTGCCCTGACGGCCCTTGAAGTTACGGTTACTGGAGGAGGCACTCACCTGGCGGCCCTTGAGCTTGTCTGGGTTCATGGCGAGGCAGAGCGAGCAGCCCGCTTCGCGCCATTCGGCACCGGCTTCCTTGAAAATCTTGTCGAGACCGAGAGCTTCGGCTTCCACCTTGATCTTCATGGAGCCCGGAACGACCCACATCTTCACGGTCGGGGCGACCTTGTGGCCCTTGATGATTTCGGCGGCGGCCTGCAAGTCGCTGAGGCGGCCGTTGGTGCAGCTACCCACGAAGGCGATGTCGATGGGGCGGCCAATCATCTTGGAACCTTCTTCCCAGCCCATGTATTCGTAGGCTTCGGAGATGACCTTCTTTTCGCTGCCGGTAAATTCATCAATCTTCGGCATGTTGCCGTTCAGCGGGATGGCCTGGGCCGGAGTGATACCCCAGGTGACCATCGGTTCGAGGTTGTCGCAGTTGATTTCGACTTCGTCGTCAAACTGGGCGTCGGCGTCGGTAGCCACGGACTTCCAGTATGCGACTGCTTCGTCCCACTTGTCGGCCTTCGGGGCGTACGGACGGCCCTTGAGGTATTCGAAAGTCTTTTCGTCGGGGTTGCAGTAACCGACGCGGGCGCCGCCTTCGATAGCCATGTTGCAGACCGTCATACGGCCTTCCATGCCCATTTCTTCGATGACCGGACCGGCAAATTCGTAAGCGTAGCCAACGCCACCGTTCACGCCGAGCTTAGCGATGTAGGCAAGAGCCACGTCCTTGGCGGTTACACCCGGCTTGAGCTTGCCGGTGAACTTGATGCGGCGAGTCTTCAAGGGGCTCATGGCGAGGGTCTGGGTGGCGAGAACGTCTGCCACCTGGCTTGTGCCGATACCGAATGCGATAGCGCCGAATGCACCGTGGGTTGCCGTGTGGGAGTCACCGCAGGCAACGGTCATGCCCGGCTGGGTCACGCCTTCTTCGGGGCCCACGATGTGGATTACGCCCTGTTCGGCGGTGGCGGGGCCAAAGAACTTGATGCCGTTGTTCTTGGTGTTGTTTTCGATATGGGAGAACATCTCTTCGGAAATGCCGTCCTTGAGCGGGCGGTTACGTTCCGGGAAGGTAGTCGGAATGATGTGGTCCACCGTGGCGAACGTGCGTTCCGGGAACAGAACCTTCTGGCCTTCTTCGCGGAGCTGCGCAAAAGCCTGCGGGCTCGTGACTTCGTGGCAGAGGTGGAGCCCGATAAAGAGCTGGCACTGGCCGCTCGGGAGCTTAGCTACCGTGTGGCTTTCAAAAATCTTCTGATAGAGTGATTTTCCCATAGTTTTGTCTCTTTTTGTTCCCGCTGAATTCTTTGGTCCCTATCGCTTCGCTCCAGGGTGACAGAAAAGAGTGTCATTCCTCTTCGAGGCTTGACTGCTGCGGTTATCCAATGCGAGTGCAAGCACCCGCGCTGTCTAACCTTGCATGTCATTCTGGAGGGCCGAAGGCCCGATAGAATCCATCAGGATTGTTTTTACTATTTGTAATGCGGCACAAATATAGAAAAAGAGCCCGCAGCTTTTCAACTGCGGGCGTCTCTCTCTCGTAAAATTGGTTGATTCTTAGTACTGTTCGAGCTGAGTGTCGAAATGGTACTTTTCGTGGTAGTAGCTGAGCATTTCGCTTGTGCTGGTGAAGGCGCCCGCACGGATAGCGTTGCGGACTTCGGGGTCGTTGCGGGACATTTCGATAATTTTTGCATCTATGTCCTTGAACAGCAACTTGTTAGATGCCATAGCCACGTGGTTCTGGTTGTAGTCCAGGTGGTAGCTGCGTTCCAGCATCTGGAAAAGCTCCGCCTGGCATGCGTTTTCGGGAGGGTTCTTCTTGACGATAGGCATATAGCACTTGTTGATGTAATCCTGCTTGTACGAAATAATCATCTCGTCGATGGCAGGAATGTTGTGGTCCGAATCGTGGCTAGCGAGTTCTGCTTTGGGAGTGACAACACCGGAACATCCGGTAAGAAGGGCGGCGGTTATGGTTGCAAGAGCCAAAACTCTAAACTTCATTTTATTTATCCTTTTTCTTTGTTGAAGCCAATTCCCTAATTCCGAAAACAAAATTATTTAAATGTCAATTTTTTGGCGAGGGGTCGGATGTAACAAATAGCTTACAACTGACCTAAAAAAACACTTAGAGAACACTTTTTGAGTGAGTTTGTGATGAGTGTCACTTGCGTCGAAGTGTTGTGTGTTTTTCAACAGGGGTTATCGATTCCGTACGGCATCGGCTGTGGGCTTGAACATGTAGAACCACTTAATCGGGTCGATTACTTTGTATTGAACATTGCCGATAGACTTGTTCCCGTTACGGTCGATGATTCCCGTGACAACGTGGGCGTGGGGGCCTGTCGTGTGCCCTGTGAGGCCGACTGTTGCGATGGGATCTCCGGCCATGACTTCTTGACCGTCCAGATAAAGTAACTGGTCGCAGTGCATGAAAATGACGACATCTTTTTTGCGCACAAGACCGATGACGATTCCTCCGCGTTCATCGCGGGCGGTCCATGCCTTGGCGGCAAACGGCGCGAGTATGCGTGCTCCCTGACGGCTTGCTACATCGATGCCGTTGTGCTGTCTAAAATTCGCTGTGGCTTGGGGGTGGTAAAATTCCGTAATGTAGGCGACGCTGTCCGACACGATCGATGTCCAGTATTTCCAGGCGGCGCCGATGGAATCCGATGCGGTGTTGCCGATGTAGTCGGGCCTCGAAAACTTGACGATGGTCCCTTCGGGAGGAACGTTTAATTTGTTCTTTTTCCAGGCGTTGGCAGGGTAGCCGTTTTCTTCGAGTGTTACCTTGATGTACTGCTGCACCATGCGCTCGTTGGTGATGATGGCGCTGAACCTTCCGATGGCGTAGCGGGCAATGCGTTGCAGGGTTTCCTTGCCGTCAAAGGTGTATTCGAACGAAGGCGCTATGGAAAGCTTATCGCGTTCGTGGATGCGGTTGCGCATGTTCGAAATTCCGGGTTCCGTTTCGGTCACGAACAGGAAGGGGAGCGCAATCACAAGTAAAAGCAACAGCGGGAAAATGGTCCTGAATACCTTGGAGGATCCGTCTAGCGGATTCTTCTCGATAATTGAAATCTTGTGGAGTTGCTCGATAATCCGGGTGAATGCTTCGGGACTTGTTCTCCAATCGCAAAGCCTGATTTCCTTGTAGAAGGAATGGCTTCTACGGACGGCTCGGTAGGCGTGGTAGAATTTCTTCTTGTTCGGTTTTTGCGGCAGGAGCCAAAGCAGGTTCGCCTTGTTAAAGTGGGGAAGGTCTTCGAGGTATGCTGAAGCCTCGCTTACACTGTCTCCGTCGATCACGATCAGCCTTGAAATCAGCTTGGCGTAGTAGGCTTCTTCGTCGTTGATGTCCAGGGGTAAGATGACGACGATTTGCGCGATGGCTTTCTTGATGTGCTGCAGATTGTGGTAAAGGTTCCGGAACTGGTCGTCGTCCTTGGGGAACGCCCTGGAGCCGGTTACGGTCCAACTTGAAGATTCTGAATTTAGTTTGTTCAGAATTTCCTGCGGAAGGGGCTTTTCGAAAAGAGCCTGGACCTCAATGGGGGCGTCACCTTTGAGGTGATTCTTTCCCGAAAAGTCTATGACCATAAAACGAGCGCCGGCATTCAATGCCAGCGCAAGATTTTGCAGAGGCTCAAGCGGAATCTCGTTTTCGCCGGGGAATGCGAAACTAGTTACTCCGCCTTGCCTGTACAGGTCGTTCAGGACCTTTCTCTGCATGGTTTCTGGTTATGCCTTCTGGAAACCGCGGGGATAGCTGAAACCTGCCGGAGGTGCGGCGACGAACTTGTCTACCTGGAGGTAGAGTTCTTCGGCGGAAGAGGCGGGGTTAAAGTAGATTTCCTGGTTCCTGTTCTGGGTGCGGCCCTTGAGGGGTTCGCCGCGGCGGGAACGGCTCACAATGCCGAGCGGAAGCACTTCAAGAAGCGGAAGAAGGCCGAAATAGCGGAACAGGCTGAAATTTTTCTGCCAAGTGGTGCGTTCGGCGAGAACGGCGAACGTGCCTTCGAAAATGGACTTCGTCTGAAGCAGTTCGTCAGAGGTCATTGTCACCAGTTCGTGGTTGGTGGGAAAGTTGTTCACGAAGTTGACCATGTCGCCTTTGAGGTAGTTGGCGTCGCAAAGGAATACGAATTTCATTTTTTACCTAGCCTGTTTTGTTTGTTTAGATAAAAAATAGTTTTTGGGCAAATGATTGTCATCGGGCGAGACTGGCAAAATTGCTAAAAATGGAACTTTTTGTTCCGATTTAATGTAAAATGTTTGTAAATTTTTTTGCAGACTCATAAAAATTGAAAAATGTGTAATAAAGGAAAATTTGGCCTTGAATTGCTAACTTGTTGATTGTCAATAAGTTACAAATATGAAAATTTTTCTTGCCGAATCAGGTTGCGTTTTTTTACGAAAAATCGGCTTTTTGACGCTTTTGGGCAGATAAAATCATTATATTTGACCTCGTAAAATTGCGCTCGGACTAGCGGGTGCGGTTCTCTATTTTGTGAAAGCAAAAGGTGAAGTTGGAAGAAGTTTTTATGGGAGATCATAAATGAAACGAAAAAATAGATCTGTAGCAGCAATATTGGCGTCTGTCAGTTTGCTGGCATCAGTGGGTGTAGCCCAGGAGGCGGAGAACTCTGCTCCTTCCGTGATGGGTATTCCGGGTGAATCCATCGATGAAGGCAAGAAATTTGCCCCGATTAAGTTGGACAAGTATGTTACCGATGAGGACAAAGCCGAAAAGATTAAGTGGTCCGTGTCCGGCAATAAGCAACTCAAGGTTTCTATTTCGCCTGAACGCGTAGCGACTATTGAAATTCCGGACCAGTATTGGAACGGTTCTGAAGATATCACCTTTATTGCAACTGATACCAAGGGCGCCTCGGGTTCCGAAACGGTGAACTTCAACGTGGAATCCGTAAACAACCCGCCTGAAGTCAAGCAGATTCCGGACCAGACCGTCGATGAAGGAAAGACCTTCGCGAAGATCAAGCTCGACGATTACGTGACCGACCCCGACCATCCGAAGAACCAGATTCTCTGGGAATTCGACATCTCTCCGATTGGCAAGGACCAGGCCGACGGCGACCTGAACGTGGAAATTGACCCGAACCGTGTGGCTTCCGTGATTATTCCGGATCCGAACTGGTACGGCTCTGCAAAGATCAAGTTTACGGCTACCGACGGCGAATACGCTAGCGCCTCTACGGCCGCAAACTTTGTGGTGAAGCCGATCAACGATGCTCCGGTGCTCCAGAAGATTCCGGACCAGACCATCGAAGAAAAGAACGAATTCGAATCCATCAGCCTGACCGATTATGTAGCAGACGTGGATGACGATGTCATGAAACTCAAGTGGACCATTTCGGGCAACAAGGACCTGAAGTTCGACATCGACAAGTATGGTTCTGCAAACATCAAGATCCCGAATGAATTCTGGAACGGCTCTGAAACCGTGACCTTCACGGCGACTGACCCGGACGGTGCGTCTGCCAAGGCGACCGCCAAGTTCACGGTCAAGTCCGTGAACGATGCTCCTGAATTCGTGCAGGAAGTCCAGGATCAGACCATCGACGAAAAGCAGGAGTTCAAGCCCATTGAACTGGACAAGCTGGTCAAGGATCCCGATCATCCTTTCGAACAACTTAAGTGGACTGTTTCGGGCAACAAGGATCTCGCCGTCAATATCGCCGGCAAGAACGCCACCATCAAGATCCCGAACAAGATGTGGAATGGTTCTGAATCCATCAAGTTCAAGGTCTGCGACCCGGCCGGTGCTTGCGCCGAATCCGAAAACAGCTTCACGGTGAACTCCGTGAACGACGTGCCGCAGCTCGTGAAGCAGATTCCGAATCAGACCATCGACGAAAAGAAGACCTTCGCGAAGATCAAGCTCGACGAATACGTGAAGGATGCCGACCACAAGAATTCCGAACTCTCCTGGGAAGCTGACGTGAAGCACCAGGGCAAGGAACCGCAGTCCGGTACTTTGTCTGTAAATATCGGTGACGACCACGTTGCATCTATTGAAATCCCGGATCCGTACTGGAACGGCGCTGCTGTCGTGACCTTTACGGTGTCTGACCCCGAAGGCGCTTCTGTCAAGCAGGCTGTGACCTTCACGGTCAAGTCCATCAACGATATTCCTGTGTTCAAGAAGATTCCGGACCAGGCTATCGAAGAAAAGAACGAATTTGCCTCCGTGATGCTCGACGATTACCTCTCCGATGCCGATCACGATCTCTCCCAGTTGAAGATCGACATTACGGGTAACAAGGACATCAAGGTCAACCTGAATAACAAGACTCGTGAAGTTTCTTTCAAGACTCCGAACGAACTCTGGAACGGTTCTGAAACCATCACCTTTACTGCTACTGACCCCGATGGCGGCAAGGCTTCTACCCAGATGAAGCTTTCTATCAAGTCCATCAACGACCCTCCGACCATGAAGGACATTGCTGAACAGTCCATCAAGGAAAAGGGCGAATTCAAGCCGGTTGAACTCGACAAGTATGTCGAAGACCTCGACCACACCAAGGCCCAGCTCAAGTGGACCGTGACGGGCAACCGCGAACTCAAGGTGTCCATCGACGGTAACCGCGTGATGAAGGTGACTCCGCCGTCTCCGCAGTGGAACGGTTCCGAAACGCTTACCATCAAGGTGAGCGACCCCGAAGGTGCTACCGATGAACGCTCTGTCGCTTACACCGTGGAATCCGTGAACGACGTTCCGGAATTCATCAAGCAGGTCGCTCCGCAGACTATCAAGGAAAAGGGCCAGTTCCAGCCGATCAAGCTCGGTGAAATGGTTCGCGACCTCGACAACAAGCTTTCCGACCTCCAGTTCACGGTTGACGTGAAGTCTACCAAGGGCAAGGAAGCTGGTCTCACTGTTGAAGTTGATGCCCAGCATGTGGCCAACATCAAGATTCCGAACAAGTTCTGGAACGGTGCCGATGAAATTACCTTTACGGTGACCGACCCGGAAGGTGCCAAGGCTGTGTCCAAGGCTCTCTTCACTGTGCAGTCCGTGAACGATGTGCCGACTCTCAAGAAGGTTCCGGACCAGATGATCGAAGAAAAGCATGAATTTGCTTCCGTCAACCTCGCCGAACTTGCTTCTGACCCCGACCACGCCTTTAAGGATCTCAAGTGGACGGTTTCTGGCAACAAGCAGCTCAAGATCGATATCGATAAGAACGGTGTCGCAACGATCAAGATGCCGACCAAGATGTGGAACGGTTCCGAAAAGGTGACCTTCACGGTGACCGACCCGGAAGGCGCTTCTGCCAAGTCTGACGCCGTGTTCACGGTGAAGTCTATCAACGACCCGCCGGTTATGAAGGATATTGCTAACCAGACCATCAAGGAAAAGGGTGAATTCAAGTCGATTGAACTTGACAAGTACGCCTCTGACGAAGACCACGATCAGTCCAAGCTCAAGTGGACCGTATCCGGCAACAAGCAGCTCAAGGTTGTGATCGACCCGAAGCATGTCGCTACGGTTACTGCCCCGAACAAGTTCTGGAACGGTTCCGAAGACATTACCTTCACGGTGACCGACCCGGAAGGGGCATCCGACAAGCGTACGGTGAAGTTTACGGTGGAATCCGTGAACGACCTGCCTGAATTCGTGAAGCCCATCAAGGACCAGAGCATTCCTGAAAAGCGTGAATTCGCGATTATCAACTTGAACGATATCGTGAAGGATGCCGATCACAAGCCCGACCAGCTTTCCTGGAGCTTCGACGTGAAGCCGGCGAAGGGTGCACCGAAGAGCTACACTCCGCAGCTCAAGGTGACTGTGGATGGCCAGCGCATGGCTAAGATCGTGATTCCGGACAAGTACTGGAACGGCTCCGAAGAAATTACGTTCAAGGTGGAAGATCCGGATGGCGGCAAGGCCCATTGCACGGCTACCTTTACGGTGCAGTCCGTGAACGATGCTCCGACCATCGGCAAGATCAACGACCAGATGATAAAGGAAAAGGAAGAATTCAAGTCTTTCAACCTGAAGCAGCTTATCAAGGATCCTGACCACGCCTATGATCGCTTGAAGATTGAAGTGACTGGCCAGAAGGATCTCAAGGTCTCTATTTCCAAGGACGGCGACGTTTCTATCAAGGCACCGAGCCCGCTCTGGAACGGCAACGAAAAGATCACCTTCACGGTGACCGACCCGGAAGGCGCAACCGCCAAGGCGACTGCCGCATTCTCTGTGCAGTCTATCAACGATCCTCCGGTCATGAAGGATATTGCTAGCCAGACCATCAAGGAAAAGGGTAGCTTCAAGTCTATTGCTCTCGACAACTATGTCGAAGACCTCGACCATCCGAAGAACAAGCTGAAGTGGAAGATCGAAGGCGCCAAGGAACTCAAGGTCGCCATGGATGCTAGCCACAATGTGTCTGTGTTGCCGCCGAACCCGAACTGGCACGGCAAGGAAGCCGTCAAGTTCACGGTGACCGACCCGGAAGGTGCTTCTGATAGCCGCTCCGTGACCTTCACGGTGGAATCGGTGAACGATGCTCCGCAGTTCGTGCGCGAACTCAAGGATCAGTCCATCGACGAAAAGAAGCAGTTCCAGCAAATCAAGCTCGACGATCTCGTGAAGGATCCGGACCACAAGAATTCCGAACTCAAGTGGACCTTCGACGTGAAGGCAAAGTCTGCCGCCGCTCCTGCCAAGGGCAAGAAGGGCGCTGCCGCTGAACCGGCTCCGTCTGCCAAGGATGGCCTGAGTGTCAAGGTGGACAACAACCATGTTGCAACAATCGTGATTCCGAACAAGTTCTGGAACGGTGCTGCCGACATTACCTTCACGGTGACCGACCCGGAAGGTGCAAAGGCTTCCAAGACCGCCCATTACGAAGTGCGTTCCATCAACGACGCTCCGGTGATTTCCGCAAGCGCTCCGAAGGGTGAAACCATCCGTGAAAACGGCGTGTTCAGGACCATCGACCTTTCGAACCTCGCTACCGACCCGGACCACAAGACTGCCCAGCTCAAGTGGACTGTCTCTGGCAACAAGTTCCTCAAGGTGAATATGCGTAAGGACAACACCGTCCAAATCGCTGTGCCGGATCCGCAGTGGAACGGCAAGGAAACGGTGACCTTCACGGTGACCGACCCAGAAGGTGCTTCTGCCAACCACAAGATGCACTTCGAAGTGACCCGCGTGAACGACGCTCCGGTCATCGCCAAGAAGATTCCTGACCAGAAGATCAAGGAAAAGCAGCTCTTCAAGCAGATCAAGCTCGACGAATACGTGAAGGACCCGGATGACAAGCCGAGCGAACTCAAGTGGACCGTGACGGGCAACAAGCTCCTGAAGGCTGAAATTTCTCCGAGCCGCGTGCTTACGGTTACGGCTCCGGACAAGAATTTCTGGTGCGCTCCGGAATCCATGGTTCTTATCGTGAAGGACCCGGATGGTGCCGAAACTTCTCAGATGGTGACCTTCGAAATCACCTCTGTGAACGACGCTCCGGTGCTCAAGAATATTCCTGACCAGAAGATCAAGGAAAAGGGCACGTTCAAGGAAATCGACCTGAACAAGTTCGTGCACGATCCTGACCACAAGCTCTCTGAATTGGTGTGGACGGTGAAGGTTGACAAGGTGAATGCCGCTCCGGCTGCAAAGCCTGCCAAGAAATCGGCCAAGAAGTCCGCAAAGAAGGGCAAGAAGGGTAAGAAGGAAGAAGAGGCCGAAGAACAACCGGCTCCGGCTCCTGTTGACGAATTCCAGGTGGAAATTGACAGCAAGAACATTGCTCGCGTGAAGATCGCCAACAAGTTCTGGAATGGCGAACGCAATGTGACCTTCACCGTGAAGGACCCCGAAGGCGCCTCTGATTCCAAGACGGTGAACTTCAAGGTTGAATCTGTGAATGATGCACCGGAAATCAAGCCGATCGCCATCCAGAGCGTCCAGGAAAAGGAACGCTTCAAGCCGCTCGACCTCGCTCAGTACATCTCTGATCCGGACCACCAGCTGTCCGCTCTGAAGATTGAAGTGGCTCCGACCCGCGCCCTCAAGGCTTCTATCAATGCCAAGAAGGAACTCGTCGTTTCTACTCCGAACAAGTTCTGGAGCGGAACCGAAAAGATCAAGATTGACGTTTATGACCCCGAAGGTGCTCGTGCTACTCAGCAGATCACCTACGAAGTGGTGCCTGTGAACGATCCTCCGGTCATCAAGCACATTGCCGGCCAGAAGATCAAGGAAAAGGAAAAGTTCGAAATTGTCGATCTCTCCAAGGCTGCCGAAGACCCGGATAACAAGCCCAACGAACTCCACTGGACCGTGTCCGGCAATAAGGACCTCAAGGTGGATATCAAGGGGACGCGTGCCCAGGTGCTGACTCCGAACCCGAACTGGTTCGGCAAGGAAACCCTCACCTTTACGGTGAAGGATATCGCCGGTGCATCTGCTTCCGCCAAGGCTACTTTCGAAGTCACTCCGGTGAACGACGCTCCGACCCTCAAGCCGGTACAGCCGTTCGTGATCGAAGAAAAGAGAACCTTTGCTCCGGTTGACTTCAGCAAGATGGTGAACGACCCTGATAACTCTCTCGAAGAATTGACCTGGACGCTCGACAACGATGTTCCGAATGTGAAGGGCAGGAAGGGTAAGGACGGTCCGGCCGTGAAGCATGAAATCAACTTCATGATTAACGAAAAGGGCCTGCTCCAGGCAGAAACTCCGAGTCCGTACTGGAACGGTATGGAAACGGTGACGGTGAACGTGTTCGACCCGGCTGGCGAAAAGGCTTCTGTCCAGGTGAAGTTCACGGTGAAGCCGGTGAACGACCCGCCGGTCGTGAAGAAGATTTCTGACCAGGAAACTCTGCAGGGTTCTGCCTTCAAGCCGATTAAGCTCGACCATTATGTTTCTGATCCGGATCACAAGAACACCGAAATCAGGTGGGCTGCTGCCGGTGCCAAGAATCTTGCTGTGCAGATTAACGGAAGCCGCGAAGCCATCGTGAAGCCGAAGAAACCGGATTGGTTCGGTGAAGAAACCATCATCTTTACCGCTAAGGATCCGGCCGGCGCTTCCGACAAGGCGATGGTGAAGTTTGTCGTAAAGCATGTGAACGCCGCCCCGATTATGCGCGACATTCCGGATGCAACGATCAAGGAAGATGACAACAATGGTGTAATCGCCGTGATCAAGCTTGACCAGTACGCACGCGACAAGGATCATCGTTTCGACGAACTCAAGTGGTCTTTCACTGGCAACAAGTTCCTTGAAGTGAAGTACGACAAGTACAAGAAGACCGCTACGGTTGCCCAGCCGCACCCGAACTGGAATGGCAAGCCGGAAAGGATTACCTTCACGGTGACCGACCCGGATGGCGCCAAGGCTTCTAAGTCTGCTCTGTTCACTGTGATTGCCGTGAACGATCCGCCGGTTGCTACTGCACAGACCTACATGACTCAGGAAGGTGAAGAACTCAAGGTGAGCGCCGCCGAAGGTCTGATGGCCGGTGTGACGGATGCCGATGGTGAAAAGCCGGTGTCTGTGCAGCTGGTGCAGAAGCCGCGCAACGGTAAGATCAACCTGAACGAACGTGACGGTTCCTTCACCTACATGCCGAACAAGGGCTTCAGCGGCCTTGACGAATTCAGCTTCAAGGTTCGCGATCCGGGTGGACTCGCCTCTCAGGTGACGACAGCCGAAGTCAATGTTTCCTTCAAGATGAAGGATCTCCGCGGTGGCGACACCAAGAAGAAGGCTGAACCGAAGAAGGAAGAGCCGAAGGAAGAGGAAAAGGCCCCGGCTAAAGGCAAGAAGAGGGGCAAGAAGGGCAAGCGCCGCTAATCCATAAGTGGCCTCGCTCTGCGAGCTTCTACCATAAATTTGAGTAAAGCTTAATAAGTGAAAATCCCGCTCTTTGAGCGGGATTTTTGCGTTTTTTGGGAATTTTTCTCCCGAAGTGGCTGTTTGGTGTTGAAAGGTTCAAAACGGAAAAAACTTGCAGAAGGCTTTTTTGCATCGTTTTTTGCCCCTGAAATATATTTTTGAATTGGATGCAAGGGCCTGTTGCCCATTGTAGTTTAGGGATGAATTTATGAAAAAAGGATTGTTTGGTGCTTTTGGACTTAGCCTGGCCGCTATCATCGGCATGCAGGCGACTGCCGCATACTCTGCTGAAAAGGCGGCAGATTTCAGCTGGAGCAACGTGAGCATGGGCGGGGGCGGATTCGTCTCCGCCGTGATCGCTTCTCCGGTCGACAAAGGGCTGTTCTACGCCCGTACCGACGTGGGCGGCGCGTACCGCTGGAACGAATCGACTGCCCGCTGGGAATCGATGATGGACTGGGTCGATGTTTCCGAGCGAGGCCTTTTGGGCATTGAAGCCATTGTCGTTGATCCGCAGGAATCGGGCGTTGTGTATATGGTGGCGGGAACCAGTTACTGGAACAACGGCCGTACGGCGTTCCTCCGCAGTAGCGACAAGGGTGAATCTTGGGATGTCCTTTACACTTGGGACGAAGACGGTGCCAAGGGGGCGAAAGTGGCACGCTTTGGCGCACACGGTAACGGCATGGGCCGCGGAAACGGTGAAGCCTTGGCGGTCGACCCGAACGATTCCAAGATTATGTTCTACGGCTCCAAGAACAAGGGCCTCTGGAAATCGACGGATAACGGAACGAGCTGGAGCCATGTGGATGCTTGGACCAAGGCCGCCGGGAGCGATACGACCTGGAATGGTTCGGGATTTAGCTTTGTGCAGTATGCTCCGGGCAGCTCCAAGGTGCTTTACGCCGGATTCCTACGTGAAGGGACGACGGCCAAGGGCACGTTCGAAAACGTGTTCACCTCGACCGACGGCGGTGCAAGCTGGCAGGCGCTCCCGATTCCGGATTCATTGCGCAGCACGGCCGGCGGGAGCATTGTGCGCCTGATGCCGCAGCGTGCGGTGGTTTCGGGCGACGGAAAAACGATGACGGTGACCTTTGCCGATGGCGCCGGGCCGCATTCCATGATGTGGGACGAAGGCTGGGGCATGATTTACGATGGTTTTGGTCGCGGTGCGGTGCTGCAGCTTGATGTGGCTTCGGCGACTTGGTCCGACGTTTCTCCGGAAAACTTCCTGGACGAAGGCGGTGACGCCAAGTACGACAAGGTGGACGTGAAAGGCATGGTCGACTGCGAAGCGACTGGCGGCAAGACTTGCGAAGATTATTACCCCTACATTGCTCCTTATGGCGGCATTGCTATCAATCCGAAAAATGCCAACGAAATGGTGGTGACCACTGAAGGTTACCGCGGTCCGCAGTTCTGGTACACGGCTACAAGCGACACCAGCGGCAAGTGGAGCGACCAGTGGGGTACTAACATTTACCACACGACCGATGGCGGCAAAACCTGGATTGCAAGCTTCAAGTACTATTGGATGGAAGGTGGTTTCTACCCGACGACGAAGCAGATGGATGCCAACGGAATTGGCTGGATGCATAATGGTTCTATTCACTGGTCCGGTAGCGTTGCCATGGATCCGTTCGACAACAACCGCGTCTTTGTGACTTCGGGTAACGGTATTTTCCGCTGCGACAACCTGAGCGATTATGTGTACAAGGAAGCGGAAAATTCTTGGGAAGAACCGCAGCTCACCATGAACCAGGTGTGGCATTTCTCGGCGCATGGCGTCGAAGAAACGGTGCCTTTCGAAGTGGTGAGCATTCCGGGTGGCCCCATGATTTCGATTATCGGCGACTACGACGGATTCCGTCACGATGACATTGCAAAATATCCGGCATTCAGGCACAAGACGAATGTTGGCGGCGATTATGTATCGTTGGGTACGACGCAGGGCCTTGCTTATGCTCCCAAGAGTGGCAAATTGGCCAAGGTGGCTGACAAGCGTGCCTACGAGGGCCAGTACAATGACATTCCCATTGCTCCGGTGCAGTATTCCCTTGACTCGGGCAAGACTTGGACGGTGGAAACCTATACAGGACCTGACAAGAACGCTGCCAAGGGTACTGTGGCTCTTTCGGCAAAAGGTACATACACCATCTGGGTTCCGATGGAAGGAACGACCGATGTCTACCGCAATTACAACGGCACGACTTGGGAAAAGGTGACGGGAATCGATAACACCGCCTACGTGGTGGGCGATCCTGAAAACGACGACGTGTTCTACGCCTACGCCAAGGCGGACGGCAAGTTCTACAAGAGTACCGATGCGGGCGCAAGTTTCAAGGCAGTGAGTACGCCTGGTGAAAGCGCGTTCAAGAAGTTCCGTGCCATTCCGGGCTACGAGGGTGACTTGTGGTTGCCTGTCGCTATTCAGGATCGGTCGAACGGAACGCCGGCAAGCGGAAAACTTTTGCATTCGACCGATGGCGGTGCTACCTGGGCTGCGGTTGAAGGCGTCGGTTACTGCGAAGCGGTGGGTTATGGCGCACCCAAGGAAAAGGGTGGCTACCCGGCAATTTACGTTTTCGCAACAGTCGGTAAAGTGACGGGTGTGTTCGGCTCTGACGATAAGGGTAAAACCTGGACTCGCGTCAATGACGACGGTCACGAATACGGCGGCCTTGCAAACGGCGAATTCGTGATGGGCGACATGAATACTTATGGCGTTGTGTACATGAGTACGGCTGGCCGCGGCATTGCAGCTCGCGTGCCGAGCGACTGGAACATGGGTTCCTCGAGTTCTGAAGGAAATACGAAGATTGCTCCGTCTGCTAAGGTGATTGCTTCGGCCTCGGTAACTTATGCAAACGGTAACCTAGAACTGCACTTGAATGCAACCGTTGCTCGCGTGAGCGTGTTCGACATGCGTGGCAAGAAGATTTCTAGCCGCTATTACAGCAGCTCTGCCTCGGTGCCGCTCAAGGAACTGGTGCGTGCCAAGGGCAGCTATTTTGTTCGAGTCGATAACGGCAAGAAGGTGCTGTTCGCAAACCGCGTGATTGTGACGCGATAGTGGAAATAGATAATTGGTTGTCTGAAAAAAAGTCCCGCTGGGTTTAACCGAGCGGGACGTTTTGTTGTCTAAGTTCTAAGCTCTACCAACTATTTCTTCTTCTTCTTGCTTTCGAGCCATTCGTCGAAGGTGATGCTGCGGTCGATGACGCCGTTCGGGGTCAGTTCGAGCACGCGGTTCGCGATCGTCTGCACGAATTCGTGGTCCTGGGAACAGAAGATAATCGGGCCCTGGAAGGCGGTGAGGCCGTTGTTGAGGGCGGTGATGGCTTCCAAGTCCAGGTGTGCTGTCGGTTCGTCGAGCAAGAGGCAGTTCGCGTTGCTGAGCATCATGCGGCTGAGCATGCAGCGCACCTTTTCGCCACCGCTAAGCACGTTCGCGCTCTTGAGGGCTTCTTCGCCGGTAAAGAGCATGCGGCCGAGGAACCCGCGGATGAAGGTTTCGTCCTGTTCCTTGCTGTACTGGCGCAGCCAATCTACGAGGGAGAGGTCGCAGCCGAAGTAGGCGTCGTTGTTTTTGGGGAAGTAGCTGTAGCTGATGGTGTTGCCCCACTTGAGCACTCCATCGGGTGCCTTTGTTTCTTCGGCGATGAGCTGGAAGAAGGCGGTCTTGAGCGTGTCGTATTCACCGACGAGTGCGACCTTGTCGCCGCTGTTCAGGCTGAAGTCTAAGTTCTTGCAGATGATGCCGTCGCCGCCATCGATGGTGGCGTTTTTGACTTCGAGCACGATCTTGCCCGGTTCGCGGTCCATCTTAAAGTTGACCCACGGGAACTTACGGCTGGATGCCGGCATTTCTTCGACGGTCATCTTGTCGAGGAGTTTCTTACGGCTGGTTGCCTGCTTGGCCTTGGCGGCGTTAGAGGCGAATCGGCGGATGAACGCCTTGAGTTCTTCGATCTTTTCTTCGGCGCGGCGGTTCTGGTCCTTGCGCTGCTTCTGGGCGAGCTGGCTTGCTGCATACCAGAATTCGTAGTTACCGCCGTAAATGTTGATCTTGCCGTAGTCGATATCGCAGGTGTGAGTGCAGACCGCATTGAGGAAGTGACGGTCGTGGCTCACCACGATGACGATGTTTTCGAAGCGTTCGAGGTAGTCTTCGAGCCAGCCGACGGTTTCCAAATCCAAGTGGTTCGTCGGTTCGTCAAGCAACAGAATATCCGGGTTGCCGAACAGCGCCTGGGCGAGGAGCACGCGCACCTTGAGGCCTGCGTCCAAGTCGGCCATGAGGCTGTAGTGGAATTCTTCGGGAATGCCGAGGCCCTTGAGGAGCACAGCTGCGTTGGAGTCGGCTTCGTAACCACCGATTTCACCGAAGCGGGTTTCGATTTCCATGGCCTGCATACCCTGTTCTTCCGTCATTTCGGGGAGTGCATAGAGTTCGTCGCGCTTCTTGCCCAGCTCGTAGAGTTCGGGGAAGCCCATCATGACGGTTTCGAGAACGGTATTCTGTTCGTAGGCGAAGTGGTCCTGCTTCAGGACGGCGATGCGTTCGCCCGGGTCCTTGGTGACTTCACCGGTGTTGGGTTCGAGTTCGCCCGAAAGGATTTTCAGGAAGGTGGACTTTCCGGCGCCGTTCGCGCCGATGACTCCGTAGCAGTTGCCGCGCTTGAAGGAGAGGTTCACTTCCTTGAAGAGGACGCGGCTACCGTATTGAAGACTGACATTAGAAACGTTGAGCATAAATTATTTCAGAATTCGGATTTCAGATTTATGAATTATTAAGTAAAAATGTGCGTTCAAAAAAGATTAAGTTTGGAAAACAGAATCCAGAATTCAAAATAGTTTGTTTAACAACTCCGAATTCCGAACTCTGAATTCCGAATTAATTCTGATTTGCTTTTTCTAGTTCGCGGGCGTTGATGATGAGCATCTGCAGGCGGTTTTCGATGTTCGCGAAGCTCGTATCCGGGTCGTAGTCGAGGCTCAAAACCTGGATGTGCGGGCAACGTTCCTTCACGGCCTTGGTAAGGCCACGACCAGAGATATGGTTGGCAAGGCATGCGAACGGCTGCAGAATGATGTAGCTGTTGATTCCGTGCTTCGAGTTGTACAGGATTTCGCCCGGAATCATCCAACCTTCACCCGTGTTGTAGGTGGGGTCGATGATGTCGGACACGTAGTCCTTGAGTTCCACGCAGTCTGCGTGATGTTCGTACAGCTTGAACTTGTGCATGGACTTGCGGGCGGTTTCTACAGCGTGCGTATAGACCTTGGAGGTCACGCCGCCTTCCAGACGGTCCATCATCGGGTTTGCAGAGAATCCGCGTTTGATCTTTTCTTCGCGTACCACTTCGTCGACGCGGAAGAAGTCTGTCATACCCGGCAGGTAGACTTCCATGCCGTTGTTCATCAGGTAGTTTTCCACAAAGCCGTTTGCACTCGGGTGGTAGTTCATCAAGATTTCGCCAAGCACGGCAACGCGCGGCTTGCGGATGCCCTTCTTGCGTTCTTCGGTGATTTCGATACCGTTGAATGCTTCGATGCACTGTTCAAAGACTTCGATGAGCTTGGAGGGACGCACGAGTTGCATGGTGGAGAGGTGGCCTGCAACGCCAATCACCTTCGGCATCCATTCGTCGTAAACCTTCTGGGTGTCGCCGGCGTTCACTTCGTACGGGCGAACGGCACGGTACATGGTTTCGATAGCGTCCATGGTCACAAGGCCCCACAGCATGTGGAGTCTAAAGTCCAGACCCAGCTGGAAGCCCGGATGCATGCCCTTGTAGTCCACACCGGTCGTAATGATGGTCACGTCCTTGAAGCCCGCTTCGTCCAAAGCCTTACGGGCGAGCACGGCGTACTGCACGGCGCGGCAGTTTTCGCAGTTCTTCGCCAAGCACATGGAAACCTGGTTCTGCGGAACTTCGGGGTGATCGACGAGCCAGTGGAGCGCTTCGCCGATGTTCACCTGGCAGGGGAAGCAGATGTCGTTATGCACGTACTTCTTGCCGAGTTCGATTGCCTTCTTGTCTGCCACGGGCAGGTATTCGGCGATGAATCCTTCGCGCTTCATGTATTCGCTCGCGAGCACGGAGAAGGCGGGGGAGAGGTTCGGCGTCAGAATGCGACGGCGCTTCTTGTCTTCGGGCAAGAACGGCGTATGGAACAGCGGTTCGTTGCTTTCGGGCTTGTCGGGCAGGTTCGCTGCACGGCGTGCCTTTACCGTTTCGATAAAGCTCTTGACGCGGATTCCCACGGGGCCGCGGGCATCGCCTTCGTCGAGCTTGAGCATGAGCATTTCCTTGTTGGAATCAAGGTGCAGCATGCGCATCATTTCGTCGGTCAAAATCGAGTCGTGTCCGCAACCGAAACTTACGATCTGAGCAAGTTCGATGTTCGGATCCTTCGCGGCAATCATGGTGGCACCAATCATGCGCAGGTGGAAGGTGTTCTTGATTTCGATACGGGTGTGGCTCGGCACATCTTGGTCGAAAACGCCGGGGAGCGATTCGGTGGTGAGCACCGAAATGCCCATGGCGGTAAAGTGGCTTGCGATGTTGTGGTTGATGAGCGTGTCCGCATGGTAGGGGCGGCCTGCAATCACCACGGCAAAGGAGTTCTTTGCGCGTACATCGTCGAGGATCTTCTGGCCTTCTTCCAAAAGCGTGGTGCGGTAGTTGTTGAGCGCCTTTTCGCCTTCGGTAACAGCCTTGTCCAAAAGCTTCTTGTCCAGCTTCCAGTTTTCGTGGAACCAGTCGATGGTCTGGCTGCGACGGAGCTTGGCGTTGAACCAGTGGAAAATCGGCTGGTCCATGGGAACGCCGTAGTTCTTTTCGGGCTCGTCGGTGTTCTTGCACACGTTCGGGTAGGCCTGCACCACGGGGCAGACGGACGTTGCCGTGAACTTGGTGTGGTCGCTGGGGACCGCCACCATCATGGGGAAGAAGATTCGGTCCACCTTCTTTTCAATGAGGCTGAGCACGTGTCCATGTACAAGCTTTGCCGGGAAGCAAACCGTGTCAGAGGGCACGCTGTGGAGGCCCGCTTCGAACATCTTGTAGTCGCTCTGGCGGCTCACCACGACGGTGTAGCCGAGGCTCGTAAAGAAGGCCTTCCAGAACGGGAGCGAAGCCCAGAATTCCAGCACGCGGGGAATACCGATGGTCTTGCCGTTGTTTTCGACGAGCTTTGCCGGAGCGTAGTCCTTGACCAACAGCTGGTTCGTGCGCTTAATCATGTCGGGCACGGACTGCATCTTCTTGTTGATTTCGGCGATGAGCGCCTTGGTCTTCGGATCGTTGGGGTCGGCGGTGACTTCGCCGCGTTCGCAGCGGTTACCCGTCACGAAGCTTTGGCCGTCGCTGAAGGTCACGATGGTGCGCGAGCAATGGTTGGTACAGTACTGGCAGAGCTGACCCGGCTGGTTGTGCCAGCTGAAGGTCTTCATGGCGTCAAGCCCGATAAAGCGGCTCTTGAGTTCCGGTTCGGTCTTGCGCTTTTCTTCCATGAATTTCTTGGTAAGGAGAGCGATACCGATAGCACCCATTTCACCCGGGCGTTCCGGACGGATAGGCTTAAGGCCTGTGTACTGTTCGAAGGCGCGGAGCACCGCGTTGTTCTTGAACGTACCGCCCTGCACCACGACCTTCTTGCCGAGTGTGTTGAGGTTACGGATACGAATCACCTTCGTAAACACGTTGTTGATGATGGAGCGGCAGATACCTGCGATAATGTCTTCGGGCTGCTTGCCGTCGCGCTGCTCGGTGATGATGGAGCTGTTCATGAACACGGTGCAGCGGGAACCCAACTGAGAGGGGCTCTTGGCGTTGAACGCGAGTTCTGCAATCTTTTCCATGGGGATGCCGAGGCTGCGGGCATACGTTTCGATGAACGAACCGCAACCGGAAGAGCATGCTTCGTTCAGAATGATACCCGTGACCACGCCGTCTTGCACGGAGATGGCCTTCATGTCCTGGCCACCGATGTCGAGGATAAAGCTTACGTCGGGGCAAATCTTCTGGGCGGCGTTTGCGTGTGCGACCGTTTCCACCGTGTGGAAGTCGGCATGCACGGCCTTCGCAAAGAGCTGTTCGCCGTAACCGGTGGTTCCGACACCCAAGATGTTGAGCTTGCAGCCGTATTCTTCGTAGCGGTCGCTGAGTTCGTTGAGGGCGTTCTTGAGCACCTGCAGCGGTTCGCCGTTGTTGCTCGCGTAGAAACCATCCACGATGTTTTCTTGTTCGTCCATGAGCACAAACTTCGTGGTGGTAGAACCCGCGTCAATACCCAGGTACACGTTGAGCGTGGAGCCCGATACGGGCTGCGGGTAGTGGTTGCCGGCCATCTTGTGTTCTTCGAGGAACATCTTGTATTCGGCTTCGTTCTTGAAGAACAAGTCGGCGGCGGCCTTGGCCTTGTTTTCGGCCTGGCGGGTTTCGTTAAAGTGGATGAGCGCGTCCAGGGAGCCTTCCTTGCGGTAGAAGCATTCCTGGTCGGCAAACATGGAACCCAAGGAAAGGGCTGCACCCATGGCTACGAGCACTTCGGAGTGTTCCGGCACAATGGCCTGTTCGTCGTTAATGCCCAGGCGTTCCTTGAAGGCGCGGACAAGCGTCGGGTTAAAGGTGAGCGGGCCACCTTCGAATATCACGGGCGGCTTGATTTCCATACCCTGGGCAAGGCCACCGATGGTCTGCTTGGCAATGGCATGGAAGCTGGAAAGGGCGATGTCTTCCTTGGCGATGCCGTTGTTGAGCATCGGCTGGATGTCGGTCTTGGCGAATACACCGCAACGGCCCGAAATTTCGTAGACCTTTTGGCCACGCTTGGCAAAGCCTTCGAAGGCTTCGGTCTTGATGCGCAAAAGTTCGGCCACCTGGTCGATAAATGCACCCGTACCGCCGGCGCACACGCCGTTCATACGCATGTCGGAGGCAATCAGCTTGCCGGTAGTCTTGTCTTTTTCGAAGAACACCACCTTTGCATCTTGTCCGCCGAGTTCAATGGCGACCCTGGATTCCGGATAAGTCGCACGCACCGCAAGGGCGTTTGCCACGACTTCTTGTACAAAGAAGGCGTGGGTGGCTTCGGCGAAGGGCTGACCGCCACTGCCGCAGAAGGCGACCCTGAAATTTTTATCGGGGAAAAGTCCGTGGGCCTCACGCAGCACCTCGAAAACCTTCTGTGCCTGCATGGCGTTGTGGCGCTGGTAGGTATAATGCAAAAGCTTGTTGGTCTCTGGATCGACGACCGCAATCTTCACGGTGGTGGAACCAACGTCCACGCCGACCCATAAATCGTTCTTCAAATTGCTCATAGTGGGCACAAAAATAGAAAATTGTAAACTTTTTAAACTGCTTTTTATCGGCTGAAATTGCCGAAAATCAAGAAAATGAAAAAAACGACTCGCAAAACGAGTCGAGTTAGCGAGGCCGAGGTCGCATCTTGCAAATCTCGATTTGGGAACCTCTAAATTACCTGCATCAGGCGTTTTTTGGCGGGGCCTTCGGGCAATTCCAGGAACAGTTCCTTTGCAAAAGCCTTGGTGAGCATGGCACGGGCCTTGTCGGAGGGAATTCCGCGGCTCGTCAAGTAGAACATCTGATCCTTGTCGAGTTCGCCCACGGTATTGCCATGCGTGCATTCCACGTCGTCGTGGTAAATCTTGAGCACCGGCTTCACCGAAACGCTCGGGCCGTCGCTCAAAAGAATCGTATTTACCAGCTGGCTCGAATTCACCTTGCTGCAACTGTTGCCCACGACCACATGGCCGTCGTAACTGGCGTAAGCGTTTTCGTCAAGAATGTTACGAACAAATTGCGTGCTCACCGTTTCTGGGGCGTTATGCAAAATCGTCAGGCGTTGGTGTTTTGAAGCCGTACCCTTCAGAATGTTCAGGCTGCGGTAATCGAAGTTGGCGCCTTCGCCGTTCAATTCGACGCATGCACTGATGCGGCCAATGCCTGCGTCTTGCAAGACGTTCGCGAAATGCACCGTAGAATGCGCGGCCTGCTTGATGTCGAAATGCCTAAAGGTCAGCGGCAAGTCGTTTGCGGGGTTTGCAAAAAAGATTTCGAGCTCGGCGCCTTCGGCAACATTGATGTCGAAGCGCTCGGCGCAAATTTCGTGCATCACCTTGTTGTCAAGGATTTCGATGCTTGCCTTCGCATTCTTGCCGATGTTCAAGACCGTGCGGCCGAAGTCGTTGTTGCACTTGAGCATCGCCATTTCGTTTTCGCCGTCATCAATCGTCTTCACGAGCTCACGGGCGTTGCATACAATCGGCAAAAGGGCGGCAAAGTCTTCTTCGTATGTGAAGTCTTCGTTGCTGGAGCATACGTCTGCGATGCGGCAATTCTCGTCCGCACTCAGAATGTTCGGAATCTTGTTGACCGGGAAAAACGTCCACAATTCGTTATTGCGACGCGGCATTCCCAATTGTTTAATGCGGGTAATGGCGTCCATTAGTTTTCCTCGATCCAGTCGTAGCCTTGTTCTTCGAGCTTAAGCGCGAGTTCCGGGCCGCCACTCAGGATGATTTTACCGTGGCGAAGCACGTGCACGTAAGTCGGCTTGATGTAGTCCAGAAGTCTCTGGTAGTGCGTCACCAGAATCACCGCCTTTTCGGGCGACATAATCTGGTTGATACCGTGAGCCACAATGCGGAGAGCGTCAATGTCGAGGCCCGAGTCCGTTTCGTCGAGGAACGATACCTTCGGGTCCAGAATCGCCATCTGCAAAATTTCGTTGCGCTTCTTTTCGCCGCCGCTAAAGCCGTCGTTCACGCCGCGGTCGCGGTAACGGTCGTCCATTTCGAGCATGGCCATCTTTTCTTCGCAAAGCTTCTTGAAGTCGGCGTCGGCGAGCGGTTCAAGCCCCTGGTAAGCGCGCTTGGAGTTGAGCGCCATCTGCAAGAATTCCACGTTGTTCACGCCCGGAATTTCGGTGGGGTACTGCGTGCTGATGAAGAGACCCGAATTGGCGCGGTCGCAGATTTCCATCGAGAGCAGGTCCTTGCCGTCGAGAGTCACGGAACCTTCGTTCACGGTATAGGCGGGGTGGCCTGCGATTACCTTTGAAAGCGTACTCTTGCCAGACCCGTTCGGGCCCATGATGGCGTGAACTTCACCCGGTTTGACTTCCAGGTTGATACCCTTCAAAATTTGGGTTCCGTCTTCGATACTTGCTTTCAGGTTCTTGATGGACAGCATATTACCTCCGGCGCTTTTTGCGCTAGAATCAATTTTTACGGCACAAATTTAGAAAAACTTGCGGCTCGTGTCTTATCAATTTTTCTTATAATCAGACGAACGGTTTATCCGAAGTCGTCAAAGTCTTCGTTGAAGTTGTCGTCATTGCCGTAGGAGTAGGCTTCCTCGTCGTCATCGGAGGGCGGGGGAGGCTCGAAACCTTCGGGCGGTTCGTCATTGTTCGTGGCAGGCTCGTTTGCAGACATTTGCTCTTCGGCGTATTCTGCAGGGACCTGCTGGGGTTGCGGGGCGACAAACGGTGCTGCGCTAGGCTGCGTATTTTGCGGTGCTGCAGCAGGTGCGGCGACCTGCGTGGGAATGGACGGGGCAACTTCGGTCTGAACGGGTTCGCCGCTTTGAATGGCGGCCTGGAATTGCATCAGGGGAGTCCTGCTGCGTACTACCTGGTCGGCAAAGGCGTCGATGTTGATTTTTTCGGCGTTGAACAGGTTGTTCAGTTTCTGCATTCCCTGCGTAAACTTGGACATCTGCATACGCACCGAGACGGCCTCGTTGGTGTTCAGCGGAATCTGGTGCTTTTGACGGTCGCAGAGCTTGGTCGAAAGAACGGTGAGCGTCTGGTAGAATTCAACAATTTCCTGGGGCGGTTTCCACTTTTCTTCGGGAAGCCCTTCCAGGAACAGCTTGAGCGTGGGCGACACGTTGTCGTAAAGCAGCTGGGGCGACATGGCTCCCGTTTCGGCGTACAGGGCGATTGCGGAATTCACGAATTCTTCGACTACCGGAGATTCGAACATCTGGATTCCGCTTGCGGCCCAGTCCATATCGAAGTATTCCAGGGCGCGGTCCATCAGCGTCGGGTTGCGGAGCACCAGGTTTGCAAAGCGGATTTCCATCGGGGGAATTGAGGCCCAGTTTAGGGTTGCCGCTTGTTCCAGCTGCGGGATGACCTCTGCGTTTTCGCCGTTTGCGTTAGGAGTGCCGTTTCCGTGGGCGGGGCGACGTTCATCAAAACTTTTTTGTGGCTTTAGGGCCTTTACCTGCGAGAGTGAACGGTCCGTGTTGAATCGTTCCGAAATCAGTTTCACGTACTGGTTGCGCAGTTCGTGGTCGGGGATGCTCTTGACAAGCGACTTCGCGAAGGTGACGAGCTTTGCGCGTTCTTCGGGACTTTCCATGTCGCGAATTCGCATCAGGTAAGAAAGCCAGTCCTCGGATCCCTTGAGGGCTTCTCTGAATGCATCTGCTCCAAACTCGTTTACAAAGTTGTCGGGATCGATCTTGGTCCCGTCTGGGCGCGAAAGTGCAAAAATGCGTGGAGCGATTCCCTTGGGGAGTACGATAGCTAGGCTGTTGAAAGTCGCTTTTCTACCTGCCTCGTCACCGTCGAATACAAGGTATGCCTTTTCGGCGTAGCGGGCGAGAATGCCTGCGTGCAGGTCGGTAAGGGCGGTTCCCGAGGCGGCCACCACGTTGGTGACGCCCCCCTGAAAAAGGCTGATCATGTCAAAGTAGCCTTCGACAATAATCACTTCGCGTTCTTTGGCGATGCTTTGTTTGCTATGGTACAGCCCAAAAAGGATGTCTCTCTTGAGATAGAGCTCTGTTTCGGGGCTGTTCATATACTTGGCGTGGCTTTTCCCAGAGAGGTCGCGGCCGCCGAATGCAACGATGATGCCCGACATATTCTGGATGGCGATCATCAGGCGGTCACGGAACTTGTCCGAGATGCCACCATTTTCCTTTTGGACCGCAAGCCCCGCTTTCACGCAGTCTAGCGGAGAAAAACCGTTCTTCACGGCGTAACTGATAAAGCCTTCTCGTCCGTCGGGAGCGTATCCGATATGGAATCGCTTGCGAGTCTCGTCGGTAATGTGTCGGCTTGAAAGGTATTCGAGAGCCTTGGGAGAACGTGAAAGTTCCTGTTCGAACCATTCGCAGGCGAGTTCATTTAGCCTGCGGACCATGGCGCGTTCTTCGGTCTTTTCGTTGTTTTCGGGGGCGCCTAGCTGGGGGAGGGCAAAGCCGGTAAAATTGGCGACCCATTCAACAGCTCCCTTGAAGTCCATCTTTTCGTGTTCCTGTACAAACTTGAACACGTCGCCACCCGCGCCGCAGGCAAAGCACTTGTAAATGCCGAGGCTCGGGTTTACGTTCATCGATGGGCTGCGGTCGTCGTGGAAGGGGCAGACGCCAAGGAAGCGTCCGTTACCCGAACGTTTCAGCGGTACAAAGTTCTCGATGACCGATGCGATGTCTGCATGGGCCTTGAGCTGCTGAATGATTTCGTTTGAGTAGAACGCCACGGGGATAAATGTAAAAAAAATTGATTTTTTTTCATAAAAATAAATTGAAAAGGCTGCCCGATGAATAAAGTTGTTGAAATAATACAGAAAAGGCTACTTGCTGCTGTTGTTGCTTGAGTGTGCATGTGTGGCTGTTCTGACGGGACAGAGTGGAATAAGGGTTTCGGCGGGGTGGAAGTGGTTGGTTTTATTGATGCCTGCGACCAGATATGAACATCGTTATGCGATGATGGAAGAAGCATAGGAATTGAAGACTGTTATTACTCAGAAGATTGCATCTTTCAATCTGGCTTGACTTTGTTCTAAATATTGGATATATTTATGTGTGATAAAAATCACACCGGTGCTATTATGAAAGAAAGTTGTAAAGAGATTTCATCCATGATTGGAAAGTTTTGGCCGCTTACGGCCTTGATTCTCGCACTCGCATGCGTTTGCTTGTGTGGGTGCGAATATCTTGGGGAAGAGCCGAAACTCGTTGAATCGGGGTCGGCAAAGGATGAAAGTTTTGTCATGGTTAGTGATACGACCGCGCTTTTGGCGGTGCATTACTATGAACGTTACGAATGGAGCAGTGGAGCTGACAGGGAAGATTGTACCAAGATGGGAATGCGATTGGTAGATACGCGAGAGACGGAATATAATTATTGGGAAGGACTTATTGATTCGTGCTCCGGTTTGAAGATTGAGCCGCTGAGTGATTCCACAGTATTGTATTTGGGTAGAAATGGAAATGAGTGGCTTGAATATTATGTTTGGAAAATAAAAGAGAATCCTGTTCTGAAAAAGGCTAAATGGGTGAACGGACGATTGCCTATATCCCTTCACGCTGCGTTTATGCGCACTTGGGAAAATGGTAAGTTCCTATTTAAGTATTATGACAAATTTGCCCTGCTAGACACAGCTGCGAAAACTATCACGCAGATTACGAAAGAAGAGGCCGGTTGGCCCGATAGTGTGCAGGATGCACAATATTTTAAGGACGATTTGATGACTCTCAACTTTATCTCGGAGAATTACTGTGAATTTGGCATCATGAGAAACCAGACGGATACGGTCGCTGTGCATAGGGAAGATTCTTGCGAAGAGGAGTTTTATTCGACAAGATTTAATGGAAAATACATAAATGCAGGATATTCGAATTTTGAGGAAAAATACAATGCTTACCGCACGAACGATTTGATTTTTTCCACCGATAGTAATTGGCAGATTTCGGAAAAACCGGTAGCCAGATATCGCGATCAACGTTATTTTGCCCCTTTAAATCAAGAGTAAAACAAATATGAAAAAGAAAATAATCACCCTGTTCGCCCTGGTTCTGGCAAACAGCCTGTATGCCTCTTGGCCCATGGAAAGCGTGGACAGGTACAATATAGTGCTTGTCCACGGTGCCGCAGACAGATGGCAAGGACCTTTTCCCTTTTCTGAACGACGAATTTTTTGAACCCCCGAATGCTGCTTATCTCCAGCGACCCTTCGTGAATCCGGCGGTTTCCCCGGCGAACAATGCCGATGAAATCGGCAAGTCAGACTAATGTCTTCTATCCCAAATATGAGCGTTACTGGCAGTTTTGTGCCGGCTAAGTAGCACTTTGGAGTTGAAAGGCCGTTTTACGTTTAATTTTTTAAACAAAAGGACTGCGACAGGTCGTTCAACCATTCCTTATGCCAAATCCTGTTCACATTCCTTCCACAACACGAAAGTCATACTTTTCCTTAGCTATATTGCACATCCGTATATCATATAGGAGCGCTTGATGGCAAACATTGTAGATGGTGCAGTTCTTGATCGTGAATTAAACCCGGAGCAGGCGGCGGCTGCCAAGAAAATTGACGGGCCGATGCTGATTTTGGCGGGTGCAGGTTCGGGAAAGACGCGTTGCATTACCTATAAGATTGCCCACCTCGTTTCGCAACACGGGGTTGAGGCGGACCGTATTTTGGCGGTGACGTTTACGAACAAGGCCGCGCGTGAAATGAAGTCGCGTATCCAGAAGTTACTTGATTGTAATATGAACTTCAGTTGGATGGGGACTTTCCACTCCGTGTGCCTGCGCCTGTTGAAGCTTTGCCTTTCGAAGGAATCGGTGGTGGCCGCCATGGGCGGTCAGTGGTACGATGGCAATTTTTCGATTTACGACGATGACGACCAGAAACGGATCCTCAAGGAAATCTTGAAGGAAGACTTGGGCGACAACTTTGAAGCCTCCGAGGTCAAAAAGTTGCATGCGGCAATTTCGAAGTACAAGAATTCTGTTTTAAAGAAGGGAAGCCTTGCGCAATTACAGACGCCGGATGTTGTCATGCAGTTGGCAACATACCCTGATGAATTGAAAAATGCGGAGTATTATTCTCAATACCAGAAACGCCTCAAGGAATCGAACGCGATGGACTTCGATGACTTGCTGTTCAATACCGTCTATATGTTGCAAAAGATTCCTAAACTTGCGGAACAACTTGCGTATCGTTTTCGTTATGTGGTAGTGGACGAATACCAGGACACCAACGATGTTCAGTACGAACTGCTGAAGTTGCTGATAAACGAAAAAAAGAACGTGACGGTGGTGGGCGACGACGACCAGAGTATTTATGGCTGGCGCGGAGCAAATATTGATATTATCCGCAATTTCCACCGCGACTTTGCCCCGGTGACGATTGTAAAGCTTGAACGCAACTACCGCTCCACGGCAAACATCGTGAAAGGTGCCGGTTCTGTGATTGCGCACAACATCCGTCCGCAAGAAATGCAGAAGAATGTGTTCTCCAAGGAAGATGCGGGCGAACTCATTCATGTGCGTCAATTTATAGCAAATGATGATCCTGGTCAGAGATTTGTTCTTCCTTTGGAAAGTGCTGAAGCAAATGCTATTGCTGATACGATTGCGAAGGCAGGACCTGACTTTTATGCGAAGACGGCCGTGTTCTACCGCACGAATGCGCAGTCCCGCGCCCTGGAAAAGGCGCTGAATGACCGCCGCATTCCGTCGGTCATTTTCGGCGGCATGCGGTTCTGGGACCGCAAGGAAATCAAGGATGTTCTTGCATACTTGCGCCTACTTGCGAATGAACGTGATGATGCTGCTCATTTGCGCGTAATCAACACGCCTCCGCGAGCCATTGGCAAGACGACTGTAGAAAACATTTTGGAACGTGAACGCAACGGCGAAGGATCCTTCTGGGAAAACTTGCTCGCCGAAGCGAACAGTGTCGGCCGTACAGCCCCCAAGCTCAAGGGCTTCACCGATATGGTGCTTAGCTGGAAGGCGCTTGTTGCCGCAGGCGAGACCCCGCTCCCGATTTTGGCGGAACGCATCATCAACGATGTGGGCTACAAGGAATTCTTGCGTAAGGAAGATGAAGTTACTGCCGACGAACGTATCGGTAACTTGGACGAAATGGTGAATGCCATCCGTGAATTTGATGAAGAACACCCGGGGGCGACTCTCGATGCGTTCTTACAGGACATTTCTCTGTTGACCGATGCCGACAAGAAGGTGGATAATTCCAAGGGCCAGGTGACGCTTATGACGATTCATATGGCAAAGGGGCTTGAATTTAATACGGTTCATATAGCTGGTTGTGATCAAGGCATTTTCCCTTTGGTACGATCATCTTCTATGATGACGACTTCTGAAATGAATGAGCAGATCGAAGAAGAACGTCGCTTGTTTTATGTAGGCTGCACTCGCGCAGAAAAGAAGCTCTATTTATATCATATCGATGGTCGTTTTTTCCAGGGCTCTAGTCAGCGCTTTGCAAAATCAAAATTTTTGTCTGAAATGGATCCTTCTGTTGTGGATGAAAACGTTCGTCATCTTGGAGGATCTAGCTTCGGTGGCGACGACTTCAATCAGGATTTCTCGGGTCAACAGTTCTCGCGTCCGCCGCGCCCGAACATTCCGCCCAGTTTCCCGCATAGACCGTCGGGTAGCTTTGGCGGCAGTTCTTCGCGCCCGAACAACTTCGGCTCGCACGGCTTTAGCCGGCCTTCTATCCCGAATTCCGTGAAGAAGAACGACAAGCGCATCGTCTACCGTAATCCGATCAAGGTGGCGGCTCCGCCTAAGCCCGCGGAACCGTCCGGCCCGCGTGTAGTCTTCGACGAATTTAGCGAGAATCCGTTCCATCCGGGAGTCCGTGTACGCCACTCCAAGTATGGCGTCGGGACGATTGTCAAGTGCTACGGCTCGGGCGACAATGCCCGCGTGGATGTCCGATTCGGTAACGATCCGACGATTCGCACCATTATTTTGAAGTATGCGGCGCTGCAAATAGTCGGCTAACTTGGAATGCGGAATTCAAAATTCGGATTTTTAAGCTGAAAATTATAATTCCGAACTTCGAAATCTGAAATCCGAATTGATTATGCAACTCAGAGTTGCTTTTTGGGCTAGATTATTTGCTATTTTGTGGTCGTAAGAAAAGAGGTTTTATGCTCGAACGTGAAGAAGTTTTGAAACTCGCGAAGCTTTCTAGGCTCGAAGTCGCCGAAGAAGATATTGAATCCGTGAAGGGTCACCTGGACAAGATGCTGAACCATCTGGAAGCCCTTAAGGCCCTGAACCTTTCTGACGTGGAACCGATGACCGCCGTCGAAAACGGCGCGACCATTCTCCGCGAAGATGTTCCGGTGCAGGGTTTCTCGCTCGAAAAGGCTTTCATGAATGCCCCGGCGGTCGAAAACGACCACTTCGCCATTCCGAAGGTGATTGGCGGTTAGTCCCGAATCTGCTTTGGGGTGCGGAATTTTATGGCTGTGCATTGCATAGTTCCTGCCCGTATGGGGTCGTCCCGTTTTCCCGGAAAGCCCCTGGTTAAAATTCTCGGCAAAGAAATGATCGTGCGCACGATGGAACGTGCGGTGCGGGCGGAATGTTTCGACCGTATTGTCTGTGCGACCGATTCCGAAGAAATTGCCGGGGTAGTCTCTCGGGCGGGATTTGAGTTTGTGTTGACGGGGCCTGCCGCAACGGGGTCCGACCGCGTGTCCGCTGCGGCGCAGGCGCTTGGCCTGGACTTGGTGGTGAACTTGCAGGGGGACGAACCCCTGGTGGAACCGTCCGTTCTCCGAGATGTGGCGTCTGCACTCGAAAGTCATCCCGACGAATGGGTGACGGTCGCGTGCCCGCTGAATCCGGCCGAGGCTGAACTGAAGACGGTCGTCAAAGTTTTGGTGAAAGGCGATTATGCGCTGGATTTTACCCGGTCGGTAGCGGTTGAGGACGCTTCCCGCTGGTTCCAGCATCAGGGCATTTATGCTTATTCCAGGCGGTGCCGCGATGAGTTCTCGTCTTTGCCGCAAAGTGAAGTGGAAAAGGAACGTTCCCTGGAGCAGATGCGCGTTTTGGGCAAACGCCCGATTCGTATTGTCCAGAGCCCGTTTCCGTCTGTTTCGGTGGATGTTCCTTCTGACGTGGCGGCCGTAGAGGCTGCCCTGACGAGGGTGATTTAACAACAACTGGTGGTCGAGGGTAACCATGGAGGTTATCCTATGAATGGTCCCGAGAAAAACGTGGTCCGGCTGGCACTCTGTCTGCTGGTCCTTGGAATAGTGATGCGTTATTTGCCCTGGGGGCTTCCCTCCATCGACACCTTTGAGGTGGGCGATGCCCTGATTGTGTCCGCCGATTCGCTGGCCTTGAATGCGGGAGGAAATCTCTCGTCTGACTCTATTGTGTCAAAAATTGACTCCATTGGGTATTCCTCCGGACAAAAAACTCAAGAAAAACATCCTAGAATGCGAAAAACGGCTCCAAAAGTGGCTTTGCCTATTCACATTAATACAGCCTCTGTCGACGAACTTTGTGCCCTGAAAGGGGTGGGCCCGAAGCTTGCGGAGAAGATTATTGCGGCCCGGGAGGCCCACGGACCCTTCAAATCGGGTGCAGATTTGCAAAAAGTGCCTGGAATTGGTAAGAAAAAATTGGAAAACATGATTTCCGGTGTAAATTTTGATTAGTTTTAGGGTGTACATTTTTACATAAGTCGTTGATAATATGAGTGATACGAAGATTTACATGGGTGTCGAAGTGGGGGACGCAAACCTCAAAGTGGCTCTTGTGGACGGGACCGAACGTCGCGTTCTCAAGACGGCCGTCTTGGATACGGAGACCAGTCCGCTCGATGACGTTTACGCTTTTGAATCGGCCGTTCAGAACTGGTTGGAATACTGCCAGATTGAATCGGTCGATGCCGTGTCGGTTTCGATCCCTGCCTTTAGGTCCATTGTCCGTCAAGTTTTTGTCCCTCCCGAGGCGGCAAAGAACATGGACGACTACATCAAGTGGTATGTCTCGCTGATTACCAATGCCGAGGCGAGCGCCTATATCATCGACTATCAGATTTTGAGTGGCGAGGAATCGCTTGGCTTTACGGTCATGCTGATTGCCGTGCGTGAAAAGTGGGTTGATAACCTGCGCAAGGGCTTCCGTAGCAAGATGCTCGCTCCGAAGGCGATGGATGTCGACGTGCTTTCGATCATGAATCTTGTTGATTTTGCGGAAAACGTGACTGAACTGACCTGCGTGGTGAAGGCTGACTACGCCGGCGTGACGCTGCTCTGGCTCACCAAGGATAACCTCCAGGCGCTCCGCTGCGTCTCGACGCTTTCGCTGGTGAACAAGACTCAGGAAGAGGCTTACCAGTTCCTGGTGTCGGGCATTGCCGAACAGATTCGCGTTGCCCAGGAAGAAAATGCCGCCATCGTGACAAAGCAGATCAGGCTTTGCGGCGATATGGCAAATGACATGATGTTCGTGGAGGAGCTTCGACAGAAGCTTTCGGACTGTCAGGTGATCCCGATGGATTCCTTCTCGAACCTTAGACTGCCTACCGAGGCGGAAGATTCTGCCGCTGTGCTTTCTTGCGCCGGTGCGATTGGCGCTGCCCTGAATGTGATGGAGGGTGTATGATTCATTTGAATTTGATTGATGCCGCTGAACGTCTGGTCGAAGCGGAAAACGTCGCTCCGGTCCATGTGACGAGCGTTGCTGACTTGCAGAAGAAGTCTCGCAAGAAGGCCCTGACGGTGGCTCTGGCCGCCCTGTTCGTGGTTGTGGCTTTCAGCTGCTTCTTGAGTGTTGCTGGCGTTCCTGCTCCGTTGCAGGGACTTCTGCCGGCCCAGTATCTGTCTTTGATCGGTGCGGACGATCCTAGCCGCTCTGCTTTGATGATGGGCGAAGGACAGCGGACTTCCGCTGGTGGTTCGCTCGAAGCTCAGGCCGCTGCTGCCGAAGCGATCAAGCGCGACCGCGATGCCATTACGGTGAAGCAGGTCGTGGGTGAAATCAATCCGCAGGTCCTGTTCAACAACAAGCGTACGGATTACAACTCCTTCTTGCCGCTTGAAAAGCTTTCTTTCCAGAAGGCCGCGGTCGGACAGTTCGTTGCGTTCCTCAATACGACGACTCCCGATGATGTGGGTTTCTCGGATTGCATCTTCCAGGCTCCGAACTATTTCTACCTGCGTGGCGTAGCTGCGAAGTCTGAATCCCAGAAGTCTTTCTTGGAACGAATTCGTGCGGTGAGCTCCGACTTCAGGACTCTGCCTCTGCCTGAAAACGCTCCGGCGACGGACATTACTGCTTTTGGTAAGTACAACGTGAATAACGTGAATATGGCGTCGGTATCGAGTTTTGTTTCTTCTGCGGAAGTGGCTGGCGAAGTCAAGGCTCTCAAGACGCTGGCATCCACAAGCAAGGTTCAGTTGGCCGGGCTGGATAAGCCTGTCATCGAAGATTTCGGCGTCTACAAATGTTATACATACAAGGTAACGTCCTCGTCGGACTTCAGCGACCTGCAGGCGTTCTTGGTGGCCTTCTCGGCTTCTCCGGTGCGTATGGGTATCCAGAACATCGAACTGAAGCAGGCTAAGCGAGACATGTTCTCGACGACACGATTCGAAATGTTTGTTGTCAAGTAGCGGAATATGCCTATTCGCATTACCGGTGGACTCATGCGGGGAAGGAACGTTCCTTCTCCGGATACTTCCAAGACTAGACCGACGGCTTCCCGTACGAGGGAAGCTCTCTTTAATATCTTGCAGGGAGTCGAAAATTTCCGTGTGCTTGACCTTTTTGCGGGGACGGGCATTATGGGGATTGAAGCTCTCAGCCGCGGAGCCGCAAGTGTTGTGGCTGTAGAAATGGCTCATGCCCAGGCGCGGTTGGTGTTGCAGGCGTACAAGGCGCTTTCCTTGGAATCTAGACTTACTTTGTTAGAAAAGAACGCTCTTGCGCTCGACAAGGATTCACTTTGTGCAAACGAGGGGTTCGATTTGATTTATGCCGACCCTCCGTTCAAGGATATGGATTATCCTGACCTGCGACCCTATTGGGAATGGCTGAATCCGGGTGGTGTAGCCGTGTTCGAAGCGCCGAGCCATAATTTGCCTGCATGGGTGAAGGAAGCGGACGAGGCGGGAACGGTGCAGGTCCGCCGCTACGGCGAATCGTCACTTGTGATTTACAGGAAGTAGACTGTAGACGGAAGGAAGTAGATTTTTTTTGAATAAAAACTTCCTTCTTCCAATTTCTAACATTCTACTTTTCTAAATTGTAGTCATGAAGAAAATCGCCGTATTTGCAGGGTCGTTCGATCCGTTTACCTTAGGGCACCTCGATATCGTGAAGCGCGCCGCAGCGTTGTTTGACGAACTTTATGTGCTTTTGGCGGTGAATGCCTCCAAGAAATACTACTTCGACGAGGCTACCCGCGCCGAGATGGTGCGGAAAGCGGTTGCCGGGCTTTCGAATGTGAAGGTGGAATTTTTTGACGGCCTTACGGTGGAATTTATGAAACGCGTCGGGGCGAATTTCCTGGTGCGCGGAATCCGCGGGGCCGCCGATGTGGAATACGAACAATCGGTTGCCTGGAACAATAAGAACCTTTACCCTGAATGCGAAACGGTTTTCTTGTCTAGCGCTCCGGAACACTTGATGGTATCTAGCACCGTAGTGCGTGAACTCTTGAAAGTTGGCATCGCGGGCAGCGAAGAAGGCCGCACGAAACTTGCGAAATATGTCCCTGAAGATGTACTTCCTTTATTAATAACATCAACTATTGATTCCTCAACTCAGTCATTCTCGACCGAAGGGAGGGAATCCAGCGCTGGATCCCGTCTCCCCTCCGCTACGCTTCGAGGATGACACGCTCCAGGATGACACAATAATTATGAGACCTTTCAGATTTCTCCCCAAAGTCCTTCGAGTGCTGCTGATCATTAACGCGGTCGTTTTTGCACTGGCGTTCATTGGCGGCAACATTCTCGGGTTGCACCTGAATTTGCCCGGCCTCGGTTATGGTAGCATTTCCGAATACATTGCCTACTTTGGTGCCTTCTGGCCGTTTGCCCCGGAGCAGGCTTGGCGCTTTGTAACTTACATGTTCGTGCATGTAGATTTCTGGCATTTCCTCTTCAATATGCTGATGCTCTGGATGTTCGGTAGCGAAGTGGCCGATATGATGGGGACAAAGCATTTTACGGGAATGTATTTTTTCTGCGGAATTTTTGCGGCGGTGTTCAGTCTGGCTATGTTCTGGCTCGGTATGACGAATAGCCCGATTATTGGGGCTTCGGGAGCCTTGATGGGAATTTTCGTGGCGTACTACAAGTTCTTCCCGAACCGGATGCTTTTGATGTTCTTCTTTTTCCCGATGCGAATCAAGTACGCGATGTGGTTCATGGTCGCGGTAGACGTGTTCATGGCGCATTCGGGAGATGGCGTGGCGCATTTTGCCCATTTGGGCGGTGTCGTAGGCGGATTCCTTTATATGCATTTTTACGAACGTGGCTTCGGGAACCTCGGTAAGGCTTTTGAAAAAATGCGTGGCCCAAAGTTTACGGTGCATCAGGGCGGCCGTTCCGAAAGCAAGCCGCGTGAAGATTCCGATGCCATCGAGGGTGAAGTTTTTTATGTGGACGAAAACAAGCGGATGGATGAAATCCTGAAGAAAGTCAATCGCGAAGGAATCAATTCGCTGAACGAGTCCGAACGTCAATTTCTATTACAGGCGAGCGAAAAGTTGCGCCGTCGCAGAGGAGGCTTCTAATGAAGAAAGTTTTAGGTATGGGCGCAGCCCTTGTCGATATTTTGGCCAATGTAGATGATGCCTGGATTGCCGCTCAAGGAGTGCAGAAGGGTGGCATGAACATGGTGGACTGGCCTCAGATGGAAAAGTTCCTGGGTGCTCTCCAGAATCCGCTGCGCGTGCCGGGTGGTTCTACCTGCAATACCATGGTGGGCCTTTCTCGTCTGGGTGGCAAGGCTGCCTTTATCTCGAAAATTGGCAACGACGAACTGGGTGACATTTTCAAGAAGCACTTGGTGAATAACGGTGTGGAATCGAAGCTCGGCTTAAGCGACGCTGCCACGGGTTGCGTTTTTTCTGCAGTGACGCCCGACGCGCAGCGTTCCATGTGGACTTACCTGGGAGCCTCCGATTTCCTCGCTAGTGATGACTTTGTACCGGCCCTTTACGATGGCGTAGGCCTGCTGTATGCCGAAGGCTACCGCGCCTTTAATGCCGACTGCTTCAAGAAATCCTTCACCTTGGCCCGCAGCCTTGGTGTAGAAACAGCTCTCGACTTTAGCAGCTTTGGCGTGGTGGAAGCCTGCCGCAAACTCTTTGACGAACTCTTTGCCGAAGGCATGATCGATATCATCATCGCAAACGAAGACGAAGCCTATGCATACGCTGGTGTCAAGGAAGAAGCCGCTCTCGATGTACTTGCCAAGAAGGCGGAGGTTGCCGTGGTGAAAATCGGCAAGCGCGGTGCCCTGATAGCGAAAGATGGCAAGGTGGTACATGTGCAGGCGGGCCCTGCCAAGGCTATCGATACCACCGGTGCCGGCGACTTGTGGGCGTCGGGATTCCTGTACGGCTACATGAACGGCTGGGATATGGAACGCAGTGGAAACCTCGGCAGCGTCGTGAGTAACGAAGTGGTCCAGGTGATGGGCGCCCAGATTCCCGAAGACGGCTGGAAGCGCATCTTGGCTGCTCGCGGCTAGTGTATTTTTCCATTTTGATTAAAAAATTAGGCTAAGAGATTTCTTTTAGCCTTTTTATTTTGCAGGATTGTAAAGAAGTGGTTATATTTAGGGAAAAGTGGAGGTTTAACGTGATGAAACGAATTCTTTGCTTGGTAATGGTTGCAATGGCGTTCTCTTTTGCCGAAGCTGAACCTTACATTCGCAATATCTGCGATACGCTAGGTGCAAAGGAAGTGACTTTGCAATTGCAGCAGATTGAAGAAACCTTGTGGTACGGCTCGAAAGATCTGTCCAATTCTGATTCCGTCAAGAAAACGGTTTTCAAGGACTATCAAGATGTGAAACCGCTCAATGGAAAATTCATGGAAAAACTTCCTGAGTCCATAAAGGCTAGCTGCGTAGAAAGCCGAAACCAGTTGTTCCAGTATGCGACGTGGTCTATTGATAAATGGTCGTTTGTCAATAATGACAGTGGTTACGCAACCATGATTATGGATGTCAACCAATACCAATTTCCGGGTTTCGACGCAACGAATTCTTTCAACGTACTCGCAATTAGAAAAGGTTCGCTTCCCGAAAACAACTCTTATTCTAGTAAAGAATTGATGGTTTCAAGAACGTTTGAGCTCAATTTTGACTGGTGGTATTCATTAGCACTTTATTATCGAGGTCTTAAGTTTTCTTATACTGCTGTTGTTGCTATGGATTCCTTGTCGGCGGTGAAAAGCTCGATTCAATCTTTAAACATTCCAGACTCCATTTCGAAGGTCCAGCTGCAGATATTTCATGTTGTCTTGACGGATCCGAATAAGAATCAGCCGGTTTCTTCTTCTTCCGAGGAGTCGTCTTCGAGCAACGCTACTTCTAGTTCGTCTGAAAAATCGGTTTCGTCGAGTTCTTATAGCGGCGCCGGTCCTTGGAATTGTGGTGATAATCCGCTGTTGTCTTGCTCCTCGACTTATTACGGAAGTAGCAGTTCTACATCAAAAGAAAACTCTTCGAGCAGCTATGTGCAGACATCTAGTTCAGAACAGGAGTCTTCGTCTAGTGAGGAACAATCGACGATTATCGGTCGTCTTGGTGTTGCCCCGCGTGTGTTTAACGGTCCACGAGAGGTTCGTAGGCTTGATGGTTCTAAAGTCAAGGCGGGTGAATCGCTTACTCCGGGCGTGTATTACGTGAAGGGCTTGGACGGCCGTTGGAAAAAACAAGTCGAGTTGCCGTAATAAATCAAGTATTGATAATGAATGATGAATAATGTTTTTTAACATTATTCATTTTTCTTTTATTGATTGGGTTTTGTATATTTGAACTATGATGCGTATTGCTAAAATTCTTGCGGTTTCTCTTGTGCTCTGTGGTTCGTTTGCTATGGCCGAAGATGCTGTTGCCCCTTCACAGATTTCGACTGCAGAGACTGAATTGAAACAGGAACTTGCCGTGCGTGACAGCATCATGCAGGTGCAAGATAACGCTTGTACCGTAGAAAAGGATTCCTTGCGGGCCGTGATTGATACGGAAAAGGCAAAAAGTGAAAACTGGGAGAAAAGTTACAATACCGTCAAGAAAGACAATGAAACTTGTGCCCGGATGCTCAGTACATCGATCGAGGTGAACGAAAAGAAAAAGGAAAAAGAGGATGAAGAACACCGTAATGCGGCGATGATGACATCGTCTTCTTTCTTGGGGGGTATCGGTATAGGACTCCTGATTATGTGGCTTATTATGAAGTGATTGGGGTTACTTTTTTTGAGGCGAGAATGAATAAGTTTATAGCTGTTTGTGTGAGCCTGCTTTTGTGCGCAGGCTTTTGTTTTGCGAAGATGAGGGCTTCTTTGGCGGGGCCTTTCCAGTGGGGGCATTCTCTTGCTCCGCTTACGACGATTTCGATGAAAACCGCCGAGATATCGGCTTTTATGCCTTCTAAGAATAAATTGTTTGTGGTGGGCGATGGCGGTGTGGTTGAGGTGGTTGATTTAAGCAATCCTGGCGTCGCCAAGAAGATTTCCGAAATTTCGGTTCAGGGAAATGCCTCTAGCGTGACAGTCCATAATGACCTGGTTGCGGTTAGCATGCTTGAAGTTGAAGAATGGCGCGAAGGCCAGGTGCAGGTGATGCGCTACACCGATAGCCTTGAAGTGCTTGGAGTGTACAAGGTCTGCAGCCAGCCGGATATGATCAAGTTTACGCCCGATGGCAAGAATTTGCTGGTGGCTTGCGAAGGATCGCCTAGCTCGGATTTTGCGGTAGACCCCGAGGGTGGGGTTGCTTTTTTGTCGGTTCCCAAGGCAGATGCCGAATCTTGGAAGACTGCGGAACTTACTGTGGCCGGCTTTGACCATCTCGACACGAATGCGCTGAAAAAGGCTGGCGTACGCGCTCCTGGAAACCAGGGCTTTTTAAAGTCGCTGGAACCGGAATACATTACGGTGTCTGACGATTCCAAGGTGGCGTGGGTGAGCCTGCAAGAAAACAATGCCATGGCTGTTATTGATGTTCCCGCCAAGAAAATCAAGAAGGTTTTCCCGCTGGGTTTTGTGGACCATTCCAGAAATGGATTCTCGCTGGATGCCGTCAGTGACGGTGAAATCAATATCAAGAATTATTATCCGCTGCGTGGATTGCGTCAGCCCGATGGCATTGCTTCTTTCATGGCGGGGGACAGACACTTTGTGTTGACCGCAAACGAGGGCGCTCCTGTCAACGATTACAAGGCCTGGACTGATGTAACGAGCGTGCAGGAACTTGTGGCACAGGGCCGTTTAGATGAAACCGTTTTTACGGAAAAAATAACGACGGAACTGAAGGATTTGTCTGTCAGTTCGCTGGAACGCTGCGATGAAGGCAAATTCCGCACGCATAATGGCAAGTGTCCATACGCTTATACGTTTGGCTCTCGCTCCGTGAGTGTTTTCGATGGTGAAACGGGAAAACTCATTTGGGATTCCGGTGAAATGTTTGAACGTGTCTTGGCTAAGATTGCACCGGAATATTTCAATTGGAATTCCAAAAAGGGCAAAGTGAAAATGGACAAGCGCAGCAGTGATAAGGGCTGCGAACCAGAAAACGTCGCCGTGGGCGAGGTGGGCCGTCGCCGCTACGCCTTTGTCGGCTTGGAACGCACCAGCGGTATTGCTGTTTTTGATATTACCGAACCGGAAGCGCCGAAGTTGGTGGATTACTACTTGGATCCGCTGGACCGCGGCCCCGAAGGTATTTTGTTCATTCCGGCAGATCAGAGCCCGCTCGCGGATCAGGCGCTGCTTGTTGTGGGCTATGAATACAGCAAAACACTGACGATTTATACGGTGAAATAATTCGGAATTCAGAGTTCAGAATTCAGAGTTGAAAATAATTCCGAAATCCGAATTCCTAATTCTGAATTACCTGCTCGGGCCATGGGTGCTTGGGGTAGCGGCCGCGTAACTCTTTACGCACTTCGGCATAGGTGTTTTGCCAGAATCCGGTCAAGTCCCATGTTTTTTGGATGGTGCGGAAGTTCGGTGCCAGAATGTCGTAGCGGACTTTTAATTTTCCATCGGCAACCTTGTGTTCGCCGCGGAGCTGCATCAAGTCTTCGATACGGGCCGAGATTTCTACTAGGACGCCTTCGATGCTTTGAACGGATTTCCCGTCGTCGGTAACGGCGACTTCTTGGTAGCTGTAACGGGCGCGCTTGCCGTTGGGGAGCATGTAATGGTCGGGGAATGTCTTGCCGAGCCATTGCAGCATGGATTTGCCGAAATATTCTTCGACGATACTGCGGTAACGGTCTTCGTTGATGTCGCGGAGCAGGAACTTGCCACTTGCGAATTCGTCGAAGATGAGTTCCATGTCTTCTTCGTTGAATTCGGGGAGGCCGTATTCCGGGTAAAGTTTTGCAGCTAGGCGCATCTTGATGAGCTGCGTTTGCACTGCTTCGGTCAGGAACTTGCCGCTCCAGTTTTCCTTTTCGATTTTTTCGCGCCATGCATCGACGGTAAGTTTCTTGAGCTCTTCGAGAACCTTAGGCGATGCCTCTTGCGTGAGGATTTCTTTGCGGGAAAGTTCGGTGGTGCTACCGTCGGCGTTTTCGGATTCGCTGATTTCGACACCGATGAATCTTTCTTGACCGCTGCGCCACAGGAGCTCGTAGCGGGTCTTGGCGCTTTCTCCGCCGAGAAGTTCCTTGGCGATAGGTGCGTATAAATTAACTTTAAGTTCCGATTTGCTACCGCCGCCGGTACGGAGCATGCTGAGGGCGAGAATGGCGTAGGGCGGTTCTGCAACCTGCAGGCGAATCACGTTCTGGTTGGCGAGTTTGTAGGCGTTACCGCTCGGAGTAGCAAGCCTGTCCGGGAAAGCCTTGAGCAATTGCTTGCAGGTGAAGGCTTCTGTGGATTGCTTCGTCGTTGCACTCCTCGCAATGACGTGAGTGGAATAGCCGTTTTTGTCATTGCGCGTTGCGCCATGACAATGCGACTCGGCAATGAGCCCGCAAGCGGTCTCGCTGCACTCGACTTTTACGTCATTGCGAGCCGTAGGCGAAGCAATCTGGTCGCGGTAGTCGCGGAGCTGTCGGAGAGTGAAACTCACTTCGCGGGGAATGTCGCGGCTTTTAGACAAAGTATCGCTTGCGAGAGTCAGAATGTCGTAGGCGACTTTGGCCTTTTGCAAGAATTCGGTGCCGGAATGAATCCAGGCGAGTGCGGCGAGAAGTAAGTCGGGAAGGTCGGCTTTGCTTTTTGCCGATGCGAGGAGCAGCGCGAGCGGAATGCTGGAAACGGGTGTGTGGATTGCCTTGAGGCCAAGTTCGGTGATGGCGCCGCCCTGAAGCATCCCGAAATTTTCAAGGAGTGCGGTCGCCGTCTTTTCGCGAGCTTCCGGAATCGCCGTTGGTAGTGTGAGTCTGCTGTCACCCTGGAAGGAGTCCGTAGGACGACTGATAGGGTCCATAGATTCTAGAGCCGCTTTTTGCAGCAACAATTCCGAAGGTTCAATCTGCAGGACTTCGGGGACAATTCCTTGTGGCATGCGCTTTTCGGACTCTTCGCTCCAGAGGCGAATGGCGCAACCGTTTTGCGTACGGCCGCTACGGCCGCTGCGCTGAATCGCATTCTGCATCGAAATCGGAAGCGTGCGCAGGACGTTCACCTTTTCGCTGTCGTCGTAGATGCTTACACGTTCGATGCCGCTATCGACAACGCCCGTGACGTTCGGAACAGTGATGGATGTTTCGGCGATGTTTGTCGTGAAGATGACGCGGGGGCGTTCGGTGACTTCAAAGATGCGGTCTTGTGTTTCGCGGTCCTGTCCGCCGTAGAGTTCCAGGAATTCGGCACAGTTATTGCCTAATGCTTCGGCGGCGGCGGTGTGGCAGCGGGCGATTTCGGCTTTGCCCGGTAAGAATACCAGCGTGGTCTGCCAGATGTTGTTGCGGTAAAGTGTACGGAGCGCCCGCACCACTTCGGCGTCAAGTCCAACACCCGAAACAAGCGAATTCCCCGTGGCAGGTGTCTGGTTGATGATCTGGACGGGGTAGAGCGGGTGGCCTAGTTGCAGGCATTTCACATCGAGGGCGTTTTCCAGCTCATCGCGGTTGAGTGCAGCCGACATCACTGCTATACGAGTCTGAGGAGCGCCTGTCTTCGCCGCGTCCCTAAGAAAATACGCGAACAACAAGTCCATGTCGGCTTTGCGTTCGTGGTATTCGTCGAACACAATCCAGTCGGCGTCTAGCTTGCCGTGCAAGAGCTCTTGCAGAAAGTTACCGTAGGTCTGAAAGAGAATGCGCGTGTCTGCGCTTTTGCAGCTGTCTTGCCTGAACTGGTAGCCGACGGTCTTGCCGCAAGGTTCTCCGTGGAGCTTTGCCGAGAACTGGGCGAGTGCGAGTGCCGCAATGCGGCGGGGCTGCAATACGACCACGCGGCCTTTGCTATGCTTGCTTAAAAAGTAGGGGATGAATAGCGACTTGCCCGAGCCGGTGGGCGCTTCGATCAATAAATTGCGAGAAGCCGCTATCGCGGCTTCCAGTTTGCCTTCTTCTTCGGCGAGTGCTAAGTCTTTGTAATTCATATTGAGGCGTGAGGTCGCTCCCCTAATGGGTCGCTTTGAGGTGTGAGTCCGGTTTCTTGAAAGAAACCTTTGGGTTTAATAATTGCACCTTCGGTGCTTTTTGCTCAGAGCGAATGAAATGAGCGGCCTCATAGCTCAGAGGCGCTTTGCGCCGTGCTCGCTACTACCTTGGGAACTTGAGCTTTTCGCCAGTGGCAACGTCGTTGTAAGGCTTCTTGCCTTCGTGGAACTTCTGGTTGATGACCAGGTTGTCGATACGGCGACGCAGGCCCTGTTCGGTCTTGCAGAAGAAATAGGCGACCTTGTTGGTGCCGGGCACCAGGAACATGGCGAGCTTGTACTTCTGGGACACGGCGCGGCGGAAGAACTTGAGGTCTTCTTTCTTGGGAACCACGAGGTGCGAGCCTTCCTTGACTTCGCAAATCATGTCGGCATCGGCCAAGAGGGCGCGGGACTTCTGCTTGAGGGCGGCAAAGTTCGGTTCGGTATTCTTCTTGATGGTTTCAAGGCTGAAAGCGCCACCGCCTTCCTTGAGGGCCTTGCGGACGCCGCGGAAAGCGAATACGCCGAGCACGATCAGGACAAGGGCAACGATGAAGGGCCAATAGTTGGCGAGAAAATCTAACATAAAAACCTCTTTTCTTTACGAAAGAAAATATAGAAAAATAAATGATTTATGCGGGAGGGGACCCGGCTCGGAGTTTTTTCTATATTCGTGATTGTGATAAGTCTTTTGAAAAGAGTTTTTTTTACATGTGCTGTAACGGCATTTTTTTCGGGATTGGCTTTTGCTGATGTTGCGGCTTGTCCTGAAGGTACGGTCATTTCGTCTATTCAGTACGAAGGACTGGAGCATACCAAGAAACGCGTGGTGGATCGCGAACTGTTGAATAAGGCGGGGGAGACGTTCTCTGCCGAAAAGTTTGAACTTGAAAAGCGCCGCCTGCAAGACCTGGACTTGTTTACGAGTGTCTCGGCTAGGTGTGATGGCGGAACTCTGACATACTCGTTCGTGGAAATCTTCCGCTGGATTCCGTCCCCGGCAGGGAAGGAAACGGACCGCGACGGGCTGATGATCGGCCTCGCGCTCGCAAACCTCAATGTACTGGGCGAAGACATCCGGGCCGAGGTGCAGTATCGTACTTCGACAGATCCGTTCCTCGAGAATAACGAGTATGCCTTCTATGTCAGTTCGCCATACCTGTTCGGCGTTCCGCTCGGTTGGAATTTCGAGTTCCTGCGCACCGATAGCTACGATGATATCCATGGCTATCAGGACGACAGCTGGCTTGTAGATCTTGACCTGGATTACGAAATGTTGCCGCACCTGTCTCTCTTGGGAACGGTTGCCGGTCGCGTGCTGAAAAATGCTGATTTCTTGCCGGAATTCGGTCTGGGGTTTGCCTTCGATTTTCGCGACAGCAAACTGGATACCCGTAAGGGAGTCTACTACGAATACATGCTGACTCACGTAGGGCTTGGCGACGAATCCGATTGCGACATGTCTGTGGACAAGAACTGTAAGGATATGGGCGGCGAAAACTACTGGGAGCTTTTGACGGATGCTCGCGCTTACTGGACCTTGAGCCGTTTCGTGACCGGCGCGACTGCGCTTGCCCGTTACCGTCCGGGTGATGTGAAATTCTACGATTATTACTATCACGGTGGCCCGAATACTTTCCGTGGTCGTGGCGGCAGTGCGCTTGGCGGAAAAGAAGACGAGGCTGATTCGGTGCGTCTGGGCGTCCACGAAGTCCTGCTGACGCTCGAGGAGCGCTTTGTTTTGATGGAGCGCCACGCGGCCAGTGTCATGGGAGTCAACTTCTTCTATGGCGTGCAGCTGGTGGCGGGTTTCGACGGAAGCCTTTTGTGGGATAGCGGCCGACCCGGCTGGGACGATTACGAGGGGGCTGTCTATGGCGGTCTGCACTTGGTTATCCCGGCGCTAGATCGTATCCGATTCGAAGTCGGTTATAGGCCCGATAGGGGAGAGCCTGCGTTTTATTTTGGACTCTTTGACAAGGTGACTTCATCACGTTGGCGGAGCAGGTAGTTTTGGTAAACTGCCCTTTACAAATTTTTAATAAATGCTAAATTAGGACTTATATTTATATTAAAAAGATAATATGGGCTCAAAGTGGGCCTTTGGAGTGCAAATGGCTATTAACTATCTGGATCTTCCGATTGGACGCAAGTACCCGTTCGAAGTGGACTGCGTCGTGGAAATCGGCAAGGACACCAACCTCAAATACGAATATGATGAACGCTTGCACGTGTTCCGCCTGGACCGCTGCTTGCTGAGCTCCATGAGCTACCCCTGTACTTACGGCTTTATCCCGAGCACCAAGGCTGATGACGGCGACGCTATCGATATGTTGATTTATAGCCCGGCCTCGATGATGACGGGGACGGTCTGCACCTGCCGCGTGATTGGTGCGCTTGACATGACCGACGGCGGTCGCAAGGACTATAAGGTCTTGGGCGTACCTGTGTTCAATCCGCGCCCGATCAAGGACATTACCGATGTGGACCAGATGTTCCTGCGCATTACCAAGAATTTTTTCCAGAACTACAAGGAACTGGAAGGCAAGGATGTGCAGATTGGCGAATGGAAAGACGCCGCCTTTGCCCGCGAAAAGGTAATTGCCGCACATAAGGCCTATTTCCAGATGCAGGTTCAGGTTCCTGAAACTTGTTACCAGGAACCGGAAAGTGTTGACCACTTGCCGCCTGACGAACTGATTTAACGACATTCTCTTCACTATACGCTTTGAGCGGGACTCTATTTGGTAAAAAAAAGTTCTAAATAGAGTTTTTTTGTATCTATTGGCAAAAAAATGTTTATTTTTAGACCAAAAATAAGCAAAACCTCTTTTGGAGTAGATTTTTATGAAGAAACAGATGTTGGCTCTCTGTGCCGCTGCTTTGATGATGTCCGTTACCGGCTGTAACGACAAGATGGACCCGAACGATCCGCAGTCCGTGCGCAAGTACCTGACCAAGCAGCAGATTCCCTTTACCCCGAACCAGTTTGTTTCGTACGCCGCTAGTGGCGATACCGCCAAGATGACGATTTTCCTGCAGGCATCCTTCGAAATCGATGCCCCGGCAGACAATGGCAACAATGCCGTGGCTATTGCCGCCAACAAGGGCAATATGGTCGTGCTGAATTACCTGTTCGACCACGGTGCAAAGGCCGATGTCAAGAATGGCAACGGCGAAGCAGTGATTGACAATGCCGTAATGATGGGCAACAAGGATGTGGTCAACCGTCTTCTGACCCAGCTCAAGGCCGAAGGTGCAGACCTTCAGACTCTCGGAACCGCAGTGCTTCTCGCTGCAAAGACCGGTCAGGTCGATATGCTCGAAGTGCTCGCCGATGCCGGTGCTCCGCTCGATTCCCGTAGCGCAGACGGTTACCTGCCGATTCACTGGACTGTGAAGAATGGCCAGTATGATGCCATGATGTTCCTCATCAACAAGGGTGTCGACGTGAACGCTAAGTGCGGTCAGGGCTATTCTGTGCTCGACTGGGCGACCAACGAAGGCTATACTCGCTTGATCAAGGCACTGAAGAAGGCTGGCGCCAAGAATACTCCGCAGTATTTCAAGGATTCCAAGAAGTAACGTCTTCGACTCAGTTGGTAGAACTTAGTCCGCTGCGCCTGTAGAACTTAGACGATTTCAATATTTGATAATTCTAAGCTCTAGGTTCTTGCAACAAAGTTCTAATGCTCGTTTTTCAACTTATTTTGAAAGAAACCGTGGTCTAGTGGCTGCGGTTCTTTGTATTTTTCGCGTATGAAATTTCATTTGTTCCCTAAGATCTTTCTTTGTCTGTGCTTGGCGGGTGTGGTCTCGCAGGCTCAGGAAACGGTAGAGAGCGTACGCCGCCAAATCAAGTCGGTAGAAGCAGAAACGGCTCGCGAAAAGTCGCTTCACGACTCCGAAAAGAAGCGCCATTCCGAGTTTGTCGAGGTCGGTCGCAAGAAGGTGCAGGCCCTTGCTACGCAGAACAAGACCTTGAAGGCCGAAATCGATTCCCTGAAGGCTGAACTCAAGAACCTGGCGGATGCCCGGCAGAAGGCCATGGGTACGGTCAAGTACTTTGAAAACCGTAAGGCCAAGTATGGCGAATCGCTTGCAAAGGTGATTGATTCGCTGGTGCCCGTGTTCGAATCGGACTTCCCTTACCGGAACGACGAGACAATCAAGAGTGTCCAGGAGATTGCGAGTCAGCTGCATAAGGGACTCATCGAGGCCGACGACGGCCTCAACCGAACCCTCGAGGTTTTCTACGACCGAATCCGCCTCGGTTACACGACCGAAGTCTACAAGGGCTTTTTGCAGGTGGATGCCCGCAATGTTCCCGGTACATTCCTGCGTTATGGTGCGGTGTCTTCCGTATTCGTGAGCAACGACGGGAACGACGTGCTTTGGCTTGCCCGGACAAGCGATGGCGGTTACAGTTGGAAGAATGTATCTGACGACTTGAATATGCGATCGGTATTGAAGGATGTCATGAAGGTGGCCGAAGGTAAGACTGCCCCGAGGCTTGTGACGATTCCCGTTGCAATTCCGAAGGAGGGCAAATAGATGAAAATTCAGAATGCAGAATTCGGAATGAGGAATGCGAAAGGTGGAATGGTGCTGTGTCATCCTGAGCGAAGCGTGAAGCGCGAAGTCGAAGGATCTAGAACTCGAATTTTACTTCCGTTATTAGTTGCTGCTTTCGCAATTCTTGCTCCGCTCTCTTACGCGCAGCAGAATGCCGATATTGATGCCGTCAAACAACGAGCCGCGTTGAACAGTGCAAAGGCTGATTTGGAAGAAGCCCGCAAGAAGCGTGACATGGCCGTTGCAGCCCGCTGGAAGGACCGCGAGACGGCGAACCAGGAACGCGAACTCTTTAACGAAAAGTACAACGAAAGCAAGGAAAAGGTCGATGCCTTGATGTCGGAACGTGCACGCCTGTTCGAGGATGTGCGTGTAGCCCGTGAGGATTTGGCCCAGGTCAAGTTGCAGGCGGAAAAGGCGCGTGCCGAGTACCTGTCGCTTGCCGCAGGTCCCGAACGCTTGGAAACCCTTTCAAAATTTGCTGAACAGGGGATTCCTTTCAAGATTGCCGATCGTGTAGAAGCGCAGAACAAGGTGAAGAAGGAAATGGGCCTTTACCGCGACGACCCTGTTCGCATTGCGACGGCGCTCTTGAACGTGGCGAAGGGAGAACTTGCCTTTACCCGTGAAATCCAGTTGGAAAATGCGGAGCTTGTTTTCGGCTCGGCCGTGGCCCAGGGAAGCCGCTTACGTTTGGGTGGCCTCTATGCGATGCAGATGGCGAATGCCGTCGACATTAACGGTTTGCATCCGGCGGCGTTGATGCTCCCAGTGGCGGGCGAAAAGAAGCGTGCCTTCAGCTGGCAAGAAAATTTGACTCCCGATACGAAGTCTGAAATCAGCAAGGCCCTTACAAGTTCGAAGGATTCCGCCTATTCGATGGTGCCGGTCGATGTCCTCTTGAGTACGGAACTTTCGTCGGAAATGGCGAACCATCAGGAAAAAACCTGGAAAGACGAACTCCGCGAATTCTTCAAGAACGGCGGCATTTTGATGTATCCGATCGTGACTCTGTTTGCGCTCGGTCTGTTGGTTGCGCTGTGGCGCTTCGTGTGGCTTATGGTGGTGGGCTTCGGCGGACTTTCGACAAGACGCTGCATCAAGGCCTTGAAGAAGGGCGATATCGATACGGCCCGTCAGTTGTCGGCAAAGGTTCACGGCAAGGTGGGCAAGGTGCTCAAGACGGTGCTTGCCAAGAATTACGCAGGCCGCGAAGGTGCCGAGAAAGCGCTCGAAGAATTGTTCAGTGCTGATGTTCCTAAACTGGAATCGGGACTCACATGGATTTCCGTGTTTGCAGCGACGGCTCCGTTGCTTGGCCTTTTGGGTACGGTGATGGGTATGATCGAACTCTTTGACGTGATTACGATGCATGGTACTTCTGACCCGAAGCTTTTGGCGGGTGGCATTTCGATTGCTCTCGTGACGACTGAAGCGGGCCTTATCGTAGCGATTCCGCTGCAGTTGATTCATACCTTCTTGATGAACCGCGCCGATGCCTTACGCACCCGTATGGAAAGCGCCGGTCTTACTGTGCTGAACGCCCTCTGGATTAAGGAAAAGTAATTGGAAGCCGTCAATCAAATATCGGTTATCGAAGCGGCGATGGCTATCGTGTTTCGCGGTGGCTGGGTGCTTGCCCCTATATTTATTCTGGGGTGGTTCGGCTGGTTTTTGATGATTGAACGCTACGGTTATTACTTTATGCTGAGAGGCGGAAACATAAACGGCCTCGGCGGATTCTGGCGCACCTTGAAAAAGAACGGCGAAGACGCTGCTTTCAGGAAACTGGAACGCCGTCGCTACGGTTATTTTTACGCGCTCGCTTCGGATGTCCGCAGGTATCGCGATCAGGGCCCTGTTGCGGTTCGCAATGCGATGGAAGAAACGCGCCACCGCATTTCGGTGAGCTTGTCCCGGTCGCTCAGGACGATTTCCACTTGTGCGGCGATTGCCCCGATGCTTGGCCTTTTGGGGACGGTGTCCGGCATGGTGCATACCTTCGAGACGATTCAGCTTTTCGGTTTCGGAAACCCGGTGCTGTTGGCCGACGGCATTTCCGAAGCGCTTCTCACGACGCAGGCGGGGCTCTTGGTGGCATTCCCGCTGATGCTTGCCTACAACTTCTTGTCGAGCCGCGTTGAAAATGTCGAGAAACAGGCGTGGAGCGAAGCCCTTAAGTACGAGTCTTATGTGTTTTCCGCTGATGGAAGTCATCCTGGAGTGAATAATGCAACTGACGTGGCCGGAGAAAGTCATCCTGGAAAGCGCGAAATTGCGTTCGGAACTGAAAGGAGCAACGCAACTGAATCTTCCTTCCAAAGTCATCCTGGAGTGAGTGGAACGAGCGACGGGATCCATAGTGAAAATTCTGAGGTGAAATAATGAGCTTTATTCGTAAACGTTCGCAGGACGCAGGAAAAATAGACGTGTCGCCGATGCTCGACATGGTCTTTATCCTGCTCATCTTCTTTATCGTAACCTCGACTTTTACCCGCGAGACGGGTGTTGACGTGACCAAGCCCAAGGCCAGTTCGGCGAAGGACTTGGCGAAGGAAAGTATCCTGATCGGCGTGACGCGTCAGGGCACGATTCACATCAATGAAACTCAGGTGAATTTGACGACGCTCAACACGGTGCTGCGCCAGATGATGGCCGAAGCGCCTGACCGTCCGGTGATTATCGTGAGTGACCGCGATGCTCCTAACGGAGTCGTGGTGGATATCCTTGATGAATGTAACTTGGCCAAGGTCCGCAAGGTTTCCATCTCGGCAAATAAGGAGGAGTAAGAGGAACTTAGCACGCTCGTTTCACTCGCTTTGAGCGATGAGGTCGCCTTGCAAGCAAGGCTCTGGGCTAAAGATGGTGCCAATGGCGCGATACTGAAAGCTCAAAGGACCGTAGGTCCGTGCTCATACCTCAAAGGGCGATGCCCGACCCCATACCTCGTAGTCTTATGATTGATTTTCTCGCAAAATATTTTCGCTTCCCGCTGGCATTGGTGCTCTCCTTCGTGGTGAGTGCGGTGTTCTTCCTTGCGATTCCGGTCATCAATACGCTTTTCTTCGATAAGGGCGTCAAGACGGAAAAGGAACTGGAATCGGTGACGGAAGTCGAGGTTCTCGTGAGCGAGAAGAAACCCGAGGTCAAGCAGAAGGTGCTGCGTACCATGATGAATCCAAACCCGTTCAAGATTTCGGCGAATATGGGCGTGTCCCGTAGCCAGAATTTCCAAATGGATCTGTCGCTGGCGCGCGGTGCCGCCGGTGATGGCGTGGCCGTAGGGACGGGCTCGATGGAAAATGTCGTTTACGAAGCGGGTGAGGTGGATGAACAGGCGCAGGTGTTGCGTGAAATCCAGCCGAAGTTCCCCGAAAAGGCGAAGCGTATGGGCGTTTCGGGTTATGTGAAGGTCTTGATTGTGATTGATGTGTATGGCGACGTGGCGCAGGCCCAGGTGCTGACGCAGGAGCCGCCCGGATATGGATTTGACAACGAAGCCTTGAAGGCCGTAAGACAGTGGAAGTTCAGCCCGGCGCAGCTGGGCGGTTTCCCCGTGGCGCAGAAAGCCACAAAGGAGTTCCGCTTTGTTAACTAGGGTTCGAGGTACGAGGTGTGAGGTCGCCTTGCTCGCGACCTCATTACTATTATTGATTTTTCTACCTGTATTTTCGTATGCTGCTGAAGATTATTTCTTCAAGGCGAATGAGTTGTACGACCAGGGAAAATATAAGGAAGCGGTGCCGCTGTACCGTGCGGCGATAGACGAAGGCCGCTATGAGCCCTTTGCCTGGTTCAACTTGGGAAACGCCTTGGTGCTGCTTGACCGCAAGCAGGTCGCGATGGTGGCGTACAAGCGCACCGTGGAACTTTTGCCGACGTTTGAAAAGGCCTGGATGCTCCTGGGCGATCTTTATTATTTAGGTGGTGATGTGGGCGAGGCCATAGCGGCTTATAACCGCGCCATCGAACTCGGCGTGGAATCGGACCATGTGCATTTTGCCCTTGCGGAATGTTACCTTAAGGGTCGCGACTGGACGCTTGCGCAGAAGAATTTTGAACGCGCCCTGCAACTGAATCCGGACCGAATGGATGCGTGGTACGGCCTTGCCGAAGTCTACGAAAAACTCGGTGACTATGAGTACGCCATCAAGACGCTTCAGAATGCGCTTCAGATGACGGCTACCGCAGGCGCCGATGTGCACTTTACCATGGCCTACTATTACCGCAGCATGGATTCTACGCGGCAGTCCCTGAACGAGATGGAAAACGGACTCTTGATGGATCCGGAAAATGTTTCTGCCCGCCGCTACCTCGCGCAAATGTATGTGCAGAATAATTCTCCGTGGATGGCTATCTTTACTCTCGAAGAGGGTCTCCGTCACAATAAGGGAAAGGCGGACTTGAACCTAGATTTAGGACAAATTTACTTTACCCAGAAACGCTATGACGAAGCCTTTGATTGCTATATGAGGGCTTGGCTTGCGGGTAATTCGCAGGGGCGTATCGGCGCCGAAAATGTCGGCCACGTCTTCTCGAATGCGGGCGACACAGAAAAGGCTGAAATTCTGTACAAACGAATCCGCGAAAAGAAGTAGCTGCGATATTATATATTCTATATTTGCTTGTATGAAGGATTACAAGAGTTTTGTTCTGTTGTCTGCGCTTTGGGTGCTATCTGCATGTGGCGATACGGCATCTTCAAGTGTCGACGAAAGCTTTAGCCTGAAATCGCCTACAGAAAGTATCGAGGCTCCGATTAAGGATGCGAGGGATAATCGCATTTATTATTCAACCCAAATCGGAACCCAAGTCTGGCTTGAAGAAAACTTGCAGTACCAGGCGGAATCTAGCGGATGCTATGATGATGCGGATTCTAATTGCGTAAGATTTGGCCGTTTGTACACCGGTGGGCTGGAGGGACTCTGTCCCGAAAAGTTCCATATTCCCACTGAAGACGAGTGGAATGAACTGATAGGCTATGTCTCGGTTGTTCGACCGGATCAAGAACCCGCTAAAAGTTTGAAATCTTATTCCTGGTATCCGGGAACAGGTCTTTTCTCGTTTAATCTTCTTGGAGGGGGGTATCGCTGGCTGGATGGTTCTTACCGTAAACTTTATGAAGAATCCTATTTGGCGACATCGCGACCTGGTTGTTATTTACAGTTTTTACCGGGAAAGGACTATGGCTTTGTCTGCGAGGACTCCATTGCGGGGTTCTCGGTGCGTTGCCTGATGGATTCGACCAATGCAAAAGATGTATTGCCTTCTTGCGGGTCGTCGAATAAATATGAAATCGTTCACGAAGGAAATGGCTATTATGTCTGCGACGAGAAGGGCTGGCGCCCTGCTAACAAGGCTGAGTACAGCGCTTACGGCAATAAGTGCGTCAATGGGGTTGTTGTCGAAGGGAAATTTTATCAGGACCACTATTACGATCGGTATATCTGCGATGGTGGCTTATGGAGAGAAGCAACCGAAGTGGAACGCAATACTTACGGAAATGACTGCGTTGCGGGAAGTTCCAAAATTATTCAGGGACTTGTTGAAGATTTTAAGTATTTCGTTTGCACGGATTCCGGATTCCGCAGGACGACGATGTGGGATTTCCCGAAAGCGGATTATTTGAACCCATCTGTGGAGTACGGAACGTTTGTTGATGCCCGCGACCAAAAAAGCTACAAGACGGTTTCTTTGGGCTCGCAGGTATGGATGGCTGAAAACTTGAATTACTCGGATAGCATTAGTTCTCCCAATCTGAAGGGAAACAGCTGGTGCTATGAGGACAATCCGTCGAATTGTGAAAAGGTGGGACGTTACTACACTTTTCTCGCGGCAATGAATTTGGATGCATCTTTTGCGGCAGACAGTGTTGAATATCCACTGATGGAAATCAATCAGGGAATTTGCCCTGACGGGTGGCGAATCCCTTCTGAAGAGGACTGGAATGCTCTCGTAAATTACATTCTACCAACCTATGGAAAGGAGGCTAATGCTTGGTGGACGTCATCGATAACTGGTGATGTCACACCGAATGATTACTATACGTTCCCCTATGCGATGAAGTCGGTTACAGGGTGGAATTTTGATTCATGGACGGAGCCGGCTAATGCGTCTGGTTTTTCATCTATTCCTATGGGACATAGGACTGAAGAAGGATCCTTTGTCGAAGTCGGTGAAAGCGATGGTTTCTGGTTGGCTTCAATCCATAAGTCGCAAACCTTTATCGCGGGGGCTCCGGCGGGAATGGATGTTGCTAGCTTGAAATATGCTCCCATTGCCTCTGATATGAGGTCTTGGGAGCTTAACGGCTGGAACTTTAATTTGAGAACCCGGAAGTCCGGATATCCTATTCGTTGCGTCAAGAATTAGCAAGGTGTCGCGGCTTTGAATCGGTCCGCGACTTACACAGATTGTTTGAGAAAAGAAAAAAGGCACGGAATAATCCGCGCCTTTTCTAATGTTTGTCTTTGCCGAATTACAGCAGGTTCACGATCGTTGCGAACAAGTTGTCTGCCAGCGGGTTCGTTTCGAGGCCTTCGAATACGTTGAACTGGTTGAACATGATCTTGCCCTTGCCGAACGGGTAGAGCTGCAGGTCTGCACCGGTCTTGACTTCGCCTTCTTTCAGCGTGACGGAGCGGGCGAATACGGTTGCTTCGGGGAGTTCGTTCAGCGAGATGCTTGGCATGATGGCCGCCGCATTGTGGTCGAGAACGTGAGCTTCGCCAAAGACCGGGGCGAGTGCGGAACCCTTGGGCAGGTAGTGCAGGCTGAGTTCGTTTGCACCGGTGCTCCAGTGAGATTCAATGTTGCAATCGAACTGGTGACTCTGGTTCAGGTAGTCAATGTCTTCCTGGGTGAGGTCCGAAAGCAGGAGCGTCTTGCCGCCGTTCTTCACGACGTCCACGAGCTTGTCGAGGATTTCGTCGGGCCAAGAACTCAGGTTAGCCGTAAAGATAATCTGTTCGGGGCCGGTGAGGGCGGCGAGGGCGTCGCTCGATTCTTCGCTGTTGTCAAGGAAGCAGACCTTCTTCATGGCGCTCTTGACGTCGGCTTCGGCGATAACGATCAAGTCCTCGTAGGAAGTGTGGATTTCCTTGCCGTCGTTCTTGAGCGTAATCTGCAACTGGTACTTGCCTTCGTTGCGGGGTGCCATGGTCGTGTAGATGCCCATCTGCGTAAGGCTGGTCTTGCCTGCGGCTTCTTCCGGAGAAATCTTGTCGCAGGAAATTTCCTTGCCATTTTCGTCAATCAGTCGGATTTCGACGGATACGTCTTCGTAACGGCTGTTGTTCAGGAGCGTTACCTGGAAGCTGACTTCGCTCTGCGGAGCGACGACGTGTTCAAGTTCACTGACGAGAGCGCGACTCGGGGTCGTGATTTCCTTGATGAAACTGTCGAAGCCCTTGCTCACGCGGTTTTCGTCGCACAGGCCGTAGAAGTCCGTGCCGCAGTCTGCCCACTGGTCCAGGAAGAAACCGGCGATTTGCGGGTTGCTCTGGAAGGCGGTAATCTGGTCGAGCTTGCTCTTCAGCGCGATGCGGTTTGCGTCGGCGATAAAGCTCTTGTAGTCCTTCCAGATAGAAAGGTCGCTTTCGACGAACGTTTCGACAGCTTTGATGAAGGTCTTGATGTTCTTTTGTGCCTTGCCGCTGCGCGGACCTGCGATGTTTGTCGCGTTGGCGGGCAGAAGCGTGTGGTTCTTCAAGGTCACGAGCATCTTGTTGTTGATGTCGCTTGCCACGTTTTCTTCTTCGTCCTGGAAGTGGCTGTCGCCGAGGCCCGTATCGGGAACGGACAGCGGTTCTTCGGCGTCGCGGTCGAAGCTGTGGGCGAGGTAGTGGCTGTAGGCCGCGTTCGGTGTCATGCGCGGGTTCACGCGGAGCGTCGCGTAGGTAGAAATCTTATCGACCGAGACGGGCAGGAGCTTGCCGGTATCCTTGCGGAAGTTGCCTTCGTTGTCGAGGTAGATGCTGTTCAGGTTGCTGATGACCGGACGCGTCATGTCGACGGGGCTGATGGCGTTCAGGAGCTTGTTACCGTTCTGCAACAGGAGCGTGCCGTTTTCGGCGCCCATGACCCAGATGCCGATGCAGGGGTGGTGGTGCTGTTCTTCGACGATGTCGTTGATCAGCTTCTTCACGATTTCGAGACCCTGCGGGGTAGACCTCATGGTGTGGATGGGGAATTCCTGGAAAACAATCAGGCCAATCTTGTCGCAGATGTTGAGTGCTTCTTCGGGAAGCGGTGCGCCGCAGGAACGGATGGCGTTGAAGCCTGCATTCTTGACTGCCAGCAGGTCCTTTTCGAGCTTCGGGTTGTTGAGTGTCCAGAGGCCGCCTTCGCTCCACTGCTGGTTGTAGGAGATGCCCTGGATCTTCAGAATTTGGTCGTTCAGGTAGTAGTCACCCTTGAGGCAGTCGAACTTGCGGAAACCGAAGGTGCGTACGACCGGGAACGCGTATTCGGCGCGCTTGATTTCCTTGCCGTCCTTTTCCTTGCCGGCCTTGATTTCCAGCTGGAATTCGATGGCGTAAAGGTTCGGGTGTTCAAGGCTCCACTGGAACTTGTGACGCTGCTGTTCCTTGACTTCGAACACGAAGCGTTGCGTCATGTTTTCCTTGTCGAGCTTGATGTTGTCCACGAAGTGCTCGTACACGTCGCCGTCGGGATTCTTCATCAGGACGCGGAGTCTGGTCTGGTAGTTGCGCGGGTTGTTGAAGCTGATGTCGCAGGCGATTCGCTGGGTGTCCGCGTCGGGTTCGAGGCGCACGTCAGAAATAAAGGCGGTCGTGCCAAGAATCAGGTCCACGTGACCGAAAATGCCGCCAAACGGGTATTGCTGCCACGGGAGGCCAACCGGCATTTCACTCGGGTGGGCATAGCGGTCGTCGGCGCCGTCTTCGCTTTCGCGGCCGAAGTCGATACGGCCGTTGGTGGTACCCATGTTCGCGACACGGATGCAAAGGATGTTCTCTTCGCCGATTTTCAGGGCTTTCTGCGGTTCAATGATAAAGGGAGTGTAGGCTCCGAAATGAGTTCCGAGGAGCTTGCCGTTAAGCCATACGGTTGCGTGCGTTGCAATTCGTTCAAAACGGAGGAAAATACGCTTGGTGACTTGTTTTTCGTCTTCGATAGTGAAACGCTTGAAATAGAAGGCGCAATCTTGCGACATTAGGAGCTTGTCAAAGGCTTTTTCCCAGATATGTGGAACTTGTACAGTTTCTGTATCCTGGGGATAGGTGGCATACCAACGGTTGGAAATGCCGGCATCTTCAGTGTCCCACTTCATCTGCCAGTCGCCGTCAAGGCTCAAAATCTTGCTCATTCGAGTGTCCTTTATGAAATTTTGGGTGAAAAGATAGAAAAAGTGATTAGTGGTTAGTGGTTAGTGGTTAGAACTTAGAGCTTAGAAAAGCTTGTTTTTGGTGCTTGCCAAAGGGCCAACAAAGTTCTATTAACTAAGTTCTACCAACTATTTTTCCACAATCCCTTTACACCGAGTGGATTTTTTCTATATTTGGGGTCCCAATAGCAACCCAAAAAGGATTACAAAAATGTATTCTATTGTTGAAACAGGTGGTTTCCAGTATAAAGTTGAGCTGGGCAAGGCTTACAAGGTCCCCACGCTCGATGCCGCTGTTGGTTCCGAACTGGAGCTCAAGTCCGTTCTTCTTTTCGCAGGAAAAGAAGTGCAAATCGGCACCCCTGTCCTGAACGACGCCTCCGTGAAGGTTGAAGTGCTTGCCCACGGCAAGTATGACACCGTCATCGTTTACAAGAAGAAGCGTCGTACCCGTTACGAACGTCGTAACGGTCATCGTCAGGGCTATACCGAGGTGCTGGTTACGGAACTTCGCTCCGGCGCAGAATCCGCAAAGGTCGACTCCAAGGTTATCGAACGCAACCGCGCTCGCGTGGCTGCCCTCGCCAAGCAGAAGGTGCAGTCTGTGCCTCTGACTCGCAAGGAAAAGATTGCCCAGGGTCTCCCGAAGCCCGCCAAGGTCAAGAAGAACTCTCTGCGTAAGGCTAAGGAGGTATAATCCATGGCTCATAAGAAAGGTCAAGGTTCAGTACGTAACGGCCGCGACAGTAACGCCAAGTACCTTGGTGTTAAGAAGTATGCGGGCGAAACTGTCAAGGCTGGCAACATCATCGTTCGTCAGCGTGGTTCTCACTTCCACAGTGGCAACAATGTGGGCATGGGCAGGGACTTCACTCTGTTCTCCCTCATCGATGGCAAGGTGAAGTTCGAACGCCTCGATGCAAAGCGTCAGAAGGTTTCTGTCTACCCGGAAGAAAACTAATCGGTTTTGAATCGTTTAGAGCCGACGGTACCACAAGTACCGCCGGTTTTTTGTTTTAGCCCGCTACTGCCTACTGTCTACTGCCTACTGTCTACTTCCTACTACTATTTTTTGCTATTTTATGTGCGTGATGTCAAAGTCCTTGCTGTACTATTTTTCTTTTGTGGCGTTCCTGCTTTCTTTGGCGGGAACCTTCTCTGCGTGTTCCGACGACGACAGTTCAACCGAGTTCCTTTTAAACCGTGAAATTTCGGACTTGTCGGTGATTCGTGAATGTGGCAAGGATGCCGATAGCGGGGCTTATTGTTTTAAGGTGCGTTTCCGTTACCCGATCGATACGGATAAGCTTAAAAAGGTCTATATCTGGGTCGATGACGATGTTGTCGGCGATACGGCAAAGACTGTGAACGAGGACAAGCTTGCGAAGGCGACTACGAGCTTTGAGTATGCGTCCGGTTCGGCAAATTTGTTCGATACGGTGGACGTGACTCCTTATATTCAGGATTATGTGGCGGAACGCTGCAGCCTGCTGGTGGCTTTCTATTGCGAGTATTCGAGCGGTCGTCCGGGTTCTGTCCAGCGAGTCTATCTGCATTTCTGTGACGATATGGATCCATCCTTGCTCGGCAATATCCGCGATTCCGTATGGACGACGGGTGTCCGCTTGAGGTGGTTGCGTCCAACGGACCAAACGGTTTATTACAAGCCGAACGAACTTTCTGGACCGATTCTGGGTTACAATATCGTGTTGCATACCGATGACAAGGACGAAGACCTGCGAAATCTTAAACTCAGGGTAGAAACTCCCGACGGAATCGATTCTACGGGTGGAAGCCTGTTCAAGCGCCATGCAAGATTTTATTCCAACAACGATTCGGTTTGGGTAGATACGGTTGCCCATAGCGCCGATTCCAAGAAGAATGAACTGCGTATCGCTATCTTTGACGGTAAGGGTTACAATGTCGATAATTCGGATTCCAACGAATTCCGCCTGATTATCGAGGGACTCCGCTCCGAAAGCGAGTATTCGGTAGGGTACAGTTCCTGGGACACCAGCGGAAACTATTCGGGAACCGACGGTAACGCTGCCGCATACGAACTTATCTCGACGACGGATTCGGTGGCCCCGCTATTGGCAACGAAGCTTTATACAATCGAAGATACTCTGTATCCGGGAATGGCGCGTCTCGACAGCAACAACCATTTGCGAATTTTCTGGAATAGGAGCATTGACCCCTATACAAAGCACCATGGCGTCGTGGTGGATTCCGTCTTGTTCATTCCGGATTCCTGCCTGTATTCGCTTTGCTACGATACCGTGAAGACCTATATGGTCGAGTATTGGGACCGCATTGAAAAACAGTGGGTTGCCTACAGCAAAAAACTTGATGAGTCTGGCCGGTATGGCACCCATTATGGCGTTTCCGCCGATACGTTTGCCGTGTCTACGGTTGGGACTTTCGTAGCGGATACGATCCGCTGGGTGGCGCCTGGCGACACGCTGATCTTGCGAATCCGTTCTGTCGACAAGTCTGGCTATTTTTCGGCGGCCTTGATTGATACTGTTTATGTTTCGCCGGGGGCACTGGCGAAAGAACTGGAATGCCCCGAAGGATTTGTCGCGGTACAGGCTTCAGATTCGCTGAAGTTCTGCATGGAACGCACGGAGCACCGAAACGATTCGGGTGAGTTCGTGACAAATGTTTTGCATTCCGAGGCGCTTGCGGCTTGCGAGGCGGTCTCGGCGAGCGGCTTTAAGGTGAGCCTTTGCAATGAACGCGACTGGGAACTAGTCTGCCTTTCGGGCGGAACGCTCGCTTACGGTGTCGTCCAGGATACCCTGGAAATCTCGGATGTCTTGTTCAGGGATTGCAACGTGGCGACCAACGATTCCGCCTCGGCGTCGGATATAACCAAACGTAATCCTCACTGCATGAATCCGATGGGCGTGCGTGACCTGCCGGGACAGTACCAGGAGTGGGCGATGGGTCGCTCCGAGGATTCCGTTGCCGTCATCAAGGGCGGCTCCTACATGGTCTTGAGCGGGATTGACCTTGAGACGCAGGCGCTTTGTACCCGGCGTAGTTTCCCGGTGTTTACGCGACTGGCCTATACGACAGATTCTATCTACCTGTATCGCGAAGGGACCAAGGTGGATACCGTGTTCCAGGCAGATACATCAAGGACTCTCTTCATGGTGTTGACGCAGAAGGATTTCAAGGATACTTTGCAGTTCTTTGATGTACAAGATTCTAGTGGAAATTCCGTGGGGACGGATTATTCCCTTTATTCGGAATACAAGAAAGGCGGCGATGAATGGCTTGAAAAGATCGGTAATGGCATGAAGTACGTGCCCGACCACATCGAAGTCGTGTTCCTGACGGGCGAGCGGATTTCTTACCGCGGCGCGGCGAATTTCTACAAGTCGCCGAGTATCGGATTTAGGTGCTGCGCATACAAGGAATAATTCGGATTTCGGATTTCGGAATTCGGAGTTGATTACAAATGGAATATCAAAATTATTTAAAAGTGGCTGAGGCGCTTGCTAAAGAAGCGGGCGCTCGTTGTCTTGAAATACAACAGAACCTGGGCGATGTCAAGTACAAGTCCAAGAAAGACGTGGTGACCCGCGCCGATATCGCGAGTGAAAAGTTGATTGTGGAAGGACTCCGCAAGGCGTTTCCCGAACATTCGATTCGTACAGAAGAAGCGGGCGTTATCGAGGGGACCGACCCGCGTTTCCGCTGGATTATCGATCCGGTGGACGGTACGGTGAACTTTAGCCGCGGAATTCCCTTATGGGGAATTTCCGTTGCGCTCCACTTTGAAGGCAAACCGTTGGTGGCTGTAGTGAACTTGCCGAAGCTCGGCGAACTCTATACCGCAGTGAAGGGCGGGGGAGCGTTCATGAACGGCAAGCCGATTCACGTGAGCGATGAAGCGGATCCTGTGCATGCCATTGTCAGTAACGGCGACTTTAATGTGGGTGTTGCCGAAAAAATCAATGCGCAGAACTCGAAAAACTTTGCAGCCGAAGCTGAAACGTTCGAACGCGTGAAATGCCTGGGTTCGGCGGTGATCGAAGGTTGCTTTACGGCTTGCGGACGCATCGACTGTTTCGTGATGACGATGAGTTACCCCTGGGATATCGCGGCGATTGCGCTCCTGGTCGAGGAAGCGGGTGGAAAATCGACTCGTATTGACGGTTCGACGATGCAATTCGTTGATGGAGAACAAGTTGCGTTCTCTAACGGCGTTTTGCACGAAATTTTGTTGGGTTGCCTTAAATAGACTTGTTTCTTGTAAAAAGAATTTTACTTTAATGCAAAATAAATGAAAACCTACATTTTTGTAGGTTTTTGTTGTTTACGCCCTTTAATTTTAACGAAAAAAGGCAATTTTGAAAACTTGCAAAATACTAACTTACAAAAATGTAAGTTTTTGAAGATTTTTCCCGTTTTTTCACTATTTGTGATAGCTGTTTGCTATCTTTACAACCGTTGAAAACATTAACAATCCAAACTCTCAACGGAGATATATAAAATGGCAATCAAGAATGCTTACCTTCATAAGGTTTATGACAAGGTCGTCGCCCGTGATCCGGACCAGGCCCTCTTCCACCAGGCTGTCCGCGAATTCCTCGAATCCCTCGACCCCGTCCTCGAACAGGACAAGTCTTGGGAAACCAACGGCGTGATCGACCGCCTCGTCGAACCGGAACGCGTGATCACTTTCCGCGTACCTTGGCTCGATGACAAGGGTAACGTTCAGGTGAACCGTGGCTACCGCGTGCAGTTCAACTCCGCTATCGGCCCGTACAAGGGCGGTATCCGTCTCCGTAACGAAGTGACTCTTTCCATGCTGAAGTTCCTCGGCTTCGAACAGATCTTCAAGAACAGCTTGACCACGCTCCCCATGGGCGGCGGCAAGGGCGGTTCCGACTTCGATCCTAAGGGCAAGAGCGACAACGAAGTGATGCGTTTCTGCCAGTCCTTCATGACTGAACTCTGCAAGCACGTCGGTGCCGACACGGACGTTCCGGCTGGTGACCAGGGTACTGGCGCTCGCGAAATCGGTTACATGTTCGGTCAGTACAAGCGCATCCGCAACGAATTTGTGGGCGTTCTCACCGGTAAGGGCCTCTCCTACGGTGGTTCTCTCGCTCGTACCGAAGCTACCGGTTACGGCCTCTGCTACTTCACTCGTGAAATGCTCAAGGACCTCGCTAACGACTCCTTCCAGGGCAAGACCGTCGTGATTTCCGGTTCTGGTAACGTTGCCCAGTTCGCTTGCCAGAAGGCTACTCAGCTCGGTGGCAAGGTCGTGACCATGTCCGACTCCAACGGCTACATCTATGACCCGAACGGCATCAACCTCGACATCGTTCTCGACCTCAAGAACGTGAAGCGCGCTCGTATCAGCGAATACGCTAAGCTCGTTCCGGGTTCTGAATACCACGAAGGTTCTAAGGGCGTTTGGACTGTCAAGTGCGACATCGCTCTTCCGTGCGCAACTCAGAACGAACTCGACCTTGAAGGTGCCAAGGCCCTTATCGCTAACGGCGTGAAGGCCGTTGCCGAAGGTGCAAACATGCCGTCTACTCCGGAAGCTATCGAAGCCTTCCAGAAGGCTGGCGTTCTCTTTGGACCTGCCAAGGCTGCTAACGCTGGTGGCGTGGCTACCTCCGGCCTCGAAATGTCCCAGAACTCCGAACGTCTCTCCTGGACCTTCGAAGAAGTGGACAAGAAGCTCGAAGGCGTCATGAAGAGCATCTACGCCGCTGCTTCCTCTGCCGCTGTCAAGTACGGCCAGAAGGGCAACCTCGTGATGGGTGCAAACATCGCCGGCTTCCTCAAGGTTGCCGATGCCATGAAGTGGCAAGGTGCAGTGTAATTAATACACGCCACGCGAAATGTCATCCTGGAGCCCCGTAGGGGCGATAGGATCCATAAAAGTCCTCGGTCAAAAGCCGGGGGCTTTTTTGTTAAAAAAGCTATATTTGTATGGAAACAAAATGAGGTTAGGAAAATGCATTTAATCAAAGTTTGTGTAGCAGTTGTTTTATTCCAATTGTCTGTGTTTGCCGCTTCGGATGTGTGGACGGGCAATGTGGCAGAGCGTTTTAAATCTGGTATAGGAAAAATTGAAAATCCCTACATTATTTCAACGGCAGAAGAGTTTGCCTTGATGGCTAAGCGTTATTCTGATTCGGCCTATTACCGCTTGGATGCAGATATTGTTTTGAATACGGGTGACGCCAAGGATTGGGCAACGTCTGCGCCAAAGAACAAATGGACCGTTTATGGGGATACCACTAAATTTGCCCGAGTTCACTTGGACGGTAATGGGCATTCTATTAGCGGCCTTTATATCAATAGTGATAAGGACTATCAGGGCTTGTTCGGTGCTTGGAGTGGAATTGCCACGAATATCGTAATTAAGAATTCTTATGTCAAGGGGCGTGATTTTGTGGGAACCCTTGCCGGTTCTTTTGAATACGAACGATCAAGAGATTATTATAATCCGTTTGGAAATAGGGCGGGTGGAAATGTTGAAAATATTGAAGCAGATGTGATTGTTGAAGGACGCAAGTTTGTGGGCGGCCTAGTCGGTTTAGCAGGGGCAACTCGGCTAAATTCAGTAGTTCTTGGAGGATTAATTACTCAAAAAAAGAACGTATTTCAGAATATGATTTTAATGTATTGAATATCGACGTGTCGGGAAGTGTTAAGGCAGACTCTGTTGTCGGAGGTGTATTTGGAAGCGTGTTCGAAGCAAGAAAAAGTATGGGGTTAATAAATCGGGCTTCTGTGACAGGATCTTTGAAGGTGGGAGGGATTTGCGGTGAGCTTGCTTGTAGATCAGGGCTGATTCAGCATAATTTTAATTTCGGAACAGTTAAAGGTTCCGATGCGGTAGCTGGATTAATAGGTTATTTTGAAATTTCCGATAGGTATAATTTCAATGAATTGGAAAATCTTGCTAATCTGGGAAATGTATCGGGAAATAGTAGGGTGGCTGGATTATTGAATTCAAGTCGCGGACGGGTTTCCAATTCTTACAATGCGGGCTCGGTTGTTGGGGAAGATAAGGTGTCGTCACTGTTTTTAAATGATACCTGTTCTCGCAAATGCCTAGACTCTTTGCATCTATATGACTTTTCTGAAGAACATATAGATTCTATTCATGCGTATGCGGACTCAATGGGGGCATACTTCTTCCCAGATACGGGGGCAAAGCCTATCAATAGAGGTTATCCCTTGTCGGCTTATTTTTATTCAGACATGTTGTTTGACCATGGGCGTGGTACATTCGAAGATCCGTTCTTGATTGGATCGTTACATGATTTACGCCGCTTTGAACGTCATGCTGGAGTGAATCTAACTCGCTATACAACGGAAAAATCTTTTTTTAGACAAACGGCCGATATTGTTTTTCCGAAGGAGGATAACGAATGGACTCCTGTAACAGCAAACAACATTGTTTATGATGGCGACGGTCATTCTGTATCTGGTTTTGCTATTCATGATACATGGCTGGATTTAGATGCGTTGTCTTCAATTGATTCGTCTTTGCTGTTTGGTGATTATTGGTCTAAAAATTGGCGCCAAAGCTTTCCTCAAGCCAATTATTGTTCTGGATTTTTCAAATATCTAGAAGAATCAACGATTGATAATTTAAAACTTAAAGATATTGATGTCGAAGGTGATTTGGCTGTCGGAGGTCTCTTAGGGTGTACAAGTTCTAATACATCAGATAATGTCATTTTGTCACGCGTTTCTGTAGATGGAAGTGTGAAGGGTCTTGTTATGGTTGGCGGTATTGGCGGAAACTTACGTGCCAAGTTATATGATGTTGCAAACTTTGCGACTGTAACAGGATCAAAATATGTTTCTGGAATAATGAATGAGGCTGATCCCGGATTAGGAATGTATCGCTTTGTCCGAAATCATGGTGATGTGACTGGATATGCTTATGTGGCTGGAATTGCGAGCGAAAGGCAGTCTCGTTCATGGCTTATGTATGCTCCGGAATACTATGTCTATAACAGGGGGAATATTTCTGCACAAGAAGGACCTGCAGGTGGGTTATTCGCAGAAGCCACTATTAGAAACGAGGGCCATGTATTACATGGCGCCTACAATGCGTCCAATGTGTCAGCGAAAAGAGTATATGGAGCATTTTATGGTGATTTGTATACCGATATGGATTTAAAAGAATGTTTAGATTCAATGCTTTATGATAAGAATTTGATGTCTGACCCGAGGAATGTGTACTTGATAAGCTTTAGTTCTGATACTACGATTGTATCTGATGTTACTGTTGCTTCTGTTGATTCAAAAACGCTTAAGTCTGCTGGAGCAAAGGAATTGGGTGTCTTTTATGGCGTTGATGAAAATAATGAAAATGACGGATATCCTGTATTTCATTTCCTTAATGGCGACGGCTCTTCTGAATCTCCGTACATTATAGCTACGGCAGAGGATTTTTGGAAACTATATGATTTGATTTATAGGGATCCTCGTTCACCTAATCATTACAGTAATTCGAATTATAAGTTAGTTGCTGATATCAATTTGAATGCATCGGCAAAGAGGCCTTGGATGCCAGTAAGTTTGGGGCCGTGGGGCACTTTTGATGGTGGAGGACATACTGTTTCGGGAATTTATGTGGATACGACCGTGAAAACGTACAGTAATGATGCTGTTTATGCTGGACTATTTAGAGAAAATCTTGGAACAATCAAAAATTTAGGTATTGCGGATTCCTATATCTTTGGTGATACGGCGGGTGCTGTTGTTGCTGTAAATGCTGGCATTATTGAAAACTGCTGGAATAAAAATGCTGTCGTGGAAGCTACTGATGTTGCGGGGGGTATTGCTGGTGTAATGAGATCCGGTCATATTCATCCTGTTTCAACTCGTTGGCCGGAAAGTGATGAGGAACAACGGGCTATTGCAAATCATGATGTTTTTATAAATAAAACATACAACGGAGGTGTTGTTCGCGGAAATTATAGTGCTGGGATTGTTGGGTATGTCCTGTTTGATGATTTTAAAGATGGCTATATATCCCGCAATGTTGTGAAGTCTCGTGTGGCAAATAGTTATAATGTGGGCGAGGCTTTGAATGGTATTGTAGGTTCTATTTATGGAAGTAAAAATTTCTTGTATTATCACGACATTCATTTCGAAATTGTGAATGTTTATAATGCTGACAAGAGATGCCATAAAATATCAAGTGACGATGCAGAATTTGCTGTAAATGCATATTATGTAGTAATGGGTCAAGAAGAATGTAAAGATATTGGGATTTCTCAAGCAATCGATGAAATGAAAACCAAGAACTTTGCGAAAAAAATGGGGGAGGCGTTTAAGTATGATGCCGATGGAGTGAACAACGGTTTTCCGATTTTTTCAGACAAGAGGGGGCTTGATCCCGATGCTCCTATTAGCATCGGACAGCGGCCTTTTATCTACAAGGCGCTACAGGTGAGTGTCATTGACCGCGAAATTCATCTTAATAATTTAGTTAATGGCGCAAATACAGCTCTGTTCGACCTGAGCGGCAAACGCGTGTGGAATGGAACGGGAAAATCTGCCGTAATTCCTGTCCAGAAGGCGGGCGTGTATATTGTCCGGAACAAGTACCAGATAAAAAAAGTGATTATTCGTTAGTACAGTCGCCTAATAAAAAAGTTTACGCTTATTTGTCCTTTAGGCTTTTTTGAGTATATATTGCTTGGTAAGAGGGCGAAAATGAAGATACAGGCGTTTTTATTGGTGATGTTGTTGGGCGGAGCGGGACTTGCGAGTGCGCATGTCCTGAAAATGCCCGATTTTAAGGACATCCGCGATGGTCGCACCTATAAGACGGTGCAGATCGGGGAGCAGCGTTGGTTTGCCGAAAATTTGCGCTTTAATGTGAAGGGGAGCTGGTGCTACGACAAGAAAGACTATAATTGTGAAAGGTATGGCAGACTCTATGATTGGGCGATGGCCATGAGGATGAGTGACTATTACAATAGTCATTTCATTAAGAAATTTGATTTCTCCAAATTGAAACCGGGGCAGTACCATGATGCGTGTCCGGTCGGTTGGCATGTACCAACGAATAAGGACTGGTACAAGCTTAAATATTTTGTCGCTAAAAAAGGGATTAGCGATGGAGTGGGAATAAGTCTGAAATCAACCGAATTGTGGGAGAAGGAATTGCGTATACCGGCGGCATCCGACGAATTTGGTTTCAATGCCATTCCGGCCGGCATTAAGCAACCTTATAGCGGCTTTATGGACTTGGGTCGAACGACGCAGTTTTGGTCTTCAAATGAGATTGATGACGGTGGAGCTTATTATTGGAACCTGATGTATGATTCAAGAACTTTAGAAAAGGTTTATTCCGGCAAAGATGACGGAATCTCAATCCGATGTGTAGAAGATAAATTATACGAAGTCAAGGAACCTCCTCCGCCGCCACGCAAGGTGGTTCCGCAGGTGGTAAAGGTGAAGAATAAGGTGCTTCGGACTGTTCACATTGGTGACCAGGTTTGGATGGTCGATAACTTGAATGTGAATGTGCCGGGAAGTTTTTGCTATGAGTACAAGGAAGAAAATTGTGAAAAATATGGCAGGCTTTATCCGTGGACCGTGGTAATGAAACTTGATGAAAAGTTTTCTAAAACGGTTGCGCGAGATTCTGTTATGAAACGCAAGCCGAGAGGAATTTGTCCGAATGGTTGGCATATTCCGACGGTTTTCGATTTTCAGAACTTGATTGCGTATTTAAAGGATATTGATGATGCCGTAGGTGCGGGAACGAATTTGCGTGCTCGCGAAGGATGGCAAGAAAGCGACGATGTCCTGTTGGGGGAGGACGGTTTTGGTTTTACGGGGCTTGCCGCAGGATATCGCGACACGATGGGTGTCTTTGTTGGCCGGGAGTTCTTTACGGGTTTCTGGTCTGGGACAGAGGGGGATTCCCTGCGGGCTCTTGCTTGGACATTGCCTTATGATAATGATGATTTTGTGATGGAGTCTGCAATTAAGGACAATGCTTATTCTGTGCGTTGCCTGATGGATCCGCCGGATGACGATGAATTGTACGACAGTACATCGCTTACGGATATTCGCGATGGAAATCGTTACAGGACGGTTGCTGTTGGTGAAGATGTGTGGATGGCCGAAAATTTGCGCTTTGCAGCCCTAGGGAGTTTCTGTTACGAGGACAAGGATAATCGTTGTCGCAATTATGGAAGGCTTTATCCGTGGCATGTGGCGATGCGCCTTCCGGAAGATTTTATCGAGAGTTCGCTAGACAGTGCTTCGCTAGAAGCGGTTGCGCAGGATCATCAGGGAATTTGTCCCGATGGTTGGCATATTCCGCGGCAAGAAGAATGGCTGCGTCTTGGAAAGTACGCTGTTGGCTTGCGCAAGGGATTGGGGGCGGCGCTGAAAAGCCGTGATGGCTGGGTGCAGGGCGGAGAACCTGTAAACAATGCTAGCGGATTTAACGCACTTCCTGCAGGAAGCCGCTATATTGATGGCGAGTATGCCGAGCTGGGGTCAAGTGCTTATTTTTGGGCTGCCGAAGGTGGCGCCGGTATGGGCGCCGTTTATTGGAACCTGATTAATTCCAAGGATGATTTTGCAACGGCGGAAGATTTTGAACACTCAGCATTTTCGCTTAGGTGCGTGAAAAATAAGACGGGGAGCGCCAAGGCTCCCGAGTCTGCAAGATAGGTTAGAATAAACTAATCTGTTCGCCAGCGTTGGTTGCGCCCTTGGTGTCGGCACTACCAGTGGGATTTTCTTTGCCCTCGGTTGTCGTTTCGTCTGCGTTGGCGGCAATCTGCGCCAAAAGCCACGCTTCGTCGTGTACGGGGATTCCGAGTTCGTTTGCCTTGGTGAGTTTGCTTCCGGCGGCTTCGCCCGCGAGGACCCAGCTGGTCTTCTTGCTTACGGAGCCACTGACCTTGCCGCCGTTTTCTTCGATGAGTTTGCGGGCTTCGTCGCGGTCCATGCTCGGGAGCGTTCCGGTGATGACTGCGGTCTGCCCCTGGAACAGCGTCTTTACGACGCCCTTGAATTCGGTGGGGCAGCCGAGTGCGATAAGTTCGTCGATTTCTTGCGTGTAACGTTCGGTGTGGAAGAAGTCGTAGACGGATTTCCCGATGCGTTCGCCCACGTCGGTCACGTTTTGTAAGTCTTCGACGGTGGCTGTGCGGATTTTTTCCAGCGTGCGGAAGTGCTTCGCGAGGTTCCTTGCGCTGGTGCGACCCACAAAGCGAATGCCGAGGCCGTGCAACAGGTTCTCGAGGCTACGTTCTTTCGAAGCGGCAATGGCGTCGAAGACGTTTTTGGCGCTCTTCTTGGCCATGCGCTCCTGCGATTCCAAATCCTCGAGGGTAAGGCGGTACAGGTCCGGAATGCGCTTGATTTTTCCTGTGGAAATCAGGCTTGCGATAAGGGCGGGGCCGAGGTTCTCGATGTTCATGGCCTCGCGGCTCACGAAATGTTCGAACAGGCATTGCACCTGCGCCGCACAGTGCATGTTTTCGCAGCGGAGAATGACTTCGTCGTCGATGTGGGTGAGCGGTTCTCCGCATACGGGGCATTTTTCGGGGGCGGTCACGGGGACGGCCCCCGCCGGGCGGAGCTCCTTCTTGACGTCGGTGATTTTCGGGATGATTTCGCCGCCCTTCTCGACGCCGACGGTGTCGCCGTAATGCAGGTCCAGGCGCGAGACTTCGTCGAAATTGTGGAGGGTGGCGCGCTTGACGGTGGTGCCCGCGAGGCGCACGGGGGCAAGGTTCGCTACGGGCGTGACGGCCCCGGTGCGGCCCACCTGAAATTCCACAGAAAGGAGCGGTGTGTAGGCGCGCTCGGCCTTGAACTTGTAGGCGATGGCCCAACGCGGGCTCTTACTCGTGGTGCCGAGGGCGCGCTGCATGGCAAGGTCGTTCAGCTTTACGACCATGCCGTCAATTTCGAAGGGGAGGCTGTCGCGGCTCGATCCAATCTGCTCCGAAATTTTCATGATTTCGTCGGTGGTGTCGGCAGTCCAGTAGTCGTTCGTGTGGAACCCGAGCTTCTTGAGTTGCAGCAGGTTTTCTTCGTGCGTCTTGTTGTTACTCTGCGGAATGTGGTAGGCAAAAAAGCGCATCGGGCGCGTTTTGCATTCGGCCACGCTCTTGAGCTTGAGCGAGCCCGAAACCGTATTGCGCGGGTTCTGGAAAATTTTCTTGCCTTCCAAGATGAACTGCTCGTTCAGCCGTTCGAAGGCTTCACGCTCCATGTAGACTTCGCCGCGGACTTCGAAAGTGCCCTGCGGGATTTCGCTCGGGTCGATTTTTAGTTTCTTTGCATCTAACGTTTCGGGAATGTCCGCAATCGTGAGCGCGTTTAAGGTCACATCGTCGCCCTGGGCGCCGTCGCCGCGGGTAGCCGCCTGCTTCAAGCGTCCGTTTTCGTACACGATGGAAAGACTCACGCCGTCAATCTTGCGTTCGCAAATCCAGCGGGCACCGTCATTGCGAGCGGAGCGAAGCAATCCATCTTGATTTGCTGCACTCTCGTCTAAGCCTGCAATTCCGTCCTCGGCGGCTTTCACGAACTCCGCCATCTCTTCGGCGCTGTACACGTTCGCGATACTGAGCATGGGCACGGCATGTGCGACTTTCGCAAAGTCGTTCGTCAAGTCGCTGCCGACCCGCTGCGTGAGCGATGCATTGCCGCGCAGTTCCGGGTATTTCGCCTCGAGCGCTTCCATCTCCTTGAGCCCAAAGTCAAAATCCTGGTCGCTCATGGGGGAGACGCCTTCCTTGTAGTAAAGGCGGCTCGCTTCTTCTAGCTGTTTCTTAAGCTCAAAATACCGGGTGCGGTCAATGTCTTTCTGGTCCATTTTTATTGTCTCTTTTCGTTTTAAATATAAAAAAGATGGGGGAAAATTATATTTTTTAAACAAACTATGCGAAAGATTTGCCTGCTGATTGTATTTCTTTGCGCTTTTGCCGGATGGGCGGACGATTATGTCGTCCTGTCGCCCAGTTTTGTTCCGCAGGCGCTTTTGGCAAGGCAGATTGCACCGGGAACGCAGCGCTTTTTCTCGTTTACGACAAATATCGGGGCCTGCGACGAGTGCAATATTTCGGGAAAAATCGTCAGTACCAGCGAAGATCCGCAGCGGCATTATTCGAATGACAAGATTGACGGTTCGGGCTACCGTTTTGACATGAAACTGTATGATTTCAGGTGGCCCAAAACGGAAAATACGTCAGGTGCGGAATATTGGGAGGGAAACCGTCTCGGTGGAGGCTTTTTCTTGAACGCCTCCTACTCCGCCTTTTTCAAAGTCGGGCTTTATCCCATGGTTGTCCAGTGGCTGGGACCGATATACCTAGCCGCAACGTACGACTTGACTTTCGGATGTTATCTGGGCAGGGACGAAGATGAAGCCACGACAATCGACATCCGCGAAAACCTGCTGACAGGGAGCCTGAATGTCGGGGGTGGAACCATGGTGTTCATGAATAACCACGGTCTTGGCTTTGGACTCCATGGCGGACTCCGGCAGATGCACATCATCAATCCCGGTTTCCGTGAGTATACCCGTACGGATTATAGAACGGGGAATCATATAGACCCGGCCCTCCGGGATGGCTACCACGTTGAGGACTGGATTTATTACTATGGCATCGATTTTGTGGGATATACGAACATACCCCTGTTAAAGGAATCCAATACCAGGAGTCATCAGGGGTATATGTTCTCGTTTGAAATGGGGACGCGTCCGGACGACAATCCGCTTATTTACTGGTCTTTTTCAATGAGCCTGCTATTATGATTTTCTTGCTGAAAAATAAAGTGGGCTCCTTGTTGCTCTTGTTGGTTGCAGTCTGCCTTGCGGGGTGCAGTTCCGTGATGCGTCCGCCTCCGGCGGCAGCCTACATGGACAGCTACGCGAAGGACGGCGCAATCGGGAGTTTAGGACTGTCGTATTATGCGGGCGACCTGGAAAACGGCAAGCACGAGAACAAGTCCTATAGCCATTACAGCTATGCCGAGTGGTGGGGTGACGTGAACCTCGCCGGCTATATCAGCGGAGGGTATTTCACCTTCGGGATGGGCTACCAGACTTTTTCTCCCTTCATGCAGATGGGCTTTGTCTCTCCCTATTTTGGGTTTACGGCCTGGAGCGACATGAATGCGCTTGCCATTCCCGCGATAAAATCCAGTGAACGCGGCGCTCTGTGGCGTTATTCCGGTGGCGGCATGGCGATTGAACAGATTCCGCTCAATGATAGCTGGAAAATTGGTTTTACGGAACACCTTTCCAGGAACGGCCGCGAAGTTTATTTTGTCGATGACGACTGCATTTCGATTGGTTGCGGTTTCCCGAGCCCGCGGCACCGTTTCTACACGGAAGTCGGCGGCGGATTCTATGTGTCAAGGAAAATCGGGAACGAGAGCAAGGTGTCGCTGGAATTCCGCTATGGCCGCGACTTGGATGAAGACCGGAACCGCTTTGCTCTGACTTTGGATATCTGGACGTCCACCACGGCTACACTCGGCGGAAACGACGTGATGCGTTCGATGGCGAAAAAGAATGCCAAGAAAATGAGGGGAATTGATGCAGTATATGCCGACAGCTTGCGGGATGAAAATGGGAAAATCGATTCGCTGCATGCCATCAAGCGTCAGTGGTTCCGGATTCCGGATTCCTCGAAAACCATGTCGCTTGCGGAACACCCGAGTGATTCCGTGACTGCGGTTACGTCCAAGGGGATCTGTTATGACGAAGGTTCCAGGAGTGTATGGCTCAAGCAGGATTACGGGAATACGGCCTACAGGGTGCCCGTCGATTCTTTCGATTATTGTCAACAGATGGAACGCGAAATTCTCTTTTGGCCTTCTCTGCTTGTTGGGGGTGCATCGTTCTTGCCGGGAGGGATGGCCACCAATAGCACTATGGGAGGGCTTGCTGTTGCCCTTGGTGTAGCCGTTGCTTACTGGACTGTAACGAATTTTGTGCTTGATCCCGAAGACCTTGTGCCGAAGGTCTATCCCGAATTGTGCTCCGAAAAGCATTCCAGGGAAGAAGTTCTTGCCTGGTTGGAACAGTACCCCTGCCGTGTCGACAAACAACCGAAGGATGCTGCGAAATGAGGATGGGCGCGAAATACTTTCTGTTTGCCGCATGCGCCTTGCTGTTTGCGGCCTGCATCGACGAAGGCGTTGCGCCCAGGGACATCCGCGGGGATAAAAGGTACGATATCCCGGTCTCCAGTTCGAGCGTTGCTTCGAGTTCATCTGTGTCCCAGTCGTCGAGTTCAAAAGAATCCTTGTCGAGCGCCGAAGAAACTTCATCGAGTTCCCAGGAATCCTCGTCGAACTCTGCGCATTATACCGTCGGATATATCGCCCATAGCATTGATGCGCATTACAAGTTCACGTCATTTAGGGGTTTCACCTGGATTGCGAAAAACGAGGCTTCGGACTGTTACGATTTCTGGAAATCGGACTGCGCAGATTCGCTAGGGGTCTGCTACGACATCGATGAGGAGAATTGCGCACAGTACGGAAGGCTCTACACCTGGGCCGAGGCGATGCACCTGCCGGATTCGTGCAATTACACGCAGTGCGAATATTCGGAGAAGCAACGGAGCGTATGTACCGCTGGCTACCATGTTGCGACCTACCAGGATTGGCAGAATCTGGACTTTGTACTGGAAGAATCATGGGACTTTGAGAATATGTCCTATTATCTGAAATCTTCTGACGAGTGGAACGGCGTAAATCAGTTCGAGTTTAACATATTGCCCGGCGGCTACCTGCAAGACGATGATCAGTTTGTGGGGCTAGGGGAGAAAACCCGGTTCTGGGCTCCGTATGATGGTGGCTTGTCGGGCTTTATGTTATTTGACAGTTCAGATGCCGCGACATTCATTACCGAAACTCGACCGGGAAACGCCCGCGCCTATATCCGCTGCGTTCACGATTAAAGACTTGCAAGAGTCTTTACGGAAAATGTAATATTGTTGTGTCTTTTTACAATTTATGGAATTTAAAATTTTCCTGAACTTGTAGGTTTTCCTTATTATTTTACATATTCTTTCTGCCTTTTCAATAATTGGCGGGTTGTGCTGAGATTTGGCACGGTTTTTGCATAAACAGAGCGCAAAAAACAAGAAAAGGAATTTTATGAACGCTCAAGCACTTTACGATCCGGCCAACGAACACGATGCCTGCGGTGTCGGCCTGGTCGCCAATATTAATAATGTTGCCTCGCACCAGATTGTGCTGCAGGGCATTACCGTTTTGAAGAGGCTCATGCACCGCGGTGCAGCAGGTGGAGACCCGGAAACCGGCGACGGTGCGGGTCTCTTGCTTTCGATGCCCCACAAGTTTTTCCGCAAGGTGAATCCGGAACTCCCTGCCCGCTACGGCGTGGCGATGTCCTTTGTGGACAATACGCTGGATGCCGATGCCTTTGATGCGAAGATCAAGGAGATTGCCGCTGCCGAGGGCGTGAAGGTGCTGAACTTCCGCGAGGTGCCGGTGAATCCTGAAAAGATTGGCCGCACGGCCCGCGAAACCTTGCCGCATATCCGCCAGGTGTTCTTTGACGGAACTGCGTTTGAAAACGACGGTGCGTTTGATATTAAGTTGTATGTGGTTCGCCGCCTGATGGAAAAGGCTTGCAATGGCTTATATGTTTGCAGTTGCAGCCGCCGTAGCATCGTCTATAAGGGCCTGCTTCTGGCGAGCCAGATTGAAGGCTTCTACAAGGACTTGAACGATCTCGATTTCGAGAGCCCGATTGCCCTTGTTCACCAACGCTACTCCACGAACACGTTCCCCACATGGCCGCTGGCGCATCCGTTCCGCTACCTCGCTCACAACGGCGAAATCAACACCCTGCGCGGTAACCTCAACAGTCTGCGCGCCCGCGAACCGCACCTGAAGAGCGAAATTATCGGTGACGATTTGCAGAAGCTTTTGCCGCTCGTTCCGGCGGGGCAGAGTGACTCGGCCAGCCTTGACAACATGTTTGAGCTCCTCGTCGCTGCGGGTCGTAGCCTTCCGCATGCGATGATGATGCTCATGCCTCAGGCCTGGGGCAAGAAACATTACCTGGGCCGCGACGTGCGCGGGTTCTTTGAATACGAATCCATGCTCATGGAACCGTGGGATGGCCCTGCTGCCGTGGCGTTCAGCGATGGCGTGAATGCGGGTGCGATTCTCGACCGCAACGGCCTTCGTCCGGCGCGTTACACTCTGTGTAAAGACGGTCTTTTCGTGATGGCCTCCGAGACGGGCGTGCTCGACCTCCGCGATGACGAGGTGGAAGAAAAGGGCCGCCTCAAGCCCGGCGAAATCATTTATTTGGACCTGGAAAACCACCGCATTTTGAAGAATGCGGAGATGAAGGCGCAGGTAGCCCGCGCCAAGCCTTACCGCCGCTGGGTTGCCGAAAACAAGATGAGCGTTCGCGGGCTCTTCAGTGAAATCAACCCGTCCGACGTTCCCGACGACATTCTGGTGCAGCAGAAGCGTTTTGGCTATTCTGCCGAAGACCTCTCCATCATTTTGCAGCCCATGGCGAAGAACGGTGCAGAGCCGATTGGCTCTATGGGTAACGATGCCGCGCTGGCCGTGCTTTCGGACAAGCCGCAGCCGTTGTTCAACTACTTCAAACAGCTGTTCGCCCAGGTGACTAACCCGCCGATTGACCCGATCCGCGAAGAGCTGGTGATGAGCCTTACGACCTACATTGGGAACCACGGCAACATCCTGGAAGAGACTCCGGAGCAGGCGCACCTCATCAAGATTCCGCGCCCGATTGTGAGCGAAGACGAAATTCGCCGCTTTGAAAATATCGGCGACAAGGCTTTCAAGGCGAAGGTGCTCAAGATGCAGTTCCCGCTGGGCGGTGACGGTTCCGTGCTGGAAGCGGCCCTGCAGAACTTGGCTGGCGATGCCGTGCGCGCCGTGCAGGACAACTACGATATTATCGTGCTTTCGGACAAGAATATTGACTGGGGCTACGTGCCTATACCTTCGCTTCTCGCGACGGCTTGCGTGAACCGCGCCCTGGTGGAAGCGGGTGTTCGCCCCGAAATCGGCTTGATCGTGCAGAGCGGCGAAGTCCGCGAAGTGATGCACTTTGCCCTGCTCCTCGGTTACGGTGCCACGGTCATCAACCCGTATCTCGCGTTTGAAAGCATCACCAACATGTGTCACAACGGAGACCTGGATGTGGATCCGGTGACGGCTGCTGCAAATTATGTAAAGGCTGTCGATAAGGGCCTGCTCAAGATTATGAGCAAGATGGGTATTTCTACCCTCCGCAGCTACCGCAGTGCACAAATTTTCGAAGCCGTGGGCCTGAACCGCGAACTCATCGAGAAGTTCCTGCCGGGTACCGCAAGCCGCATCGAAGGTATCGGCCTCGAAGAGATTGCCCGTGAAGTGGGTGAGCGCCAGAAGATTGCGTTTGCCGATGCAAGTAAGGTTCTGCAGTCGGGCGGCCAGTATGCATTCCGCAAGGAAGGCGAGAAGCACCTGTGGACTCCGCAGTCTCTTGCCGCATTCCGCCAGGCGGTGCAGGGTGGCGACTATGAGAAGTTCAAGGTCTACAGCAAGCTGATTAATGACCAGTCCGAACGTCAGGCGACTTTGCGCGGGCTCTTCAAGTTCAAGGCTGCAACGCCGATTGATATTTCTGAAGTTGAATCTCGCGAATCTATCGTGAAGCATTTTGTGGCTGGTGCAATGAGCCTGGGTTCCTTGAGCCCCGAAGCCCACGAGACGATTGCCATTGCGATGAACCGCATCGGTGCCATGAGCAACTGCGGTGAAGGTGGTGAAGACCCTGACCGCGATACGCCCGCCCCGAACGGCGATATCCGTAGTTCTGCCATCCGCCAGGTGGCATCGGGCCGCTTTGGCGTGACCATCGATTACCTGCGCCATGCGAAGGATTTGCAAATCAAGATGGCCCAGGGCGCAAAGCCCGGTGAAGGTGGCCAGCTGCCGGCGCACAAGGTGAACGAGTTCGTTGCACGCATCCGTCACTCCATTCCGAACGTGTCGCTGATTTCTCCGCCACCGCATCACGATATTTACTCCATCGAAGACCTGGCGCAGCTGATTTACGACCTGCGCAACGCCAACCCGAAGGCCCGTGTTTCCGTGAAGCTCGTATCCGAAGTAGGTGTGGGCACGATTGCCGCAGGTGTGGCGAAGGCCCATGCCGACGTGGTGCTGATTTCCGGTCACGATGGCGGTACGGGTGCATCTCCGCTGACATCCATCAAGCATGCCGGCCTCCCGTGGGAACTGGGCATTGCCGAAGCGGAACAGACGCTGGTGCTGAACGATTTGCGCGGGCGCATCAAGCTCCAGGTGGATGGCCAGCTCAAGACGGGCCGCGACGTGGTGGTGGCCGCCCTCCTCGGTGCCGAAGAGTTCGGATTTGCGACGAACCTTCTCGTGAGCCTTGGCTGCGTGATGGACCGCAAGTGCCATACGAACCAGTGCCCCATGGGTATCGCTACGCAGGATCCTGAATACCGCAAGCGTTTTGCGGGCAAGCCCGAATACGTGGAAAACTTCCTCTACTTCATTGCCGACGAAGTTCGCGAGATTCTCGCAAGCCTTGGCCTGCGCTCGTTGGCGGAAGCCTGCGGCCGTAGCGATTTGCTGGAACGGGACGAGGCGATTGCCTTCTACAAGGCGCACAACCTGGACTTCTCCAAGATTTTCGAAACTGTTGATGGCGGTATAAAGTCCTTCGACAAGAACTTCGTGAAGGAACCGCTTGAAAACTTCGACCGTCGTGAACTCCTGCCGTTTGTGGTCGACACTCTCAAGAGTGGCGCTTCGGTGGAACTTTGCACGGTGGTGCACAACGTTGACCGTACGGTGGGTACGGAACTTTCCGGCGAGGTGGATGAACACTTCGGTGTGAAGGGCCTCCCCGAAGATACCATCAAGATTCACCTGCAGGGTGTCGCGGGCCAGAGCTTCGGTGCATTCCTCGCTCCGGGTATCACTCTCGATTTGCAGGGCGAAGCCAACGATTTTATGGGCAAGGGTCTTTCGGGCGGTAAGATTATCGTGCGCCCGCCTAGCAATGCAAGCTTCAAGGCCGAAGACAACGTGATTGCGGGTAACGTCATCGGTTACGGCGGAACCTCGGGCAAGATTTTCATCAACGGCCTCGCGGGCGAACGCTTCGGCATCCGCAACTCGGGCATGCTTCTGGTCAGCGAAGGCGTGGGTGACCACGGCTGCGAATACATGACTGGCGGTCGCGTTGTAGTGCTTGGTCGCGTGGGCGTGAATTTCGCCGCAGGTATGACAGGTGGCTTTGCCTATGTCTATGATGAGACGGGGCATTTTGACCTGAGCTGCAACGTGGATTCCGCCGACCTGGAAAGCGTACTTCCGGGCACCGAGAGCGAAAGCGAACTGCTCGATATCATCAAGCAGCACGTGGAGGCGACTGGCAGCGAGAAGGGCAAGCGCATTCTCGAGAACTGGAATAGCGAACGTCCGAAGTTCGTGAAGATTTTCCCGGTGGATTACAGGAACGCACTTTTGAAAGGAGGTGAGCGCGCCTTGCAAGCAAGGCTTTGAGGGATGAGCTCGCTCCCTTCGGTCGCTTTGAGTAATGGTTTGGCGCCTTTGGCGCGATTATAATACTCAAAGTGCCCCTGTGGGGCACGACCCCATACCTCAAAGGCGTGTAACGCCGACCTCATAGCTTTTACGGAGTTATTATGCAGCAAACTAACCGAATCGCAGACATCTACCGCCCTGTCGAAGAGCGTGTCAAGGACAACAACGAAGTCGAGCGCAAGCTCACTTCAATCGAAATCATCGGCCAGGCGGAACGCTGCCATACATGCGGTATTCCGTTCTGCCATGGTGCAGGTTGCCCGCTCGGTAATCTCGTCCCTGAATTCAATGCGGCTATTGCCGCCGGGAATGCGGAACGGGCCTACGATATCATCAGCAAGACAGCGTTTTTCCCTGAGTTTACGGGCCGCGTTTGCCCTGCGCTCTGCGAATCCGCCTGTACTGGTAACGTGCATAACGATCCGGTGATGGTGCGCCAGATCGAGAAATTCATCATCGAGACAGCCTTCGAGGAAGGTCGCGTGGTACTCCCGACGGCTGAACCGAACGGGAAGACTGCGGCAGTTATCGGTTCTGGTCCTTCGGGGCTCTTTGCTGCCGAGGCCTTGCGCCGTAAGGGTTATTCTGTTACCGTTTATGAAAAACGCGAAAAGGCGGGTGGCCTGCTGCGTTACGGCATCCCGAACTGGAAGCTTGACAAGTCCATTATCGACCGTCGTATCGCCCTGTTGGAATCCGCTGGAATCAAGTTTGTCTACAATACCGAAATCGGTAAGGACATCGCGGCGGAATACATCCACAAGAATTTTGACGAGGTGTTCCTCGCCATCGGTACACCGAACGCCCGTGACTTGAAAATCCCGGGCCGCGAAGCCGAAGGTATTTTCCTTGCTCTAGATTTCTTGCACGGTGCCGAAATGCCGGGCGAAACCAATCCCGAAAAGTTCAGCGCCAAGGGTCGCAAGGTTCTGGTGATTGGCGGTGGCGATACGGGTAACGACTGCGTGGGTAAGGCCATCCGCGAAGGATGCGAAAGTGTACTCCAGGTGGAATTCATGCCCAAGCCGCCTGAGGAACGTTCTCCGTCTACGCCGTGGCCGGATTGGCCGTACATGCTGCGCACGAGCTATGCCCAGCACGAAGGTGGCGAACGCCGCTGGAATGTGTCGTCCAAGCAGTTCATCGTGAAGGATGGTCGCGTGGCCGGTGTCGAAGCTGTCCGCGTGGAATGGGAAATGTCCCCGCAGGGCCGTCCGCTTAAGCCGAACGAAGTCCCGAATTCTACCGAGGTCATCGATACCGACCTGGTGGTGCTTGCCATGGGCTTTACCGGAGTGCCTGCCGAGGGCCTGGTGAACGACCTTGGCCTGCAGCTCACTCCGCGAACAGCGATTATCCCGGACCCCGCACGGCACATCTATGCGGTGGGCGACTGCGCCAACGGTGCTTCCCTCGTGGTTCGTGCCATGGCCGATGCGAAGCGAGTCGTGATTTCGTTGTAGAAAAAAGTATCTTGACTCCACAAAAGACAGGTTGTCCTAGCGACGACTTGTCTTTTTTTAGGGGCAAAAAACAGCTTATTTGTTGTTTTGTGGTAAAAAAGTAATAAAAATGTCATATAATTCTACAAATTAAGGATAAAATACTAGAAAGTAAGTTTGCTTTTTTTCTATATTTGGGCGCATTATGGAAGAAGTCGTAATCACTGGTATGGGGTGTGTTTCCGCCCTCGGCAATACGCCGGAACTCCTTTGGAACAACCTGCTGGAAGGTAAATCCGGACTCGCAACGATCGATCGCTTCGACGTGACCAACTATCCGATCAAGATAGCTGCCGCCGTCAAGGAATTCGATGGTTCTGAATTTATTTCCCCGCGCGATTCGTCCCGCCTCTCTAGGTGCATCCAGTACGCTGTGTATGCTTCTTTCCAGGCTCTTAAGAACGCCGGTATTTCTCCTGAAAACGAAGATCCGACCCGTTCTGGCGTGATTATCGGTTCCGGTATCGGCGGTATGCAGATCTATAGCGATTCCGTCGTTTCGCTTTCGAACCGTGGCCCGAGCCGCGTGTCCCCGTTCTTCATTCCGATGTCTATCGTGAACATGCCCGCTGGTGAAGTTTCCAACCGCACCGGCTGGATGGGCCCCTGCTACGCAGTGGTTTCCGCATGCGCAACCTCTAACCACTCTATCGCCGCCGCCTACGACCAAATCCGCTTGGGCCGCGCCGATATCATGCTCGCCGGTGGTACCGACGAAACCGTGAACAATGTCGCTCTCGCTGGCTTTACCTCTATGAAGGCCTTGAGCAAGCGCAACGACGATCCGACGACGGCATCCCGCCCGTTCGATAAGGACCGCGACGGTTTCGTGATCGGTGAAGGTTCTGGCATTCTCGTTCTCGAAAGCCTTACGCACGCTAAGAAGCGTGGCGCCAACATTCTCGCTCGCGTGGCTGGTATCGGCGTGAGCGCTGATGCTCACCATATGTCTGCTCCGCGTGAAGACGGCGAAGGCGTCCGCCTCGCTATCGAAATGGCTCTCCGCGAAGCCGGTATTTCCCCGAAGGATGTGGGCTACGTGAACACCCACGGTACTTCGACTCCGCTCGGCGACGTTGCTGAATGCTCCGCACTCGAAAAGGTCTTTGCCGGCGCCACCGACAGCCTCAAGGTGAACTCTTCCAAGTGCATGATCGGCCACGCTCTCGGCGCCGCCGGTGCTCTCGAAGCCATCATCACCGTGAAGTCCTTGCAGAATCAGATGATTCACGCGACCACGAACGTGTTCAACCAGGACGAACGCATCCACCTCGATGTGTGCGCCAACAAGAACACCAGCCACTCGTTCAACTACGCCATGTCCGACAGCTTCGGCTTCGGTGGCCAGAACAGCGTGCTGCTCCTCGGCCGCAACTAGTCGCATCCCACATTCCACATTTACAAAAGCCTTCTGGAGATTGTCCTCCGGGGGCTTTTTTATATTCTATAACGATTGTTATGTCGGCTGTAATGGGTATACAAACTTTTAAAGGCGGAAAATGATTTGTCCAAAATGCAATCGAAAATATGAAGACGATATGCCCCGTTGTCTGTGGTGTGACGCTTTGAATCCGAATTACGGTAAGGCCCCGTCATTGCAGAAGAAAAAAAAGAATGTTAAAAAAAGAGAAATTTTTGATGATGAATCTTTTGAAGACGGAACAATCTTTAAATTAGAAACCGACAAGTTTGTTGTAAACGTTATGGCGATCCTCTATATGGTAAGCCTTATGATATTGGGCGTAGTAGCATGGTGCATGATAGAAGAGAAAGGCTTTCTGTGGTTCTTTTTCGTGCCGATGGAACTTTTTTTGGCGTTCTTTGTTTATACTTTCTCAAAGAAAGTTTTGAAAGTAAAATGGCTCAAAGATAAATTTGTATTGGTTACGCGCTATGGGAAAAAGGAATTCTTGTTAGGTAAACAGGCAATCTATAAGTCTGAAATAACGAATTTTGGAAATCATTACCTAATTTTCAAAAAAGGATGGCAAACATTTCGACTAGATGAAAGTGACTACCCAAAGGTTGTGAAAAAGATAATCAAAAATCAAAGTGAATTAACTGAAAAAAACATAAAATGTGATGAAAAAGGAGACGAACAAGTCGTTTATTATCCGATGGCAACTTCTGGAGGAAAGCCTCTAATCTTTGTAGAATTTTTTTGTTCGCTAATTTTATTAATTCTAATTTTTTTGAAAATTCCTGAAAGAGATGGATATTCTCCGGCAATATGTTTTCTGATTGCATCATTTGGCTTTTTTCGTGCTTATATTCATTCCTTGGCAATACTTGAGATAAAGTGGTTTAAAAACGGTTTTGTCCTTAGAAATCATTATGGAGAAAGAACTTTTTTCTTTGATGAAACCATCCCATATAAAAAGGAAACAGATAAAAATGGAATTGTTCGATTTGTTTTCAAAAAAGGATTTCAATTATTTGTAGTGAATGAGCTTGATTTTCCTGAAATTGTAAAAAAAATGAAGATACTTTATAATGTAGACTGATGTAGAGAGCCTTGATGAGTTGAATGACACAAGTAATTAAAAAGCCCTCAATTTAGTCCGCAAATTAATTAGTCTGCCTGTTTTTTTCTATCTTTGTCCCCGTGAAATTTTTTCGTTCCCTATCGATTGCGCTGGTGACGCTCCTGTTTGCAAGCATTTCCTTGCAGGCCGCCCCTTACGATCCGCCGACCTGGCGCGATTCTACGTGGGATTACCGCAGCGAAGACCCCGGTGATACGACCGAGCTTTCGATTGCCAAGGGCGTGGGCGTGGCCTCGACGGTCCTGATTGCCTACGGTGCAGCCTACTGGCTCGTTTTCCACAAGGGATGGTGGGACGAACAGGGGAACGATTTCCATTTCGAGAATGACTTTGACTATGCCCTGAACCTGGACAAGCTCGGACATTTCGCTTCGGGTGTCATGATGGGCGAAACCTTCTACGAGGCTTACCGTTGGGCGGGAATTTCCGAGTTCAACTCTTACCTTTTTGCGGGACTTTCTGCTTTTGCGACGCATGTGGCGATTGATGTGAAGGACGGCTTTGCGCCCAAGTGGGGCTTTAGCGTTTTCGACGTATTGTCGGGTACCTTGGGAGGCTTTCTGCCTATGGCAGAGCGCTATGTTCCCGTGTTCAAGTATGTGGATCTCAAGTGGAGTTACTGGATCAATTCCAAGGCGTATTACAGACAAAGTGATACGGGCGTGTTTACGGATGATTACTGCAATCAGACCTTCTGGGCTTCGTTCAAGGTTTATCGCCTGTTGCCGAAGGCCGCCCGTGCGTATTATCCGAGCTGGCTTGCCCTGGCGGCGGGTCTCAGTATCGACGAGGGCGTGTTTACGGGGGATCCGCACCCGCATCGTGAAGTCTATATTGCGCTGGATTACGACCTGGAAGCTTTCCGCCCGCAGAGCCGTATGGCGCGCACCATCGTGAAGTACCTGAATTACTTCAAGCTGCCGGCCCCGACCGTGCAAGTTTATCCCGAATTCCACTGGTATTTGCTGTACCCGATTAAGTTCTGAGTTCGGAATTCGGATTTCAGATTTCAGATTTCAGATTTGTATAAACTTCAAATGCTTGCCTAAATTATAGGTTCGCAAGTAACTGTACAATGTTCGGCTTACTTATTTGTAGGAGTTATATCCTACTTATAACACTCCGAATTCAGAATTCTGAATTCTGAATTTCTATATTTGTGCCGTATGTTTACGGGAATTATTCAATCTACCGGTGAAATCGTTTCTATCGAAAGTAGGGGCGATGCGCTTACCATGCGCCTTAAGTCACCGGGCTTTTTTAAAAATTGTAAGTTGGGCGACAGTGTCGCCAACGACGGTGTTTGTCTTTCCATTGAATCTTGCACCGATGACGAAGCTACTTTCTGCCTGATGCACCAGACAGTCGAAAACACGGCTTTTAAGCAGGCCGCTGTCGGCAAGTTGGTGAATCTGGAACTTCCGTGCCGTGCAGACAGCTTTATGGGCGGTCACTTTGTGATGGGCCATGTGGACTGCATTACCGAAGTCATCAAGGTGACTCCGCGTGAAACGGGTGTGGAAGTGGATTTGAAACTTCCGGCGGATTTGCGTCGCTACGTGATTCGCCGCGGTTCGATTTCGCTCAACGGAATCAGCCTGACGGTCGCTGAAAAGTTCGAAGATTCCATTCGCGTGTGTATTATCCCTGAAACCTTGGCCCGCACGAACCTGCGCAACTGGGTTCCGGGAACCATCGTGAATGTGGAAGTCGACATGCTCGGCAAGTATATTGAAAATTATCTGAAGGAACGTGACCTTGCTTAATACCATTGAAGAGGCCATCGAAGATTTTAAGAACGGCAAGTTTTTGATTGTGGTCGACGACGAAGACCGCGAAAACGAAGGCGACTTTGTCATCGCTGCCGAAAAGATTACGCCCGAAAAGGTGAACTTCATGCTTCACGAAGGTCGTGGCGTGCTTTGCGCACCGCTCCCGATTAAGCGTTGCCATGAACTGAACCTCACGCGGCAGACCGCCGAGAATACCTCGATTCTCGGGACTCCGTTTACCATCATGGTCGATAAAATTGAAGGCTGCACCACGGGTGTATCCGCTCACGACCGTGCGGCGACGATTCTAGCGCTTTCGGACCCGAATTCCAAGCCCAGCGACTTTGGGCGGCCGGGGCATATTTCGCCCCTGTACGCCCAGGAAGAGGGCGTACTCCGTCGCGCAGGCCATACTGAAGCCGCAGTCGATCTCGCAAAGCTTGCTGGACTAAGACCTGCAGCCGCCCTTATCGAAATCATGAACGAAGACGGCACCATGGCTCGCATGCCGCAACTTCAGGAAGTGGCGAAGAAGTTTAACCTCAAGATTATCTCGATCCACGACCTCATCGATTACCGCCTGAAAAATGAAAAGCTCGTGCAGCGCGTAGCCGCTCCGCATGTGCAGACCAAGTACGGTGATTTTACCGCTTACGCTTACCGCAGCAAGACCGATGGCGTAGAACATGTGGCCTGGGTTGCCGGAAACCCCGACTTCAGCAAGCCGGTTTACGTGCGCGTTCATAGCGAATGCCTTACGGGCGATATCTTTGGCAGTCTTCGCTGCGACTGCGGCGAACAGCTGGCCGCCGCCATGAAGTTCATCGGCGAGCACGGCGGCGTGTTCCTTTACATGCGCGGCCAGGAAGGCCGTGGAATCGGTCTTTGCAACAAGCTCCGCGCCTACGAGTTGCAAGAAAAGGGCATGGACACGGTCGAAGCGAACCTGCACCTTGGGTTCAAGTCGGACCTGCGTCAGTACGGTACGGGCGCCCAGATTTTGGCAGACCTCGGCGTCAAGGAAATGCGTCTCTTGACGAATAACCCGAGCAAGATTTCGGGCATTACGGCTTATGGCCTTAAGATTGTGGAACGCGTGCCAATCGAAATCAAGCCGAACAAGGAAAACCTGTTCTACCTGCTCACGAAGCAGAAAAAGATGGGGCACCAGCTGCATGTCGATGAAGCTGCCGGTGCTGCAGGCATTGCGTCCCAAGAGAATTTGAAAGAGGAAAAATAAATGGTGAACGAAATCAAGAATTCCCTCAATGGTAGTGGCCTCAAGGTGGCAATCGCCGTTGCCCGCTTTAACGAGGTCGTGACGGACAAGCTCCTGGAAGGGGCCGTGCGTCAGCTGGAACTTCTCGGCGTTGCCGACAAGGATATCACCGTCGCGCATGTGCCTGGCGCATTCGAACTTCCGGGCGTGTGCCGTCGCCTCGCTGACAGCGGCAAGTACAGTGCCGTGATGGCGCTCGGCGCCGTGATTCGCGGCGAGACCAGCCACTACGACGTGGTAGTAAACGCTTCTACCGGCGGTATCGCAAACATCGCCGCCGAAGGCAAGCTCCCCGTGATTCTTGGAATCCTCACCACCGACACCGTGGACCAGGCGATGAACCGTGCAGGCCTCAAGGCCGGCAACCTCGGCGCAAGCTGGGCATCCACCGCCGTCGAAATGGCAAATTTGTATAAAGAGGTATGAGTAATGAGCGATGAGGACGCCTTGCTAAGCAAGGCTTTGAGCTAAAGAATGGCGCCTGCGGCGCGATTAAAATGAACTCAAAGGGAACCACAGGCGACCGTGCTCAAACCTCAAAGCGACCGTAGGGCGCGACCTCATACCTGAAACCTTAAACCTGAAACCTGATTATGAAGATTAGTTACAGACCCGCTCGTGTATTTGCGATGCAACTGTTGTACGCGATGGAAATTGCCGGTGTTACGGCGGGGGAGGCTCTTCCGGGAGTTCTCGAATCCCAGCCCCTTCACGCAGAACAGAAAAAGTACGGAATGAAGCTGGTGGACCTGGTGCAGGCCCATCGCGAAGAACTTGATGACAATATCAAGACTGCCGCCGCCCATTGGGACATCGAGCGTATGGCGAGCCTTGATCGCATTATTCTCCGCATTGCGATGGTGGAACTTTCCTATGTTCCCGAAATTCCGATGAAGGTCGCCATTACCGAAGCGGTCCAGATTGCCGCCAAGTACAGCACCGACAATTCGGATTCCTTTGTCAATGGCCTTTTGACCGGCTTTATGCGTAACCGTGGCATGGTTGTCACCGAACCCAAGGAAAAGTAAGATGCTCAAGGAAAAATGGATGAAACATATCTTCGCTGGCATTGCTGCTCTCGTGGCTCTGGTCGTGTATGTACTCACGATGGCCCCCACGGTCAGCTTCTGGGACTGTGGCGAATTTGTCGCTTGCGCCAATACGCTTGGCATTCCGCATCCTCCTGGAACGCCCTTCTTTGTGTTCCTTGCCCGCGCAGTCATCGTGCTGCTCCCGTTCGTGGGTGAAATTGCGAAGCGCGTGAACTACATCTCGGTGGTGAGTTCCGCCGCGACCGTCTATGTGACGGCTCTCTTTGCCTGGGAACTGTTGGCGACTGTCCTTAAGACTGATGCTTTGGCCGAAAAGATTACCGGTAAGGTCCGCACGGCTGTGCTTGGCTCTGCCGCTCTCGTGGCCGGTTTCCTCCTGACTTTTTCCGACACCTTCTGGTTCAACGCTGTCGAAGCCGAAGTCTACGGCATCGCCATGCTTATCTTGATGCTCGTTTCTTACCTTGGCCTCGTCTGGTACAACAAGCGTAACGAAGAATACAGCGACCGCATCCTCATCTTTATTTGCTACATCGCGTTCCTCGGCGTGGGCGCTCATCTTTACACCATGCTTACGGTGCCTGCTGTGTTTGCACTCCTGCTCGTGGCGGAACCCAAGAAGATTGTGGAACGCATTCCTATCTGGATTACGGGTACGCTCCTTTGCTCCGTCATCTACATGGTGTCCGCCTTTATCGAAGTCTCGTTCATCTGCCTGATTGCTCTTTCGATCCTTTGCCTTGCAAAGCCCATCAAGAACAAGGGTGTTCAGCGCAGCATGCGTCTTTCCCTGGCTTTCGCGTTCTTCGCCCTGATCGGTTACAGCACGCACCTCTACATTCCGATTCGTTCGGAACTGAACCCGATTATCGACGAAAACGATCCTGAAATCAACATCCGCGACGAGCAGGGGAACTTCCAGCTCGGTAACCTGTTCAAGGACGAAAACTGGGTCGCCTTCAATAACTTCATCGAACGTAAGCAGTACGGCTCCGAAAGTATGATTAGCCGTGCCTTCTACCGTCGTGCCCGCGTGAGCCACCAGTTCCTCTCGTTCCCGCATATGGGTTACGGTGGATACCAGATGGCGCAGTACCTGCCTTACAAGGTTGGCGACGTGAACTATGCTAACGGCATCTATACCTTCGATGCTGCAGACAACCAGCCGGTGGAACGTTTCGGAATCAAGTTCCCCACACAGATGAGCTTCATGGGCGATGCGACACTGCCGCAGTTCCTCATGTTCCTGATCTTTAATGGCCTTTTGATCATGGTTTGCGTGTTCGTCTGGAAGCGTAACCGCAACATGGGCGTGTTTGTTTCTGTGCTTTACGCCCTTTGCTCCCTCGGCTTGCTGTTCTACATCAACTTTGCCGACGGCACCCGTATGGAGCAGCGTGAACACGATTACTGGGTCTCCGTAATGAGCCGCAACGTTCAGGACTTGAACAGCCGTGGTATGGGCATTACGGCCCTTCCGGATCCGAACGAACTCATCGACATGCGTCAGAATATCGAGCATGCCAAGATCCGTATGGAAACGCTCAAGGCTCGCGGTGCAAGCGATGCTCAGCTTGCAACCCTGCAGCGTGAAATCGACGATTACTCCAATTCTGCCGTCTGGCAGAACTGGCAGAAAATCGAGAACGGTTTTGCCCAGGTGGGTGCCCGCGCTCCGTTCCCTGATGCCGTGCATTTGGAAGTCCGCGAACGTGACTATTTCTACACGCCTGCCTTCATTTTCATGAGTATGATTTACGGTATCGGTGCTGGTATCCTCGTGTTTATGGTGGCGACATCCTCCTTTGCCGCCTTTGCAAATCCGGTGGCCGCCGCCTTGGTGGCTGTGTCCTTCCTGGTGCCCTGCATTTCGAACTACAAGGAACATGATCGTTCCGGCCTCTGGGTACCTTGGGATTACGCTTTCAACCTGCTCAATAGCTGCCGTCCGAACGCCATCCTCTTTACGAACGGTGACAACGATACCTTCCCGCTTTGGTTTGCCCAGGAAGTGGCTGGTGTGCGTAAGGATGTTCGCGTGGTGAACCTCTCGCTCGGCAATACCGACTGGTACATCAAGCAGATGCTCGACAACGAGCCGATTCTGAAGCTCAGCTACGACAAGGCCGCTATCGACCGCGACATGGTGCTCGACAATAGCTCTGCTTCTAACCCGAACCATCAGGTGTCTACTTGGGTGAAAAACGCCCAGCGCCTGATGCCGCAGCTCAAGAACCGTATCGATGCTATGGAAGGCCAGCAGCTTTCTGCGGCCGATTCCGCTAAGCTCATGCAGTTCAAGGTGCATTACCAGGTGTGGGATGCTTTTACCGAATGGGCTAACCGTACCCGTAGCGGCATGATGCTCACGCAGCATAAGCTGGTGATTGACCTTGCTCTCCAGAATATGGACAAGCCGATTGAAATTTCGACGACCGTCGGTACGTCCAACTTCATGGGTCTTGAAAAGTACATGGTGCAAGAAGGCATGGTCTACAACTTCGTGAAGGGTGACCTGAACCCGAAGCGTAACGCCTTCGATGCAAAGTACACGGCAAACCTGATTGATTCCGTGTTCAAGTTCCGTGGCCTTGGCGATGGTACCGCTTATATCAACAGCGAAACGGAACGTCTCCTTTCGGGCTACGTGTCGCTTTACCTGCAGATTTCGTTCGATACCCGCGACAAGATTTCGAACCTCCGCAACAGCCATCCGTTTACGGCCGAAAAGAAGGCCCAGGTGGATAGCCTTGCCGCCTCTGCTTCCAAGTACCTTGAATTGGGTATGAAGCAGTTCCCCTCGGAATGGCGTAATTACTGGGCTGCCGCATTTGTCTACGAAGCTGCAGGCCAGAAGGCCAAGGCTCAGGAAGTGCTGAACCGCGGTCTCGAAAACGTGCCTGCCTACGAAGAAGGCGGTCGCGCACGTCTCCTCATGAGTGGTCGCCAGATCGAGATGATGTCCGACGAACCGCTCAAGGTCGAAGCTCCGGCTGAACCCGCTACGGATTCCGCCGAGAAGGATTCTGCAAAGGAACCTGCGGTGGTTGCTGCCGCAGAATAATCGAGCTTGAAAATAAATTAAGGTAATTTCATGGATTTGAGTCTTGTCATTCCGGTCAAGGAAGAAAGTGAAAATCTTCCCGAACTCCTTAAGGAAATCGTCGACGCTATCAATCCGACGGGTTTCGAGTTCGAAGTAATCATTATCGATGACGGTAGCCGCGATAATACTTGGGACGTGATTGAGAATTTGTCGAAGGAGTATTCCTTTATTCGCGCTTTCCGCTTCCAGTTCAATTGCGGAAAGGCGGCAGGGCTCGCTTTCGGTTTCTCCAAGGCGCGTGGCAAGTACGTGGCGACCTTGGACGGAGACTTGCAGGACGATCCCCTTGAAATTCCGAAGATGATCAAGATTCTGGAAAGCGGCTACGACCTTGTTTCGGGTTGGAAGATTCGTCGCCTGGATCCGTGGCACAAGACTTGGCCTTCCAAGTTGTTCAACTTGACGGTTTCTATCGTCTGCGGCCAGCGTCTGCACGATTTTAACTGCGGCATCAAGGCTTATCGCAGTTCCGTGGTGCGCTTTATCCACCTGTACGGTGACTACCACCGTTTTATCCCGGTGATGGCCAAGTGGCAGGGCTTCCGCATTACCGAGATGCCCGTGGCGCACCGTGCGCGTGTTCACGGTGTTTCCAAGTATGGCGTGTCCCGCCTGGTGTCCGGTTTCCTTGACCTGGTGTCGTTGATGTTTATGCGGAGCTTTGCCTCCAAGCCGCTCCACTTCTTTGGGCTTCTCGGCCTGATCTTCATGCTCATCGGTTTTGGCGTTTCGGGTTACTTTGGCTATGAATGGCTGCAGACGGGAGCTCTCCATGTGCGTCCGCTCCTTTTGGCGGGCGGATTCTCGCTGGTGATGGGCGTGCAGTTCATGTCGCTTGGCCTTTTGGGCGAAATGATGAACGGAAGCAAAAAACAGAGCTATCCTGTGGCCGAATCCATTCGAGAAATTGTAGATTTAGGTTAGGAGAAGTTTGTTTATGGCGTATCCCAAAAGTTTGGTCATTGTGCCTACCTATAACGAGAAGGAAAATATCCTGCTCATTATGGAGGCCATTTTAAAGCAGAACGAATGCCTCGAAATTCTCGTGGTAGACGACGGTAGCCCCGATGGAACGGGCGATATGGTGGAAGCGGAGGCGGCTAAGAATCCGCGGATTCACCTGTTGCGCCGTAAGGGCAAGATGGGCCTCGGCTCCGCTTACGTGACGGGCTTCAAGTGGGCTCTCGAACGCGACTACGAACGTGTGTTCGAAATGGACGCCGACTTTAGCCATGCGCCGACCGACTTGAACCGCTTTCTGGAAACAGCCGAAGAAGCCGACCTGGTGCTCGGCAGCCGCTACCAGAATCACCGCATTAGCGTGGTGAACTGGGATTTGCGTCGCCTGATTCTCAGCTACGGTGCAAATGTCTACACTCGTATTGTGACGGGGCTCCCGATTAGCGATGCTACGGGCGGCTTCAAGTGCTTCCGTCGCGAAGCCCTGCAGGCTTTGAACCTCGACAAAATGAAGAGCGATGGTTACTGCTTCCAGATCGAGACGACCTTCAAAATTTGGAAAAAGGGCCTCCGCGTCAAGGAAATTCCCATCATCTTTACGGACCGTACCCGCGGTACCTCCAAGATGAGCGGCGGCATTATCTCCGAAGCGTTTTTCCTGGTGCTCAAACTTCGCCTAGGACTTGCGTGATGAATTTGGAAATTTTTTATTCCGAACTCTGAAATCTGAACTCCGAATTCTGAATTATTATGTATTCCTGTTCCATTATCATTGTTGCTTATAATTCTTGCGATTTCATTCCCGCATGCCTGAAGTCCGTTCGCGATGCATGCGAGGGTATCGATGCGCAGGTTATTGTGCTTGATAATGGCTCGGTCGAGCCGATTCTGCCCGAAATCAGACAGTTCTTCCCCGAAGTGGAATGGATTGATTCCAAGGAAAACCTCGGCTTTGGAAAGGGCTGCAACCTCGCCGAAAAGCGTGCAACCAAGCCCTACCTGTTCTTTATCAATCCCGATACGGTCGTTTCCCACGATTCCTTTACCAAGGTACTCGACTTCATGGAAGAGCACCCCGAATCGGGAACGGTGGGCTGCCGCATTCTGAATGAGGATGGCTCGCTCCAGTGGGCCTGTCGCCGTTCGTTCCCGACGATTGTTTCCGCGGTTTCTAAGACGATTGGCCTTGCCGCTCTCTTCCCGAAGAACAAGACCCTTGCAAGTTACAACATGACGTATGCCGACCCGGATGAAGTAACCGAGGTGGATGCCATCAGTGGCTCGTTCTTCTGCATGCGTCGCGACCTGTACGAAAAGCTGGGCGGTTTCGACGAAGACTTTTTCATGTACGGCGAGGACTTGGACCTGTGTTTCAGGGCGAAGGTTGCCGGATGCAAGAACTACTACACGCCTTCGACGAATATTCTGCATTTCAAGGGCCAGAGCTGCCGTACCCGCCGTTGGGATTCCTACCTGGACTTCTACAAGGCGATGCTTATCTTTGTGCGTAAGCACAAGGATCTTTACTTTGTCCCGAATTTTCTCGTGTCGTTCGGCATCATGTTTGCGGCCTTCGTGGGCATGTTCTCCCGCCTGATTCCGAAGTTCTGGAAGATGTTCCTGGACTTGGGCGTGGTGGCGCTGTGGACGATTGTATTTTTGCCCGGTTTGGGAAACGAAGAATACATTTTTTCTTCCATTAAGAAATCCATAGAGGTTATAACTAAGTTTGAAGACTGGTGGCTTGTCGGCTTGGTCGCCATTATTAATATGGTCTTTCTTGTTTTCCGTGGGGAATACACAGAATCCAGCCTCAAGGGAGAAAAGTTCTTGCGGTACCTTGTGCCGCTGAACCTTCTTGCTGTTGGGGGGTATGAGGCGTTCCGTTACTTTGCACAATTTTCTTATGACCCAGGAGACAGGTCTACAATTTATCCCAATATTGGCTGGTGCGTCTATGTCGTTTGTTCCAGCCTCTTTATTCCGCTCGTTCTCCTTGCCTGGCGTCGTGTCGCATTTTGGATAAACTATTTCTACCGCATCTTCGCGAAAAAACGCCATCGCTCCATCTTGCTTGGTGGCCGCGAAGATTCTCTAAACAACTGGTTCGATCGTTACAACGTGATTCCCGGCATCGAAATTCTTGGTTGCGTGAGTTCGGAACCCGAAAAGATTTCCGAAGAAAACCGTCAGCACCTGCTGGGGAATGTTTCCGAGATGGAGTCCATTTGCAACCGGACCGGCTGTCGCGAGCTCCTGGTGGTCTCCAATTTCTCGGGATACCGCGAACCGTTTGACATCAAATGGCTCGATAGCCTCGGTTTACGCGTGTTTCTGTTGATCGGTAATGCGGCCGAGGGCAATTTTGCCCTTGTAAACCTGAAATATTTGCACTAAAAACGGCAATTTCCAACAAAAACTTTACACGTTGCACAAAAATGAGTTATTTTTTGTGTAAGTATTTGATTATTAAGGTTTTATGTTCGATACAAATCTTTTGGATATTCTTTGCTGCCCCGAAACCAGGGGAAAGCTCAAGTTGGCATCTGACGAAATCATTGCCAAGGTGAATAATGCTATTTCTGCCGGTTCTGCCAAGAACGTTGCCGGTGAAAAAGTTTCTGAACCCCTGACCGAGGCGTTGGCCACCGAAGACGGTTCCAGGGTGTATCCGGTTCGCGAAGGAATACCTGTCCTTTTGGCGGACGAAGCAATTTTGCTCTAAGAGGTGATTATGGCGGTGACGTTGGATTCCCTTAAAAAGACGATTGGCAAGAAGAATGTGAACTCTAGGGCGTTCGCATGGCTTGCTGACCTTGAACGAGAGGCGGGCAACTTGGACCAGGCTCTGCAGAGGGTCGATGGCGGCTTGACGCTCTATCCGAACGATGTGTCGGCAATGCTTGTCCGTTCCAAGATCCTGTTCCAGAAGGAAAGCTACGATGCCTGTATCCAGGAATGCGAGAAGGTCCTTGTTGCTGATCCTTTTAACTTGGCTGCCCAGCAGATTATGGGCGATGCCTACGATAAATTGGAAAACATTGGGGAACGCAACGTCTGTTATCGTCGCTTGCACGATATGGACCCGCTGAACACCTTCTGGAAAGAAGAATACGATGTCGTGGTGGGCGCCGCCGCTGCCGCTCCTGCCGATGAATTCACGCTGAACGAACCGCAGGCGGAGGAAGCCGATGCTTCTGCAACCGATGTGGTTGAACCTGCTGGTGACGATCCGTTTGCAGCCCTCGCCTCCATGCTTCCGGGCAATGACGATGCCGATGATTCGGCGATGGAAGACCTGTCCGCTTCGCTGGATTCGGCGATGGATGCCATCAATAACGAATCTGCTGCCGATAAGCCGCTTGAAGAATTGAGCGAAGACGAGAACATTTCCAGTAGCGATGTTGGTTCGGCCCTGTCCGATATGTTCGGTCTTGAAGATGACCTTGAACCGGAAGAAGCTTCCGCTCCTGCCGCCGAGGCTTCTTCTGATATTCCTGCAAGCATTGATGACAATGCCGAAGCGAATGCGGCGAGTGTCTTTGGTGCCGCAGCTCCCGAAGCTCCCGCGGAAGACAAGCCGCAGAGCATCGACGATGCGTTCGGCGACATTTTTGGCGAAGACGAACTTCCCGAAGAAAAGCCGCAGCAGGCTTCGATTGACGCTCCTGCCGATGAACCGGCTCCCGCGGAAGACAAGCCGCAGAGCATCGACGATGCGTTCGGTGATATCTTCGGTGAAGATGAACTCCCTGAAGAAAAACCGCAGGCTTCTGAACCGATCGCCGATATTGCCGCTGAATCCGCCGCAGAACCCATTGCCGATGACCTTGAACTGCCGTCCGAGGACGGAGGCATTTTTGAGAAGTCCGCTGACGCCGATATGAATTTGACGGCTGGTACGGCAGATGAACCCAAGGCCGATGAACCGACCACGATCGACAACGCCTTCGATTCGATCTTCGGCGAAGATGAATTGCCCGAAGAAAAGCCGCAGACTGCCGAGTCTTCTGCCGATGTTGCCGCGGATCTTTCCGATGACCTTGAACTGCCGTCTGAAGAAGGTGGCCTGTTCGAGAAGTCTGCCGATGCCGATATGAACCTGACGGGCGACTGGACTCCGGATGGAGCTCCGGTGAAAGAATCTCCCGCCATAGAAGAAGCTCCCGCCGAGGAACTTCCTGCTATCGAAGGAAACGCTTCTATTTTTGATGAACCCGCTCCTGTCGAAGAGGAATTGTCTCTTCCTGAAGAACCGGTAGCAGATGAAACCCTGAACTTTACGGCTGAAGAAACAGCACCGGTTGCCGAAGAGGCCGCTCCTGCTCTTGACGAACCCGCCCCTGTCGAAGAGGAACTGCCGAGCGTTGCCGAAGAGGCTGCTCCGGCTCCCGCATCCGACGTTGACTTCAGTGTCGACAACGCTTTTGATTCTCTGTTCGGTAGCGACGATGACCTGCCCGAAGAAAAACCGCAGGCATCCGAACCTGAAACTATCGCCGAAGCTCCGGCGACGGAAGATGAATCGGTAAGTCTCGCGGAACAAGTGGACCAGGCCGAGACTGAACTTGAAATGCCCGAAGTCAAGTCTGAAAATACGGACCTTGCCAAGGAAATGGGTGGCGCCTTTGCATCGATGTTCGGTAACGAAGACGATGACTTGGACCTGCCGGCTGCAAAGACGGAAGCTGTTCCTGAATCTGTGTCTAATGACCAGGAAGCGACTGGTGCCGCTATCGAAGAATCTTTCGGCAATCTGTCTGAAGAATCGATTTCCAAGGACCTGGACGATTCGTTTGATAGTTTGTTCGGAAAGGATGAAGTTGCGGAGGACGCCGAAACTTTGGATGAATCCCTGACGATGCCGACCATCGAGGCTGCCCCTGCCGAAGACACTTTTGCTGCTGCTCCGGCGGATGCTCCTAAGGACTTGGATTCCCTTGAATCGGAGGTTTCCGGTGCTTTCAAGGGACTGTTTGATATGGATGACGATTCCTTGACCGAAGAAGACAAGCCTTCTAACAAGGGTGTCGATTTTCTGATGTCTGGTGATTCTGACGACGAAATTTCTGCGGGACTGATCAACAATCCTGACGCTCCGTTGGATCGTGGTGCCTACGACTTGGACGAAAGCCTGAATACACCGACCTTGGCCGAAATCTATTTTGATCAGGGCAAGTACGGCAAGGCTCTTGAAATTTACAAGGATCTCGCCCAGAAGGAACCCGACAACGAAGAAATTGCAAAGCGCAAGGACGAAATTGAAAAACTCTATAACGACAAGTTCGGAGGCAATGCCTAATGGCTGATCAGCAACCGCAACTTCGTATTGAAAAGCTGCTTCGTGAAATGGTGAACCGCAATGCGTCTGACTTGCATTTGCGCGTAGGGGTTCCTCCAGTCTATCGTATCAACGGTGCGCTGCAGCGTCCGTTTGATATCCGAGTTGACTCCTTGATGATGGATTCCTTCTTGGATGATATCATGAACCGCGACCAGAAACAGCGCTTTGAAGCGAACAAGGAATGTGACTTTGCCGTGGGAGCCCGCGACATGGGTCGTTTCCGTGTGAACGTGTTCCGCCAGCGTGGAACGATTGCAGTCGTGATTCGTCATATCAAGGCGAAGATTCCTGCTTTCGAAGACCTGCATTTGCCCGAAGTGATTCGCGACATGTCTCTGACCAAGCGCGGACTTGTGCTAGTTACAGGTACTACTGGTTCGGGTAAGTCGACGACATTGGCCGCCATGCTCGATTACATCAATCAGAACGAAGCGGTGAATATCATTACGGTCGAAGACCCGATTGAATACCTTTACCGCGATGACAAGGCCATTATTTCGCAGCGTGAAATTGGCGTGGATACGCTTTCGTATGCGAACGCCCTTCGTGCGGCGCTCCGTCAGGACCCGGATGTGCTTCTGGTGGGCGAAATTCGTGACCTGGAAACGATGCAGATTGCCTTGACCGCTGCTGATACGGGTCACATGGTGTTTGCGACGATCCATACCACGAACGCGACCGAAACGATTCACCGAGTGCTTTCGATGTACCCGCCGCACCAGCACGACGAAATCCGCTTGCTGCTTTCCGAAGTGCTGGCGGGCATTATTTCGCTCCGCTTGTTGCCGACCAAGGATGGTAACGGGCGAGTGCCTGCTGCCGAAATTTTGGTGAATACGGCTGCTATCAAGGAATACATCGAAGACAAGGACAAGAACGACTTGATCGAACAGGCTATTGCTGAAGGTCACATGCAGTACCGCAGCCAGACCTTCGACCAGGCGCTCCTGAAACTCTACGAAGAAGAAAAGATTTCGTTGGAAACGGCGATGAACGCTGCAACGAACCCCGATGACTTCGATCTTAAGATTCGCGGTATTTCGGGTACTTCTGAACGCAGCTGGATGTAGCCTAGGCGAAAGACGCAAGTCCCGAAGGGCCTTGCATCGAAGCATCTTGAATATAAGTGATAAAAGTCCCCCGCATCCGCGGGGGACTTTTATGTGGTTGGGTTGGAGTAGGATTTTTAGTTGTAGTAGACCGTACTGCCCGACGGGAACGTGACGCTATTGCTGTAGCTGGAGACGTTGCTAATCTGTGAGGGCTGACCCGTGGTGGTCACCATGTACCTGCCGGAAATGGTGGGCTTGAAGGCAACATTGGAAGTTCCATAGTAGCCGCTGGTGCTGAAGGAAATGCTGTAATTGGAGCCCTTTTCCGAAGATCCGCTGCTGAAACCGAGAACGGTCTTGCTCGTAAGGCTTGCAGTGCCGTCGGAATCGAAGGAACCGCCCATTCCGCCGCTGATCTGGCATTCTACGATGACGACGCCGCCGGAAATCGTGAGTTCTCCGTTACTGTCGATACCGTCGGTGTCACCGGAACTGGTCTTTGCGTGGTGAACGCCGCCCGTAATGGTCAAGAATCCGCTGCTGCTACCCATGCCACCCATGCCGCCTCCGGGGCCGAATCCCCAGCTGGACTGGCCGCTTTGATTGGTGTTGCCCGAGCCGTCGTTGCCACCGGCTGCATTCCAGGCGTCATTGGTTCCGTAGACATCGGTGACACCTCCGTTTGCCTTGATGTACCAGGCTACGAGGCCTTCGTAGGAATTGGTCACGTAGATGGTTCCGTCGTTGATCATGAGCGTGGAGTCGGCGTGTACACCGTCGTTCTTGGGTGCGGCGATAGTCGTGTAGCCTCCGTTGAAGTAGACGTTCATATTGGAGTGGACGCCGTCATCGCCAGAAGAAATATCGATCTTACCAGCGTTGATGTAGACCCTGTTATCCGAGACGATTCCCTTGCCGGTAGAGGTAATGTTGATGGTCGGTGCAGAAATGGAGTCGCGGACAAAGATGTAGTTGTAAGCCTGGATTCCGTCGTCGCCGGCCTTGGTGATGGTGATGTTGCCACCCTTGATGTCAACGATTCCCTTGCCTTCGGTGATGGTGGTGTCGGAGCTGTTCACGGTGCATTCGTCACTCTTGATGCCATCGCCGCTTGTCGCCGAGATAGTGATGTTGCCGCCTTCAATGTCCACAAGTCCCTTGCCCTTGAGGCCGTTGTTCTTGGCGGTCACGTTGATGGTCGGATTGCCGCGGACACGCAGGTCGTTGCTGGAATGGATGCCGTTATTGTAGTTTCCTGTTACCTTGAGTGTACCGCTACCCTTGATGGTGAGGTCATCCTTGGCGTAGATTGCCGCTCCCGTGGTATCGAGGCTGCCGTCGGCCTTGGCGTAGGATGTCGTTCTGCTAGAACCGTCGGTAAATGTGTTCGTGGTGCCGCTTTCGAGGTTGATGATGACCTTGTCTGCGTTGCGGACGTAGAGCGGTGCATCGCTTGAGTTGGAAAGCGTTAAGTTGTTCAAGTAGAGTTCCACCTTGTCGGTGCTTGCGGCGTTCACCTGGATTTGTCCGTTACCGTTGCCGTTGAAGTAGTAATCGCCAGCGCAGGTGATGGTGACTGTTCCGCCATCGATACCGACGCATCCGTTGTCGTTTTCAAGGGTTGCGGTTGCGCTTGCGTACTTGATGGTGGGCGTGTTGCCGTTAGAAGTGGAGGCGCTGCTTGTCACGGTTGTTGCGGAGGAACTGTTGACATCCGGAGTGACAGAGGAACTGCTTACGGTCGGTTGCATATCGTGGCTGCTTTCAACGGGCTGCGTTGCGGAGCTGCTGGAAGTTGCTGTTTCCACCTTGATCCGGTTGCAGGATTCGTCGAAGTAGTAGATGTAGCCTTGGGCGCTCTGGTAGTACGAAACTCCGTTGATGGTATAGAGGGCCTTGCTGTCGGTGCAGCTTGCTGGAGTTTCATTGTCGCTTGTTTCGGAGGAGCTCGATTCGACATTGCCTGTAGAAACACTGTCGGAGGAGGCGGGCGTCTCTACGTCAGGTTCGTTGGCGCTTGAATCCGTGGCGGGAACGGTGACGGATTCCTGGGCGGCTTCCGGAAAGCCGTAGCTTCCGTCAGAGTTTATCCAGAAGGCAAGATTGCCTGCCGCGTCCATGCAAAGGATTTCGCCCGTGGCACCCTGCATGGCGGAGTAGCCGTCATAGAGACAGATGTTGGTATTATCGGTTGCACCATCGATTGCCCCTTCGATACTCGATTTGAGGTCGTTAGTGGCGGAGGTGGTAGAAGAGTCGCTGGAGCATCCCGCGAGGAGGGCCAGGAGCCCTAGCGAGAGGTGCGAAGAAATTCCCAAACAATTCCTTGATAGCATTTTGTCGTCCTTTTTTTGCGCGGTATAGCCGCTGGTTTCTTTTTTTAAAGATACTTTGCTGACTACGGCTTTTCACTATGAAAAATGCCCTTCCTGAAAAAACTCGGAATAAAAATTGGGACGAATCTTCCCGTTCGGAACAAAAGGCTCCAAAAAGGAACATGTTCTTATTTGTCTTCATTTTTTTCTATTATTAGCCTAAATGAAAATCCGTTTGACCCAAGAGACTTTGAATCGCCTGAAGCGTTTCCGCAAGAACAAGCGGGCGTTCTGGTCGTTAGTGGTACTTGTATTGGCGTATCTACTTTCGCTCACGAGTCCATGGACTGTCAATGATGAACCGCTCGTGTTGCGTTACGAGGGCAAGACGTATTTCCCGGCATTCGTGCGTTACAGCGAAAAAGATTTTGGTGGGGAATACCAGACGGAACAGGATTATGCAAAACTTTTTGCAACGGTCCGGGAGTGCGAAGAAGATGCCGCCGAGGGCTTTACGCGTGCTGGAGGCTGTCCTGTTTTTTGGGCGCTGATGCCTCCGATTGCGCATGACCCGTTGAAGGCGGACTTGAGCGAAGACGGTGCCCCGCCTTTTGCTCCGAGTGCAAGGCACTGGCTCGGGACAGATAGCAACGGTCGCGATGTTCTTTCCCGCCTGATTCATGGCTTTCGTATCTGTATTAGCTTCAGCCTGCTCTTGACGGTGCTCGGGACTTTTCTCGGGATTGTCATCGGCGGAATCCAGGGGTACCTCGGTAAGTTCTGGGACACGGGTATGCAGCGTTTTATCGAGATTTGGTCCTCGCTTCCGATGCTCTATGTGGTGATTTTGATTGGGAGCGTCTACGGGCGCAGTTTCTGGCTCTTGATTCTGATTATGGCGGCATTCAACTGGATTTCGCTCAGTTACTATATGCGCGCGGAGTTCCTGAAGCTCCGTGGCATGACCTACGTGCAGTCCGCGAAAGTTTTGGGCATGGGACACCGCCACATATTTTTCAAGGAAATTTTGCCGAATGCGATGACCCCCGTGGTGACGCTTTTCCCGTTCACGCTAATCGGCGGTATCGGAAGCCTTACCTCGTTGGATTTCTTGGGTTTCGGCCTGCAGCCGCCCACGCCCAGCTGGGGCGAACTCATGAGCCAGGGGCTCAACAATTTGTATGCACCATGGATTTCGGTGAGCACGGTCGCTGCGCTCTTTGTGACGCTGCTTTTGACCACGTTCGTGGGCGAGGGCGTGCGGGATGCAATGGACCCGAAGTCGGGGGACAGGTATGTCTAACCTGTGTCGACTGAAGGGTCCATGCCAAGCGAGAACGACTCGTATTGACGAGTCGTGGGAGCGCGGAGCAATCGAATGTAACTTTTTAAGTCGACAAAGATCGATTGCGGAGTCGTGTGAAGATCCGAAGTCGGGAGATAGGTATGTCTAAAAATGGTCTTGTTCTTGAAGGTGGCGGTATGCGTGGGTTGTATACCTGCGGTATCCTCGATACTTTTATGGAAAAGGGAATCGACTTTGACGGTGCCGTCGGTATTTCAGCCGGGGCCTGCTTCGGATGCAATCTCAAGTCCAGACAGCCGGGACGCGCCTTGCGCTACAATCGGCGCTTTGCGAGGGACAGGCGTTTTTGTAGCTTCCGTTCGTGGATCATGACCGGCGATATCTACAATGCCGAATTTTGCTACAAGACGATTCCGCAGGAACTGGATCCGTTCGACTTTGAAACACTCAAGGCGAACCCGATGGAATTCTATATGGGCGTCACGGATATGGAAACCGGCAAGGCCCTTTTCCCGAAGTTTATCGACGGTAACGACAAGGAACTCGCCTGGATGCAGGCTTCTGCCTCGATGCCGCTTGCCGCAAGAATCGTAGAAATTGACGGGGGCAAGTATATGGACGGCGGCATTGCCGATTCGATTCCGCTTGCATTCATGCAGTCGCAGGGGTACGACCGTAATGTGGTCATCTTGACCCAACCGCGTCATTATGTGAAAAAGCCGAATAGCCTGATGCCATTGATTCGACTGGTCTATCGCAAGTACCCGAAGTTTATTGAGGCGACGGCACACCGCCACGAAATGTACAATGAAGAGACCCGCTATGTATTCGAACAGGAAAAGGCGGGGAATGTACTGGTGATTTGCCCCGAGGAATCTCTCAACATCAGCCGCATCGAAAGAAATGTGAACGAACTGCAGCGAGTCTACGATATCGGCCGACGGATTGCGGAATCGCGATTGGATGAAATCAGGGAGTTCCTGGGACGATGAATTCTGTCTTGCAAGTAAAGGATCTCTCGGTTGCTTTCGGTTTCGACAAGAACGGTAAGCCCCGCGATGGAAAGACTCCGCTGCAGGTGACCGACAAGGTCTGTTTCGAAATTGCGGCGGGAGAATTCTTCGCGTTGGTGGGCGAGTCCGGTTGCGGAAAGAGCGTGACGGCAATGAGCATCTTGCGTCTGTTACCGCAGCCGAGTGCAAAAATTGTGGAAGGCTCTGTCCTTTACAATGCAGATGAAAATGCCGCTCCCGTTGACCTTGCAAAGTTACCGCTTGCAGATTTGCAGAAAGTTCGCGGTTCGGAAATTTCATGTATCTTCCAGGAACCGATGCAGGCTCTGAATCCGGTGGTGACCATCCGGAAACAGCTGATGGAAGTGTTCAAGTTTTGCAGGCGTCCGAAGGGAGAATTTCTGTCCGTCATCCGCGAACAACTGGCTCTTGCGGGATTCAAGGATGTCGAACGAGTCTTGAATTCTTATCCGCACGAACTTTCGGGTGGAATGCTCCAGCGCGTATGCATTGTAATGGCGCTGCTGTCCAAGCCCAAGCTGATTATTGCTGATGAGCCGACGACTGCCCTGGATGTGACAGTGCAGGCGCAGGTGCTCGCTGTTCTCAAGGATATGGCGAGCCGCACCGGAACGGCGGTTCTCCTGATTACGCATAATATGGGAATCGTGTCGCAGTATGCGGATCGTGTGGCGGTGATGTATGCGGGCCGCATCGTAGAAACCGGCTGTGTCCGCGACGTGATTGATAACCCGATGCATCCGTATACACAGGGGCTTTTGGCCGCTATTCCTGAAAATCACAGTGACATGCGTTCCATGAAGTCTATTCCTGGCTCCGTGCCGCATCCACGAGACTTTGCAAAGGGTTGCCGCTTTGCCGACCGCTGCGAAAAATGCGCGAACGCTTCTGCTGAAATGCGCGAGAAATGCAAGTCTGCGCAAGTTCCGCCCAAACAAAAAGCTCCGGATTCTGCGAATCACGAAGCTAGCTGTTTTATGGAAATATAAGTTTCTTGGTGGATTGCTTCGCCCCACGGGGCTCGCAATGACGTGATTACCGCACGTTTCACATGTCATGCCGGGCTTGACCCGGCGTCTCCTCTTGTAGCCTGCTATTACTTAAAATCCTTGCACCACTTGGGAACGATTTCTGTCGCTTTACCTTGTACGAAAATGTCGGTGTAGGGGTCGCTGGTCGGAACTTCAAGATTCAGGCAGGTGACCTTGGCGCCAAAGCTCTTGGCGAAACTCTTGAAGCCGGCGGCGGGGTAGACGACGCTGCTCGTGCCGATGTAGACGAATTCCTTGCAGTGCTGCAGGGCGTCCTGGATTTCTTCCATGTACAGTGGCTGTTCGCCGAAGAACACGATGTCCGGACGGGTCATCGCACCGCAGAACGGGCAACGGGTTTCGAGCGTTTCTTCACCGTCGAACATGAATTCATGCTTCGGATTGTGTTCGCAGGTCAGGCGCATCAGATCTCCGTGCATGTGCAGGACGCGCTTGGATCCGGCGCGTTCATGCAGGTTGTCCACGTTCTGTGTGACGAGCAAAAAATCATCGCCAAGGCGTTTTTCAAGTTCGGCGAGAGCGAAATGCGCTGCATTCGGTTCGTGTTCTTTGAGCCCCTTACGCAAGAAGTTATAGAAATCCTTCACGCGTTTCTTGTCGCGGTAGTAGCCTTCGGGCGTGCACACGTCGTCGATGTTCTCATGTTCCCACATGCCGTCGTTGCCACGGAAGGTGCGAAGGCCTGATTCGGCACTGATGCCGGCACCGGTCAGAACAACGAGTCTAGGAAACTTATTCGTTCTCATTAGCAAATTTCTCCAAAGAACAGGGTTTCTGCCACGATGCCGTGTTCAAAGTCGGGCAGGTAAAGGCTTTCGTTTTCGCCGTGGGCATTGCATTCGGGGTCCTCGAGACCGGTCAAGAGGATAGGAATTTCGCCGAAGGTGTTGCGGAAAAGTTCCGCACCGGGGATGCTTGCGCCACAGCCGATGAACTTGGTCTCGGCATTGTAGGCGCGAGCCATTGATTTGCTCATCTTCTGGAAGAACGGGTGCGTCGTGTCGGTAACGAAGGGGTTGGCTCCGTCTTCGGTGACGATGCTGCATTCAAGGCCGTAGGGCACTTGCGCCTGCAGGAATTCTACCAGCTGTTGAGTCGCAATATCGGCTTCCATGCCGGGGGCGAGTCGAATGCCGATGCGGGCGTAGGCGGAGTCCTGTAGAACGTTTCCTGCGTTAGTGCGGTTGCCGACTTCCATCGCGGTTACCACGATCGATGGCCTGCGCCATAGCGACAAGAGGATTTCGTCTTCGGGAACCTTCAGCTGGACGCTTTCCAAAACGCCACCGTCATTGCGGAAAATTTTCTCGGTCATGCCGAGGCTCTTGTAACTTTCGAGTTCCGCTTCGGTCGGAGGAATGAGCGTGTCCTCGAAATTCGGAATGAGGATGTTTCCCTTACCGTCACTCAGGCTTGCAATCATATGGCAAAGCACCTGGCCCGGGTCGGGAATCGGACCAGACCAACTTCCGGAATGGAGCGGAGCCTTGGTGGCCTTGAGTTCCACGCTTACGGCGCTCATACCACGAAGGGTCGTGGTAATCGAGGGCGTTCCCTTGGCGAAGTTGCCTAGGTCTGCCACGATGACGGCGTCGCACTTTAAAAGTTCGGCGTGCTTTTTAAGGATTTCGGCGAAGCCTGCGCTGCCGGATTCCTCTTCGCCTTCGATCAAAAACTTGAGGTTCGGTCCGTCATTTTTCTTCAGGGCTCGCACTTGTTCGAGTGCGGCGAGGTGCGTGACGATTCCCGCCTTGTCGTCGGCGGTGCCGCGGCCGTAAAGGCGGTCCCCTTGCAGGTTGGCTTCAAACGGCTTGGTATTCCAGAGAGCTTCGCGCATGGGCGGCTGTACATCATGGTGCGCATACAGTAGAACAGTCGGCTTGTCGGGGCTAGTGAGGCTTTCTCCGTACACGGAAGGGCGCCCGCTGGGGGGCAACAGGAATTGCACGTTGCTGAGCCCTGCCTGCAAGAAAAGTTCCTTGACTTTTTCGGCGGAGTCCAGTACGAATTTCTGGTCAAAATTGTCAAAACTGATCGAGGGAATGCTGACCAAGTCACTCAGGGTCTTGATATAGACAGGCATCTTCTGGTGGATGGCGGCGACGACTGAATCAATAGTACTCTGTTCCATAATTCAACTCAACAGATGATAAAAGCGGACATATCCATTTCTACTCAATAAAATAGTAAACCTTGTAAAAATTGGTCACTGGTGATAGATATTTTCTATTTTTTGAAGAGTAAGTTTTGGCAAAAAGGATTACCCATGTCTTTCAACTGCGTGAATCACGAGTATTACCTGAACTTTGGTGACCGTGTCCTGGCGCTCATTCGCCGTATTTTCCATAACAATCCGGAATTTCGTCACGATTCGTTGAAGCATGCCGCGCGATTGGCTCCCTTTATTCCGTTTATGGGTGGCCGCCCTGACCTGAGCAAGACTCTCAAGCGCGTCATCACGTTCCCCGATCACAGCAATTCCCTGTATCTCGGTTGCCCTATCATTTTGGCGGCTGGTGCGAACAAGACGGCGAAAAGAATTTGTGACTATGCGAACATGGGCTTCGGCGGTATTACCGTAGGCACGGCCACCCGCAAGTTCCGTGAAGGCAATACGCACCGTCCTCGTATCGGTTTCCTGGAAAACGACCGTGCCATCCACAACAGCATGGGGCTCAATAACGAGGGTGTCGAAGTCATCGCTCGCCGTACCGATGAACAGCTGACCAAGGCGCACAAGGTCGGGCTTTGCGTGGGGGTGTCCGTAGCAGAAACTCCGGGGCTTACCAATGACGAAGATAAGCTGAAGGACCTGCTTGAAAGTTTTGCGATTGCCTACAAGGCCGGCGACTACATCGAAATCAACGTGAGCTGCCCCAATACCGGCGAGGCCCGAGTCGATTTGGATTTATCGCTTACCGAACGAATCTTCGGCGAAATCATGAAGTACAGGAATGCTCAGGCTATCCGTAAGGCCGTGTATGCCAAGATCAGCCCCGACCTTTCTGAACGCCACTTGGTGAACATCATGGATATGCTCGTGCGTACGGGCGTAAACGGGGTAGTGGTGGGCAATACTTACCCGACCAAGAAAATTAGCGAACTTCCTGTAGAGGCGAAGTACGAGGACCTGACTCCGCTCCGCGCCGACGGAGACTGTGGAGGAATGTCTGGCCGTCCTCTTTACGAGAACATGATGTGGAACGTGACCTACATCCGCACGCATTATCCGGAAATCAGCGTGATTGCCTGTGGTGGCATTGACCATGGGTTCAAGATTTTCGATCTCATCAAGCTTGGGGTCGATGCTGTAGAATGTTACTCGGTGGTTGCCTTCCGCTGGATGGCCGCACATGCGATGCGCAAGGAACTCGAAGCTGCCCTGCTGGAATCGGGGTACTCGACGCTCACGGATTACGATGACCACAATCCGAAGCAGACCAAGTCCGTTTGATTTCTCATAAAATGAAACCGTTATTTCGTAATACTCTTTTCGCTTTGCTTCTTGCAACAGGGTTTTCCTATGCGGTTCCCTGGCTCGGAGTCACTTTCAAGAAGACTTCCTTCGAGAACCATCTTGCTCTCAACGTAATCGGTGTTCACCCGGAGTCCGGCTGCTTTGCGGCGGGTATGGTGGCTGGTGATTTGATTGTCGGGGTGCAGGGGAGCCCGCTCTCGGATATGTCGCAAATCCAGTCGGCTGTCGCAGGGCACAAGGCGGGGCAGAAAATCAAGATTGAAATTTCGCGCGAGGGCAAGAAGAAAACTCTGACGGTTGCCCTGACCGAACGCCCCGACGATATCAGCAACTTGACGGGATCCGCCATCGGCAGCAAGATCGCCAAGTTCGGCGAAAACTTTTACAAGAATGGTGAAAAACGCAAGGAAAAGCCGAAAGCGACATTGCTCGATTTCTGGGCGACCTGGTGCGGCCTTTGCCGCAAGACGCTCCCGGTGCTTGCGAACATTTACAATAAGTACAGTTCCAAGGGGCTCGAGGTTATTGGAATCGCCGACGAGTCCGTGGATGTCCTGAACGATTTCTACGCACACCAGCACGCATCTCCGTATCCGCTCTATCGCGATGCTAAAAAAGAAATGTGGATGCGCTATGGCATCCACGCTGTTCCGACACTGATGCTGTTGGATAAGGATGGCTACATCAAACGCGTCTGGAGCGGTGCCCCCAGCGAGTACATGATAGAGCAAATCCTGAAGGACGTAATCGAGTAGAAGCTACTGTACGGCCGCTTTTTTCTGCGAGGCGAAGATATCTTCGTATTCTTCCTTGCTGATGCGTGCGTAACCGGTGGTGATACCACCGAATTCGTAGTAGGCGGAGTCGCCCTTGACGCTCATGCAGTAAGGCATGTCGAGCGAGTTCTTTCCACAAAGCTTGCCGTCTTGGATGGTGGCGCTCAGGTCGCCGTTCACGTTGCGGATGGTGTAGTCCTGGTTGTTGTCGGTCAGGACTTCAAAAATCATATTGGCTTCGCCTTTCCAACAACCGGTATAGTTGGCACTATTGTTGCCGCAGCCGAAAAGGAACATCGAGGAAATAAGTGTTGCGGAAATAAGAATTGCTTTCTTCATGTCCATAAAATAGTATTTTTGAATGCGAGAAAATGCAATTTTTTGTTAAACATTTGTATTTGTTGGCCCCGATTCTTGCCCTGTCCGCTCTTTTCGGTGTTTACAAGTTAATTCAGGCGAATAGCCGCCCGATTCCGAAGTACGAGCCGCAGCAGTTTGTGGAAACCTGGTCTGCTGAAGAATATATGCGCCATTTGAACCTTAAGCCCTTTAACCAGCGTGAGGTCCATCGGTTGCTCCTCAAGCGAACCCGCCAGAAAGAAGGCGTTTATCTGGAAAGCCTGCTTCCAGCCATGGATACGGCGGGTATCGAGGTTGTCCATTGCTTCCATAAGGTAATGGGCGATGACTATGTTCCCGTGATTACGAGTGGTAACGACTATCCGTACCATAAGCCGAATTCGAAGCATTACAAGAACGCGGCGATGGATTTCCGCATCAACGACGTTCCTGTGACGAAGCGTCGCGAAATTGTCGAGATGATTCAGGATCGATTGGGCGAACGCTTCAGGGTGCTTTGGGAAAAGGGCGAGATGGAGCACCTTCATGTCGAAATGAACGACTGATTTGTCTTTGGGGAATACTAAAAATCTTGTATTATACGGTTTGTATAATTTAATGAAAAATGTTTTTAAATAAAGTACAAAATTTGTGATTTTGCATTAAAATTCTAAATTATGTATAATTTGCGTGTTGACTAGGTGACTCAAATTAGATATATTCCTTAGTATGAAATCGGTGTTTGAATACAAGGACTATCACCTCTTTATGCAGGATTACTACGACGAACGCAAGCGTCTGGGTGCGTTTTCGTGGCGCGAGTTCTGCAAAAGTGCCGGATTTACTTCGCCGAATTTCCTGAAGCTTGTGTGCATGGGCCAGAGCAAGCTCAGCAAAGTCAAGGTGGGTGATGTCGCGAAGGCGATGGGCCTTGCGGGCGATGACGCGGATTACTTCCGCGAAATGGTTACGTTCTGCAATGCCGAAAAGGATGATGCCAAGAAGGCGGCCCTTCTCGAAATGCAGAGGATTGCGTTGGAACACAAGGTGCGTGTGGTTGATAGCGATGCGTTCCAGTATTATGAATCCTGGAAGTACCCAGTGCTTCGTGAACTCGCCCCGATGATGCCGGGGGCCTCTCCCCGCGATTTGGCCGATGCGTGCAAGGAACATGTGTCTGCCGAGGAAGTGCGCGACGTGTTGAATTTCTTGGTGAAGGCAGGTTTCCTGAAAAAGGATGGCGAAAAGGTCTATTCGCAGACGGAACAGACGGTCATTGGTTCGAAAGAGGCTTTGCCCATAGCAATACGGGCCATGCACAAAGAGATGGCGAACATGGCGGCGCGTGCCGTAGATCGCTATTCCGCAAACGAGCGCCATTTTACAGGCGTCACGCTCAGCGTAAATCAAGTGGCGAGCGAACGGATTGCCAAAGAACTGGACGCCTGCTGCAGAAAGGTACTTGCGATTGCGAACGAATACAACGACCAAGATCAGGTTTGTAGAATCAATTTCCAGTTTTTCCCTGTCACCGAAAAAATCAAAGAGGTGCATCATGCTTAAGAAGTTTGCTTTTGTCGTTACGACGCTTTCGTTTGCCTTTATGGCGGCCTGCACCGACGATCCCGCGAGCGGTTCTTTGGCGGGTGGAACAATCGATCCCAATACGATTGCGGAGGGCAGCAGTTCGTCTAGTGTACCAGATGAACTCCCGATAGAAATGAGTTCGTCGTTTGTAGATTTAAAGGAAGTCAGCAGCAGTTCGATTGAGGATAAAGACATTTTGCCGGATCCGATCCCCGAGTCTTCTTCTGCGGAGAGGATTCCGGAACAGTTGGCTAAGGAAATCGTTGCGGAATGTCGTGATGATATGGATAAGAACGAAGATGCTAACCAAAACGAGGCTGTAGATGGTCCAGGCGGAAAACTTCCTGTGGTATATCAAATCGATGGTGAAGACGGCTTTGTGACCTATTTGGTAGAAACAGTTCTTTTGCCGTGTGGCATTGTCCTGGAGAGTATTACGGTGTCTGCCGAAGATGATACTTTATTCGTGAATCTCCGTCAAGCTTCAGATTTTCCGGTTACTAACTGCATTTGCAAAACACGAGTTTCGTTCAAAATAGAGAAGGATGACCGCTTCGCTCAGGCAACTCATTTGGTGATGAACGACGATCGTTATCTTGTTTACAACATCATTTCGGAAAGGCCGGAATAAATCTAAGGAGGATGAACATGAGAAAACAAAAAGTTTTTACAGGTTTTGCAGCTGCGTCGATCACGCTAGCGCTCTCGTTCGTACTGCTCGCCTGCGGTGATGATTCATCTTCGACGGCGCCTGAGCCTGTTTCTGGCGGCAACAGTTCCACGGTGGAGGAGTCGTCTTCTAGCGAACTTCCTCCTGATACCACATGCTGCAAGGTGACGGTTTCTTCGTCCAGCGAGGAACAGAGTCCGTCTTCGGTGTCATCGTCTTCGAGCTTTGATGTTCCCCTGTCGAGCGAGACTTGTTGTATCGAACTTTCGTCTTCTTCGCAAGGAGAAAAAATCGTACAGCGGATTGATGATATCTTTGGAACATGCCGCGATAAAAAGGTGGACCCTATGATGGATGCGGCTTTGCCTCCTATAGCCTATATGGGTTACGAGGACGGAGACGATTCGGCAACGGTCGTTGTCGAGAATGTGTCGATGAATTGTAGGTCTATCAGCGGAACGACAAGTATCATAAGGAAACCGAATGTCGGAAACCTTCACCTCTCGGCATCTGGTGATACTCTTTATATGATACAATATTCGCTTGATACCGTCAGTGCAGAACCGGATTGCATTTGCGATTCCCGACTGATTTTTAAGGTGAAGGCGGACCCTGCATTTATCAATGCCAAGCTGTTAGTTGCCGTTATCGATGGAGATTATGGCAACAGAATGGAAATTATTAAGGCGTTTCCACCTGATGAACAGGAACCGCGGGATTCTATTCCTGCCGCGCAGGATAGTGTTCCCGAATCGACCCCGACGGATTTGGAATTGAAGGGGTTTGAAAGAGGTAAATGCATGAATGATGATCTTGCTGCTAAGCCCGTTGCAAAGTCTGCCGCTACCGGTCTCCCCGAAGCAAAGCAGATTACTTATTTGAACGGCAAAACTGTTCTGACTTTGGAAAATGTGATAGACTATTGCGGAATAGAAGCGAAGGTTTCTCAGAAGATGGTTGGCGATACGCTAATGCTTGACTATTACGATGAAACCAGTGTAACCAAGTGCATTTGCAACTTTGATAAAATCGAATTCCTGATTGAACCGGAAAATGCGGCTGCCCGATATGTCAAGTTCAAGGATGTTCTGTACTGGGTCAATGTGATTATGTACGAAGTTGACCCTAATTGGAAAGGGTAATTACTCCTTGTTACTCACGAAAAACAGGCGCCCCAAGGTCCCTGAGCTTGTCGAAGGGTGGAGCGCCTGTTTTGCTATATCCTGAAAAACGGAGCTTATTAGTATTGCGAAAAATGAAAGAGGTGAGTCGTTGAGCGAACATTCGTTGGCCGAAGGCCAAGGCCATGTGAGCGAGATGTGCTCACCTCTGAAGCTGTAGCATGTCCGTGAGCAACAAACGCCCGGTGTTAACCGGGCGTGGTTGCGAGAGCGAGGCGATATCACATTTTTAATCTGCGATAGAGCCGAGCGGTCTCATTAATAAAGCAGAGCGAACACCATGCCGGGGCGGAAGTACTTGCCGGCGGTGTACTTGAGGGCCGTGCTGTGGAGCAGCATGAACAGCGCGCTTGCTTCAACCTTGTTGGCCTTCGCGATGCTACCGAATGCCTTGGTAAAGGCGGGCAGGTTGCGCGGGAGCTTCGGGCTGATGCGGGAGTCTGCAAGCAGGGCGCCCTTCTTCAGGAGTTCCTTGTGCATCTTGTCGGCGGCGGTAGCGCTGAGGCCGAAGGCCTTCACGAGCGCTTCCGGGTGCAGGCGGCAGGAACCGTTGAATCCTTCCGGTGCGGCGAACGGGATGCGTGCTTCTTCGTAGAGGTTGCGGATCATGGAATCGCCCATGTCGGCAGCTTGCTTTTCCAATCCGTGGTGCATCATGGCGCACATGATGCTGTACTGGATGCCGATCCACACGTCGTGAGCCTGGAAGTTGAATTCATCGAGCGGGCTGCCGTCCTTGCGAACGAGGTTTGCGGCGCCGATGAGCGGGCTGTTGGCCTTGTAGTTCGTGTTGAAAATGCGCAACAGGTTGGCCTTGGCCTTCTTCTCGTCGCTGATGGGCTTGAGGCCGAGCAGACGGAGGTAAGTGTCGGCGAGCATCGTGTCGGCGAATACGTCGTCGCAGTCGTTGGCAATCTTTGCGTTCCAGCTGGCGGTGAAAGCTTCCTTGCACTGGGCAGTGAGCCATGCCTTCTTGAGGCCGCGGAGTTCGTTCTTCGAAAGTTCCACGTCGCTCGGGATTTCGCCGGAGTTCAGCCATTCGTTGATGGTCTTGAGGGCGGCCTTCACGTTGTTGCTGTCGATGACGAGCGTTTCCTTGATAGCGTCGGCCAGCTGCGGGAGCTTGTCAGCCACAATGTCCTTCGCTTCCATCGGAGTCACGAAGAAGTGGTAGTAGCCTTCGGCTTCGTCCCACAATGCTTCATCGAATTCCTTATTGGCGGCGTCGGCCTTGGCGTTCCAGGTGTCGGCCTGAGCCTTGTCGCCGAGGATTTCGGCAATCTTGGCCGCAGCGCGGAGGCCTGCAATCCAGAGGCTACCGCAGTACACGGAAATGCCGTGGCTGGAGAGGTTGTCGAACGTGTCGTCGGTACCGTGGGTGAGCGGGAAGTTTTCGCCTTCGTTCACCATCTTTTCGAGGTACTGCATGGCGGCATAGACTGCTTCCTTGCAATCCTGCAAGTTCTGCTTGTCCTGCGTCTTCACGTAGTGGCGCAGCACCATCAGCACATACTTCGGGGCCAAATCCTTCCATTCCTTCACGTTGTGCCAGTCGTAGGCATCGGGTTCAGCGTCAAAGGGGCTTCCGAGGTCGTGAATCACGGCGCCACGGACGGCGCGGGGGCCTTCCAGTTTCGGGTCCGGGAGGTCGGCGAACGGGTGGTTCACATATTCGTGGTGGCGGCGACGGTTGTCGTTCACGGCGAGAATCGCATCACCGAAGCGCTTCATCACCACACCGTCGAGGCGCGGCATTAGAGCCATCAGGCTGAAGCTGCCGTAGAAGTAAACGTCCAGAGAGTTGAAAAACGGATAGTCGGCGCATTCGCGGACGAGGAAACGGTCGTCCTTGTCCCACACGGTGGCTTCGGCGAGGAAGCTGAGCGTGTTGAGGGCGAGGCTCTTGAATTCGTCCTGCTTGGCGGCAGTCTTGTAGAGCTTGGCGACGGCCTTCTTCGGCACGAGCGCTTCGAATGCCTTGAGGCGAGCGTCAAAGTTCTTGTCGGCGGCGAGGGCTTCTTCGAGGATAGCGCCCACGCGGCCATAAGCTTCGGGGAAGAAGGCTGTGTACTTCTTGGCAGAAGTAAGCTTGTTCAGCTTGATTTCGGGGAAGTCGAGCACCAGGTTGAACTGGAAAGAAACCTTCTGCTTCGGCTTGAGAACCGCAGTAACGGCGACGGCACCGGCCATCGTCTCGCGGCCGCTGTAAACGTTCTTGACCCAGGCTTCGCAAACGCGACCGCTGCGGAGAGCGCCCTTCAAAACAGAGGCGGCGTCATCCTGGTAGAACATCGGCTTCACGGAAACGTTCAGGTTATCCTTCTTGTTCCAGGCGACGGACACGCCCATGCAGCCGTTGAAGTCGCTTTCGGCGAGCGGCTTTTCGTTGTAGAATTCGAGACCGCGGACTTCGCGGCCGTCCTTGGCCTGCTTGCTGAACTTCACGCCCTTCGGGAAACGTGCGGACGGGACGAGCACGAAGCTGGAGTCCTGAACGCCCTGGCGGTCCTTCTTGGCCATGTAACCGGCGATGCAGTCCTGCACCTGCACAATCGTGACTTCGCGGGTTTCCTTGGTGGTGTTTTCGAGAGTGAACACGGTGGCGTTCACGGGGAGGCTGGAGAGGCGTTCGTCACCCGGGGTCACGTAGCTGGACTGGGTCTTGGTAATTTGTACGCCTTTGCCTTCGTACTTGGTTTCGCTCACCGGGTAGAGGGCGGCGTACTGCATCTTGGCGGCATCGTAACCGGCCTGGCCCAGGAATTCAGTGTCGTTTGCCCAGGCGGCGGTGAGGGCGCCCTGGCGCACGGCCTTTTCGCCCACGACACCGTTGAAGAAATCGATGACGGCGCTGCGGTTGAGTTCGGCACCGACCTTGTTCAGGAGGGCCGCGGTGCGGTCGCTCCATTCGATGTGCCAGCGTTCAAAGTCGGCCAGGTTGTTCTTGAAAAAGTCCTTCTCGGCGATGGCCTTGTTGAGCTTGGCCTCGGCCTTCTTCTGGTTTGCAAGTTCTGCGGCGCTGAAGAGTGCTTCGCCCTTTGCGTCCACGAGCGGGTATTTGGCGAGCATCTGCGTAAATCCGGCGAAGTCGACGATTTCGAGGGCGGCCTTCGCGTCGATTACGGATTCGCGGAAGAAGAAGTTGTTGAAGCGGAGGTCAGCGGGCTTTTCGGTGCGGACCTGCACGCCCGGCATCACGTTCATCACGGGTGTGGTGCCTGCAGGCGTTGCGGTGAATGTGGAGCCGATACCGCCGACAGCAATACCCGTGGTAGAAGGGGTCGTAGAAAGCGGGGTGTACCAGGGCTGGATAAATTCCACGGCGAGGCCCGGGGTCATCAGCTTCTGGACGGAACCGGCCTGTTTTGCGCCGGCAAGGTATTCTTTGATGCTCATAGTTATTTCCATAAATTGGGGTTAAATTTTTACGAGTATAAAGTTACAAATTCTGGGGGCTTACGAATAGCGAAACCTTGCGAAAAGTGTTTACAAAATGGAGCTTTTGTAAATCGAAGCGGGGCGTTACGGGGCCGGCGCCTGAGGCCCCGTTCGAAGGGGTGACGGAAGACCCGGCGGGAATGTTGACTGGAGATTGCTTCGCCTTTGGCTCGCAATGACAATTTGGAGCCGGGGCTGAAGGCAGGGGGAGACTTCCCCCTTTGCTGTATTTTTTTATATTTGGCTTGAATTTTTAACAAGTGATTAGGATTATGAACAAAAGAATTCTTTCCGTCGTGCTGTTATCCTTGGTTGCGCTCGTTAGTGCCCAAACTGCTCCAAAGCTTAGTTCGCCTGCGCCCATGGAACACCGTGGTTTCTATAACAGCGTTTCTTTCGGAGCTGCCTACAACTGGTATGAAAACAGCAAGAATGAAAAGACGAATACAACAATGGACGCACGAATGTTGTTAATCGCGAAATCAATACCTTCGAGTATAGCGGCGGCACGTTCCCGATGATTGAATTCAAGTTCGGTGTGGCACTCGCCAATTTGCTGGCGTTCCATACTGTTTTTAACATGGGTTTCTTCTCGGGTACGATAGAGGAAGGTTTTTCAGAGTACCGTAAGGAATGCGGTGAAAATAAAATCTGTATAGAGGAAGAACTGGAAAAGAAAAGGGTTAGGGATAAGTCTTCGGACGCTTACAGTTTCAGGTCATATATTGGTTTCGGCACGACCATTTACCCGATTCAGGACAAACAGTCCATAATGAATGGCCTCTTTGTCGGAGGTTCCATCGGTTATATGCTCTTTGCGACAATGATTAATGACGGCCTTGAAAATGCATCGGCGAATGCGGGGGCGGCTTTTCAGGTGGAACTCGGCAAGGACTGGTGGGTGAACGATCACCTGTCTATCGGCGTGGGTCTCGGTTATGCGCGTAGTGGTTTGGTCTGGAACACGGTCAAGTCCTACGATACAGATAACGTAATTTCACTTTCGTTCAGGCTCACTCGAGGATAGACTATGAAGATAGGTAAAAGTCTATTCGTGGCGATGGCGGTGTCTGTCGCTGCGTGGGCTCAGGACGAGATGGGACCGGTTGAAAGTCCCGCGGCGGAAATGCCGATGATGAGCGCTCCGCAAAATCCGAACCCGGCACTTGCGGCAGAACCTGTCGCTCCGGCGAAAAAGACTCGTGCGAAAAAGGTGCGCCCGCCCCATGAACATCGCGGATTCTTTTTCAGTATGGGCATGGGTGTCTCGTATGTGACGACATCCGTAGACGAATCAAATGTGGAGAACAGTTCGAGTGGGGGGTATACGGACTCGGATGGAAACTTTATTCCTCAAAGCAAGTATGAACGTGAAAGGATACTCCATGAGGAATTTTCCGGTTGGGCCACGCCGATTATCGAATTTCGCTTTGGAAAGTCTATCGGAAATTTAGTGGCATTGTATTCCATCTTCTCGACGGGTATCTACCAGGGGGAAGGTTCTCATAAAAAACTGAATAGGGACCTTTCATATCGTTACGACCGCTCGGGCACCCTGGCATCAATTGATACGATTCCCAATGGAACCAAAAAGAAGAAGGACGGCGCTTTAGCTTTTTTTGAATCCTTTGGCCTGGGCCTTTCCGTTTATCCGTTCCGTGATCCGGAATCGGTTTTGAATGGGTTGTATATCGGTGCTTCCGGGGGCTTCGAGGCTTTTGACTCTCATCTGGACGATTCTTTTTCTCTTATTTCGAATGGCGGTGTCTATACACGTTTTGAATTGGGCAAGGATTGGTGGGTGAGCGATATCTGGTCGCTCGGCGTGGGCTTTGCGTATGTCAATGTCACCGTCTTTGAAGATGGAAACGACAAGGAAGAACATGAGCGCAATTCCATTAGCTTCTTTATAAGGCTGACTCACGGATAAAAAGGATTCTGCGAAATCCCTGTGAATATGCAAACGCCCCGAAAAATCGGGGCGTTTTGACGTAGGAAAATTGGTCGCGAGCGGTCTTACCGTGAGCAAAAAGCGACCCGTATTAACGGGTCGCGATTGACGCCTTTGGCGTCCGCAGCTTCGGCTCAGCAATAAAATTAAACAAGTTTAATTTTGCTGCATTCGCCTTGCATGCTTTTGCGAGAGAATCGGCTTCAGAGTAAGGATTCTGTTGAATATAGCCGATTCGGTCTAAAAAGTAAAACCAGCGAAGATATTGTCGCTCAGGAACGGCAGCACTCCAAGCACGATCACTGCCACGGTCAGGAGGACGATGACGCCGCGCTGACGCTTGGTCATACGCAACGGATTCAGGTGCATTTCGGCGGTGTCCTGTGAGCCGGAGCCATCAAGCGTAAGCTGATGGTGTAGGCGAGAGCGAGACGATGTCGTAAGTTCTTGCTGCGATAGAGTCGAGCGGTCTGTAGGATCGATCCAGGCGCTCTTAATGAGCTGCAAGTAGTAGTACAGCGCAAGCACGTTGTTCAGCACGGCGAATGCCACGATTCCGTAGTGGCCGGTCGATGCGCCACTGAAGAAAAGGTGGAACTTTCCGAAGAAACCAGCAAGCGGCGGAATACCTGCGAGGCTGAACATAGCGACGGCAAGCGCAATCGCGAGTGTCGGCTTCTGCTTGGAAAGTCCGCGCAGGGAATCGAAGGTTTCTTCGCGGTGGTGACCGATGATGCCGAAGATGAAGAACGCGAGATAGTTCGAAACGGCGTATACGAACAAGTAGTAGATAATGGCGGTCTTTCCCATGACGGCATCACCGAGGAGCGCCACCATAATATAGCCCGCCTGCGCAATGGAGCTGTAGGCCATGAAACGGCGCAGCCTGCTCTGCTTGAGGGCGCCGAGGTTTCCGACGAACAAGGTTGTGCCGGCAAGAAGGGCGATGAACGGGGCAATCTGTTCCTTGATGGGGGAGAGCGGACCATAGACCAGAACGACGAGGAATGCGATTGCGGTCGCCTTGGAGGTTACCGAAAGAATGGCGGTCACGGGCGTAGGTGCACCTTCGTAAACGTCGGGGGCCCAGGTGTAGAATGGGAACAGGGTCAGCTTGAAACCGATTCCTGCAAACAGGAACAGCACGGCAATCCACAGCAATGGAGAACTTCCGCTTGCAACTGCCTGCTGGATGGAATCAAAGTGGATGGAACCTGAGAAACCGTAAAGGTAGCTGAATCCGAACAGTTCGAAGGCTGTCGCAACGGAGCCCATCAGGATATATTTGGTGGCTGCTTCTGAACCGTATTGGTCGCGCTTGTTCCATGCGGCAAGGGCGTACATCGGGATTGTTGCGATTTCAAGGCCCAGGAAGAACGTGAGCAGATCGCAGGCCGACACGACGGTGAATCCGCCGAAGGTGGCGAATGCCACGGTGCCGATAAATTCTGCAATTTGGTGCATGGCGGGCTTGCCGTCGCCGCCGTGTTCAAAGTAATCCTTCGCAAGCCAAATGCCGAGAATGGCCGAAACCATCAGCACTTCGCGCATGAGCACGCCGAAATCGTCGATGTGCCAGTTCGTGATGAAGAACCGGCCCACTCCGCCCGAAAGCGGAATGAAGTTCAACAGGACAAAGATGGCAATGAAACCGATGTTCGCAATGCGCCAGGGCACCTTGGAACGGTCGGTGCAGAAGAGCCTGCTTCCGATCACGATGAACGGAAAAAGCAGAAGCAGTAAGTCGGGGATAATAAAATTGGGAATATACATAGTTGGTAGAACTTAGAACTTAGTTAGTAGTTGAAATAAATAAAAGTGGTCATTGCGAGCGTAGCGAAGCAGTTATAAGGTGGAGTTAATCTTCTCAAAAATGGGAGCAATACTTTGGTCGAGCATGTCGGCAATCCATCCGGGGAACACGCCAATCAAAAGGAGACAGAGCACCAGAACCACGACCACGAGCTTTTCGCGGAAAGTCGCGTCGGTAAGTGTCTCGTACTTGGCGGGCATATTGCCGTGCAGCATGCGGTTGGCCGTCTGCAGAATGTAAACGGCGGTCGTCGTAATCGAGAGAATTGCAAGCACGGTCACGATGCGCGTAAGCGTAGAATCCTGCTGGAAGGCGCCGATAAAGATGTTGCTTTCGGCGATGAACCCGCTGAAACCCGGCAGACCAAGGCCTGCAAAGCCTGCGATAACAAAACCTACGCCGAGGAATGGGAGCTTGCGCATGATGCCGCCCATCTCGGTGATGTCACGGGTATGCGTGCGTTCGTAGATCATGCCGATGGTCGCAAAGAAAAGTCCCGTCAGGAATCCGTGAGAAATCATCTGGAGAGAGGCTCCGCGAAGTCCCACCGGAGTAAGCGCCGCGAGACCGAGGAAAATCAGGCCCAAGTGGCTAATGGAACTGTAAGCGGTAATGTACTTGAGGTCCTTGTGGCGCAGTGCAATGAAGGGGCCGAGAACCACGTTGAAAATCAGGAGCGCCACCACGTACGGGAGCCAGATCTTGGCTGCTTCCGGCATCAGGAACATCGCGACGCGAAGACAACCGTAAGCGCCCATCTTCATCATCACGCCGGCGGCAAGCATCGAGACTGCCGTCGGAGCGGCGGAGTGACCGTCCGGACTCCAGAAGTGGAACGGAAACAGGGAACTCGAAACGGCAAATCCCATGAACATAAGCGGGAACGCCCACATCTGGAAATCCATCGGGAGCGTCACCTTGGAAAGTTCGACAAGGCTGAAACTGTAGATCCCGCTTTCGAAGTAGAGTCCGAACAGCGTCGCCAAAATCATCGAGGAGCCGAACGCAAGGGTCAAGGTCAGCTTTTTACCGCCGTAGTCCTTGCGGCCCGAGCCGTAGCCCGCGATCATCAGGTACATGCAGAGTGCTTCCATTTCGTAGAACACGAAGAACAGCACCAGGTCCATGCTCATGAACACGCCGTAGACGCTCGTTGCCAGGAGCTGGATGAGCGCGAAGAAAACTTTCTGGTTGCCCTTGATGTTCCAGCTGACAAGAATGCCGCCCCAGACGATGACCGCCGTAAGGAACAGCAGGAACATGTTGAGTCCGTCCGCACCGACAATGTAGTGGGCGTTGAACATGTGAAGCCAGGGGATGTCCATGTAGTAGTGCAACAGGAGCGGGGCCGATTCCTTGGCGGCCGAATCCACTCCAAGCGTGTATAGCCTGTAAGTAAGGTAACCGACAAGCAGAAGGACGATCGTTCCCGATGCAGCGTGGATGGTCTTGAGGAGCGTTTCCTTTTGAGCGGAAATCGGAGCGCAGGCCAAAACCGTAATCAGCGGGAGGATCCAGATAAGGTTAAAAAGCAAAGTATCCATAGTTAAACCTTTCGCCTAGAAGGGGAGTTGTCCCAGGAAACGCCACAGCAATACGCCGATAATCAGCGTGCCCAGATAAAAACTCAGGTTGCCGCCCTGCGCGTAACGCACGAGGTCGCCCAACTTGTGGATGAACCAGATGCAGAATGCGAGGATCCCTTCGATAATGTAGTCCTGGATGAAACGGGCCACGCGGGCGATGCCGCCAATCACGAATTGACGCACCACGGCGTAGTACATTTCGTCGAAGTAGAACTTGTGGTAAACGACCTTGTAGAGTGCGCTGCGGTTGGATTCGTCGAGGGCGCGTTCCACTTTTGCCTTCGGGCTTGCGTAGAAGAACCAGGCGATTAAAAGAGCGACAGCGGCAACGGCTACAGCCACGTACGGGATCCATTCGGCGTGGGGGAGCAACACCAGTTGCGGCACGCGGAGTCTACCCGGTACAAAGTAGTGTTCGAAGATGCCCTTGCCCAGGAGGCCGCTCAACAGGGCCGGTACGGCAAGAATCACAATCGGGAGCGTCATGAAGAAGTCTTCGTGCACATGCCCTTGCTTCACCGATTCGGAACGCGGAGCGCCGTGGAACGCGAGGAAGAACAGACGGAACATGTAGAAGGTGGTGAGGCCGCTCGTGAGAATCGCGAGGCCGAAAACCACATAATGATGCCCCTGGAAGGCTGCCAAGATGATTTCGTCCTTGGAGAAGAATCCAGAGAACGGCGGAATGCCTGCGATGGCGAGTACGCAAATAAGGCAACTCCAGTAGGTGAGCGGCATTTTCTTGCGGAGCCCGCCCATGGCGTCCAAATCATTCGTATGTACCTGGTGAATCAGGCTACCGGCGATGAGGAACAAGGCGCACTTGAAGAAAGCGTGCGTAAAGATGTGGAAGGTGGAGGCTGTCCAGCCGGTGGCAATGACGGCATCGCCGGTTTTGCAGGCGCCAAGAGCAAACATCATGTAGCCGAGCTGCGAAAGCGTCGAGTAGGCGAGAATGCGTTTGATGTCCTTTTGCGTGCAAGCGATGACTGCTGCAAAAATCATGGTGAAGGCGCCGACCCACATAATGAGCGTGAGCGAGTTGCCGCACACGGCGAAGAACGGGAAGAGTCTTGCGACCAGATAAACGCCTGCGACCACCATGGTGGCACTATGGATGATCGAAGACACCGGAGTCGGACCTTCCATCGCGTTCGGAAGCCAGATATGCATCGGGAACATGGCGGACTTGCCCCAGCCACCCGTAAAGATAAGGATGGATCCGATGATGAGCGCGTCAGCCTTGCTTACGACCATAAGGCCGAGGTCTATCGTTTCTTTCTTGAAGGCGGCGAGCGTAAGGCCGTTCAGGGTAAAGAAGTCAAAACTTTGCACCACGTAGCTCACGATCACGATACCGAGCAGGAAGAAACTGTCGGCAAAGCGCGTGAGGATGAACGCTTGCTTGGAGGCGCTCACGGCCGAGGGCTTGTGATACCAGAAACCGATGAGAAGGTAGCTAGATACACCCACGAGTTCCCAGAAGATGAACATCTGGAAAAGGTTCGTGGCGGCCACGAGACCGAGCATGCTGAAGCTGAACAGCGAGAGAATCGAGAAGAAACGGCCGGCGCTGCGGTCGCCCCTCATGTAACCGATGCTGTAGATGTTCACGAGGAAGGATATCACCGTGACCACCACGAGCATCATCACCGAAAGCGGATCGATGAGGAGGCCAATCTTTGCGGCGAAATTTTCCGCAAAACTCAGGAACGGGAAGTCGAACAGGACCGCTTTCTGCGGGGCGAAAGTGGAGCTGAAGTAGTGTACCGCGACAATCAGCGCGGAAACCATGGCAATGCCGTTTCCAGCAACGGCGAATGCGGCAGCAGCCTTGTCGGATTTTCGTCCGAGGAAAAGTCCATTGACCGCAAATACGATAAGCGGCATCAAGAAGATGAGATAGCTGATGGAAACGTCGTTAATCATGGAGGTCCCTCAACTGTTCTACGTCCAGACTCTTATAGCGGCGGTACATCGACACGATGATTGCAAGGGCGATTGCCATTTCGCAGGCGGTCACCGCAATCACGAAGATGCTGAAGAGTGCTCCCGCTGTGGAGTCGCTGGCGCTGAAGTAGGCAAAAGAAATAAAGTTAATGTTCGCTGCATTCAGCATGAGTTCAATCGAAATCAGCATGCCGATCAAGTGACGGCGGCGCATCAAGCCCCACACGCCAATGCCGAAAAGCAGGAATGCGAGAATGAGACAATTCATCAGGGTCATTTTTCTTCTTCCTCCTTGCCTTTGCGGGCGATGGTGATGGCGCAAATGAGCGTCATCAGGAGAAGGATACTCACGACTTCGAACGGAATCACGAATCCGTCTTCGCCGTAGCCCAGCAGTCTAAGAGCGAATGCCTTGAGCGAAGCGTAACCTTCGGGGGCGGCAACGACGCCGTTTGAAAGCCCTTCGATGGGAAGCAGGCACTTGACCATCACGAGCACAAAGATAATCGAGAGCGCGAATGCGGCAAAGATTCTCGGAATCTTCACCGAGAAAGCGTCTTCGCCGAGGCGGCTTGTCAAGAGAATCGTGAACACCACGAAAATCACGACGCCGCCCACATAGACCATCACCTGGGCGAGTGCGGTAAATTCCGCATGCAGGAGCAGATAAAGAATCGCTGTCGCGACGAAGCTGAAAATCAGGAACACGGCACTCTGCAAGATGTTCTTGACGGCGACCGTGCAGACGGCGGTTACAAGGATAATAAAGGCTACCAGATAGAACGCCAAGTCCATTCCACCCATCGGGAAGGCGACATTCTGCGGAATAAGCCCTGCTAACAGATTCTGGATCATTAGCCTTGGCCCTCCTTTTTATTAAGAATCATTTCGAGCGTATTCGGGTCGGTCGTGGCGACTTCGAATGCCTGGCTCATGCGGATAGCGCCAAACGGGCAGGCTTCCACGCAGAGCCCGCACTGGGTGCAGCTTGCGAAGTGGTAGACGTAGCGACCGAGCACCTTTTTGCCCGCGATGTTCTTGGTCGAAAGCACGTTGATCGAGGCGTTCGGGCAGGCGCGTTCGCACATGCCGCAAGCGGTGCAGTGGTTGTTCCCGTCGGCGTCTTCGATCATTTCGAGGCGGCCACGGTAACGTTCGTGCATCTTGAGCGTCTTCCTGTTTTCAGGATACTGCTCGGTTACGATGCGTCTGGGATCAAAGAAATACTTGAGCGAAACGGACAAGCCGCAAATCAGGCTCCACGGGCCCGTAATGCAGCGCTTCAGGTAACGCTTGATGTACTTGCGTGTTGAAAGTCTTTCTTGCATATTATCCTACAAAAATCATCCACACGGCGCCGGCGGCGAGGAGCACCAGGTTCACCGGCAAAAGAAATTTCCATTCAAAGTCCATGAGCTGGTCCACACGCGGGCGCACAAAAGTCCAGCGCACCATCATGTAGCACCAAATCATAAAGTAAATCTTCGCGAAGAGCCACACGACTCCGGGCACCATCTGCAGGTAAGTGTCGATAGCGGTAATACCGATGCAGGGTGCATGGAATCCACCCAAGAAGCAGGTGGCGGCAAGTGCCGAGTTCGTCACGAGGGCGATGTATTCGGCCAAGTAGAACATGGCAAACGGGGTGCCGTTGTATTCCGTGTGGTAACCACCGGTCAATTCCTGTTCTGCTTCGGCGATGTCGAAGGGAGCGCGGTTCATTTCGGCGGTACTGGAAATAAAGAAGAGAATAAAGGCGATAAAGCCGAGCACCGGAATCTTGAAGATAAACCAGTCTAGCACCGTACCGTCCTGGGCCTGTGCGATATCCATCAGGCTCGTGGAACCCGAAATCATCACGACGAACAAAAGAATCATCGCGAAAGAGATTTCGTAGCTGATCATCTGGGCGCCGCTACGGAGAGCTCCGAGCAAGGAATACTTGTTGTTGCTGCTCCAGCCGCCAAGCAAAATGCCCAGCACGCCAAAGCCGTTCACCGCGATAATCATCGGAATGCCCATGTCGATGTCAGCGACAATCAGGTTGTGGTCGAACGGAATCAGGGCTGCGATAATGAACGGGGCAATCAGCACAATCATCGGTGCTACGTAGAACATCAGCTTGTCGGCGCCGCTCGGGGAATAGACTTCCTTGAAGAGCATCTTGATCACGTCGGCGATAGTCTGGATGGTTCCGTGCCAGCCGAGACGCATGGGGCCCAGGCGGCATTGCACGTGGGCGCAGACCTTGCGTTCCATGTAAATCAGAATCGGGGCAGAACCGATGTTCACGGCGCAGACTGCGATAACGCAGAGGAGCGCGTTAATCAAGAAGGCGGCAATGCTGTCGAGGGTTGCGTTGTGCAAAGCGTCCGGCAAATAAGCGGTAAGCTTCGGAACCCATTCGCGAACGAAGTCGCCTACAGGATGTGTAATGGAAGGTACAAACATATATTACCTGTCAATCTCTGGAATCACCGGGTCAAGAGTAGCCATAATGGTCACAAGGTCCGAAATCTTGTGGCCCTGCGCCATCTTGTTGAGGGCGGCGATGTGCGGGAAACTGGGCCCACGCGTGTGAATGCGGTATGGCTTTTCACCGGTCGTGGCAGCAACCACGTAAGTGGCGTACAGCCCCTTGGCCGTTTCGATTTCGCTGTAGTAGCGGCCGACCGGAAGGCGCACGGGCTTTTCCTTGGCTCTCCACGGTCCTTCTTTAGGGAACTTTTCGATGCACTGGTACAGAATGCGCATGGATTCGTGAATTTCGGCAATGCGGACCGTGTAACGGTCGTAGCAGTCGCCGGTGTAGGTCACGGGCACGTCGAACTGCAGCTGGTCGTAAATGCTGTAGGGGTTCGCCTTGCGGACATCGAAGTCGACGCCGCTTGCGCGAAGCACCGGGCCGGAGCATCCGTAAGCGATGGCGTCTTCGGCGGAAAGGATGCCGATTCCCTTGCTACGTTCGAGCACGATGATGTTCTTCGAAAGGAATCTTTCGTAGTCCTTCATCGCACCTTCCAAGTGCTTGAGGAACGCCTTCACGCGGTCAATAAAGTTTTCGGGAACGTCAAAGCGGCTGCCACCCGGTCTAAAGAAGTTGGTGGTGAGGCGCGACCCGGTGACTTCTTCAAGGATGTCGTGGATCATTTCGCGTTCCTTGAAACCGAACAGCAAGCAGGTCTGGCCGCCCAAGTCGCCGCCGAAGCAGCCGAAGAACACCAGGTGGCTCGCGATACGTCCAAGCTCCGAAAGCATCACGCGGATGTATTCGGCCTTTTCGGTAACGCCAATGTTCATGCCTTTTTCAAGTGCAATCACGACCCCCAGGTTGTTCTGGATGGCCGTCAGGTAATCCTGGCGGTCGGACATCGCTATGTACTGCAGGTAGCTCATGGATTCCGCCTGTTTTTCCATGCCGCGGTGGATGTAGCCGAAATGCGGTACGATTTCTACAATCGTTTCGCCGTCCATACGCAGGGCGAGGCGCAGTGCACCGTGGGTACTCGGGTGCTGCGGACCCATGTTGATGAAAAATTCTTCGGTATTGGTATCGCTGGTAATCTTGAATCCCGGCGGGAGTCTTGTCATACTCATACGGGCCTCTTGATCATTTGCGGGTGGGTAAAGTCCTTGCGCAAGGGGTAACCTACAAAGTCCTTGTCCAGGAAAATGCGGCGCAGGTCGGGGTGCCCTTCAAAGTTGATGCCGAACATGTCGTAGACTTCGCGTTCCTTGACTTCGGCACCCGGGTACAGGTGGCTGATGGTCGGAACGCTTCCGAGCAGCGCTGTGGGGCGTTCTTCTTCGGGGATGTCGAAGTTCTTCTTGATTTGCACGCAGAAGAAGACCTTGTGACCCTTTTCGATACTGCGGAGCTGCGTCACCATGTCAAAGTGGTCGTCGTAGTCGATTGCCGTGACGTCGATCAGGTAATTCATCTTGAATTCGGGATCGTTCTTGACGTATTCCACGGCGGGCAAGTAGTCTTCGACGCTGATCATCACTTCGAGCGGACGGTCGGCGGGCATGGCGGCCACCACATCTTCGATGGGGTCTTCGCTGTGTGTATGCACGGTGATGTCCGGGAACTTAGCCTTGAGTTTCTTGTAAATGTCGAGCTGGCTTAAACCAAAGCGCTTGCAGGCGACACGCTCGACTTCGGGGAAGTCTTCCTTTTTCACGCGCACAGGCTTGAAGCTGCTCTTGTAATCGGGATTTTCTTCCTTGAACTTCGCGCGTGCCTCGGCCATTTCCTCGTCCTTGATGCGTTCAAGGGCGGCCCAGGTCTTTGCGGCTTCGCGGTAGCGGTCCATGGTGGACACATCCTTCGGTTCGCCTTCGTGCCAGGGATCGCGGCAGGTTTCCTTGAGAATCTTTTCGCGGAGCGTGAGTAGACCGTGGAACAGTGCTTCTGGGCGAGGCGGGCAGCCGGGAACGAATACGTCCACCGGAATCAGGTTCTGCGCCCCGCGCACCACAGCGTAGTTGTCGTAAATGAAGGGGCCACCGCTGATGGTGCAGGCGCCCATCGCAAGAACGTACTTGGGACCCGGCATCTGTTCCCAGAGCATCTGGAGAGCGGGCGCCATACGGCGGGTAATGGTTCCTGCGATAATGAAAAGGTCCGCCTGGCGGGGCGAAGCGCGGAACACTTCGGAGCCGAAGCGGGCGATATCGTAGCGGGCCATGGAGCTACTCATCATTTCGATGGCGCAGCAGCTGGTGCCGTAGGTGAGGGGCCAAATCGAGTTTGCTCGGGCCCAGTTTACAACGTAGTCTATCGCGTTGACGACATACTTGCCGCCCGGGATAGGATCTAAAATCTTAGGAGCTAGGTTTATAATTCCCATAGGGCTATTCCCACTTAAGGATTCCTTTCTTCCATGCGTAGGCAAGACCCGAAACGAGAATTGCCATGAAAATCACAAGGTCAATGACAACGACTTGAGGTGGCAGCGGCGTGTTACCGGCCATAATCTCCTTGAAGTTCGCCATGACGGGGAACAGGAATAGCGCTTCGATGTCGAAAACGAGGAAGAGCAGCGCAAACAGGTAGTAACCCACCTTGAACTGGATTCGAGCGTTTCCGATGGTTTCCATACCGCATTCGTAGGGCGCCATCTTGTTTTTGGTGTTCTTGGTGCGGTAGCCGAGCAGAAGCCCCGTAACGGTAGCCGCTGCCGCGATAAACGCGCCCAGGAAAAGGAAGATTGAAAGTATGATGTATTCTGACATATTATTTCTCGCGGCTTCGCCGCAGTTGGCAGAACTTAGTTGGTAGAACTTAGAAAAAATGATTTGTCTAAGTTCTAAGCTCTAAGTTCTAAGTTCTCCTCTAATAGAAATTCTGCAGCTCCTGTACGGTTCCAAATATCGTGTTGCCAATCTGGAATCGGTCAAGGACGTGCCGTAACAGGTCCTTGAATTCATCCATGGTCGCTGCGTTCATTTCGTTCAGTTTTTCTTGAATGGCGTTCACGTAGCCCGAGGCGACTGGTTTGGTCTTGAGGTCCTGCATTTCGCCAGCCCACCGTTGCAGCATCTGGTCGGTATCAATACGGGCGATAACATAGTGTGTGGTCGAAAGCATCTCCTGCAAAAAATGGACCAGGAAGATTTCTTCTTGCAAAATACCCCAGCGTTTGTCCTTGGAATACATCGCCTTGTTTTCGTTTTTGCCGTAAAAGATTGCCGCCTGGGCATATTCGAGGCAGGTCATGATCAGCCTTTCGTAGCGCTTGATTTCCTTGCTCAGGCTCTGAAACCAGATGGTGTCCGCCACCGGATTCGGTTCCTTGCGGTCTGCGATTTCGTTCGGGAAAATCGCCCTGAACGCGTAGTAGACTTCTTCGTAATAGCGGTTGCGCATACGGCAGTTGAAGGCGCGGTTCTTTAAGGTGTAGTCGCTATGGTGGAGTTTGCTAATCATGATTTGACCACCTGTTTTACGCCGTTAATGTTCTTGATGGCGGTGATAATGGAATCGACCTGTTCCTTGCGGAAAGCCTTGAACACGAGCCTAATGCGGCCTGAATAATGCTTGCTTGCCGAGGAGACCCTTTCGAGGAACACATTCGCGCGCTTGAGTTCTTGCAGCACGTCGAAGGTGATGTTCTTGCGGTTCTCGGTCTCGATGGTCAGGTGCGCCTCGAAAGAATGCTTGATGTCTTCGCTCCATTCGACGGCGATGCGCTGTTCCATGGGCAGGTTCTTGAGTTGCGGACAGTCCGTATTGTGGACTTCGATACCGATTTTCGGGCGCAATACGCCGACAATCGGGTCGCCGGGCACGGGGCTGCAGCACTTGGCGAAATGTACCACCAAGCTGGTTTCCTGGCCAATTTGCAGGGGCATTTCATCTTTGCGGTCGGCCTTCATGTCCTTGTTGAACATGGGGAAGAACCTAAGCGAGTTCGATTCCTTGGTCGTGGTTTCGCCACCGTTTAAGAATCGTTGGATGTCCGCCAGCGGAAGTTCGCCCTGGCCGAGTCTTTCGTAGAAGTCGTCGATCGTGGGCGTTCCAAAATACTTGCAAATGCTTTCTTCGGAAGGACGCTTGACCTTTTCGATCTTTTGTAGGCGGAGCTCGCGGTCCCAGATTTCCTTGCCGAGGTCGAGCGCCTGTTTCATGATGCTGCTTTTCATCCAGCGGCGCAGTTCCTGCTTGGCCTTTACGGTTTTCACCATGTCGAGCCATTCGGGGCTCGGTTCTTGGTTCGGGCTCTTGAGAACCTGGATGGTGGCGCCGTGTTCGACGACTGTATCGAGGTTCACCACCTCGTCGTTGATTTTTGCGCCGATGCAGTGCAGGCCGAGCTCGGTGTGGACCGCAAAGGCGAAGTCCAAAACGATGGAACCCTGCGGGAGTTCAATCGAGGTGCCCTTGGGGGTAAACACGGTCATGCCGGTGGGCTTCAGGTCCACCTTCAAGAAATCGAGGTATTCCTTGGAGTCCGAAATTTCGGACTGGAGCTTTACCATGTGGTTCAGCCATTCCAGTTCCTCGCCCTCGTGCTGGGTTTCCATCTTGTAGGCCCAGTGGGCGGCGAATCCCTTTTCGGCGGTCAGGTCCATGTCCTTAGTACGGATCTGGACTTCGACCATCTTGTTTTCGGGGCCGATTACGGTGGTGTGGATGCTCTGGTAAAGGTTCGGTTTCGGGGTCGCGATGTAGTCCTTGAAGCGACTCTGCAGCGGGGTCCACAGGTTGTGGACGTAGCCCAAGGCCAGGTAGCATTCGGGAATCGTCTCTACAATGATGCGGATGGCGAAGATATCAAAAATGTCCTCGAACTGGCATCCGCGGCTGAGCATCTTGTTGTAGATGCTGTAAATGTTCTTGGTGCGCCCCTGGATGGTGCAGTCGAAGTCTTCGAGAGCCATCTTGATCTGCAACGGGCCGATGACCGACTGGATATACTTTTCGCGGGATTCCTTGTTCTCGATGAGCAAGTCCACCAGTTTCTGGTATTCGTCGGGATTGACATATTTGAAACTTAGGTCTTCCAGCTCGTTTTTCAGCTTGTAGAGGCCGAAACGGTGGGTGAGCGGAATGTAGATGTCAAGCGTTTCCTGCGCAATGGCTTGCCGTTTTTCGGGCTTCATGTAGCGCATGGTGCGCATGTTGTGGATGCGGTCCGCAATCTTGATCATGATGACCCGGGGGTCTTTCGCCATGGCGATGATCAGCTTACGGTAGGTTTCCGCTTTCTGGGCGGTCTTGCTCGATTCCTGGGCGGCCGTGATCTTGGTAACGGCATCGACCATGAAGGCGGTGTCGTTTCCGAATTTTTCAGCAATTTCTTCAAGGGAGTGGTTGGTATCTTCAACCACGTCGTGGAGTAGCCCTGCGAGGACCGTTGACTGGTCTTGTTTTAGGTCTGCAAGAATTTTGGCTACTTCGTAGGGGTGCTCGGTGTAGGGCATTCCGCTCTTGCGGTACTGCCCCTCATGAGCCTCTGCAATAAAGGCAACAGCTTTTTCAAGAATCCCACGATCCAGATTAGGATTCTTCTTTAGAAGCACATCGATAATGTGCGTTTGATTTGATGTCAGGCTCGTTTGATCCATCACCCTAAATAATATCTAAAAATCGGTGCGTTGATGTATGCAAATTTGCGAAATAAGCGAAAAATAAGGGTTTTTTGAGTATCGATTCTTTCTTTTGCGAATGAATAAACTGTTGTAATGGCGAACAACACTTTGTCTTTACGAAGTATTTGATATTGGATGCTAAAAACCTATTTTATTTACAGGCCATAACGCCCAATAGCTAGGGAGTGGTTTGGAAAATAGATGACCGTTAGGGATTGTTTGGGGGTTAAGAACAATACTGCGGTCATGCCCTAGCCCCAGCAGGAAATCCTGTCGGGAAAAGCCGTGTCCGACTTGCGGGACACGGCTTTTTTTGTATAATGACCGCACGAGCTGCAAATGAGTGTATTCTTATACTTGGCTCGTGCTCTCGCGACCGTCCCAGCTTAACGCGTGGAGCTTTGTCGCTCACGGTAACGACCGAATCGGCTACATTCAACAATGTTCTTACTCTGAAGCACGAGTGCAAATGAGTTGTTTTATGCGCCAGCGTCTTCGAGGCGTTTTACGTGGCAGTAGGCGAGTTCCTTGGTCTTCTCGTCGCGCAGGTGCAGGCTGGAGCCTTCGCAGTAGCGCCAGTACTTGCAGGTCTTGCAGTCGCCAATTTTTGCCCAGCTGCGGTCGCGCATCACTTGGTAGCGGTTCTGCCAAACGTCCCAGAGGTCGTCCTTGTAGATGTTGCCCTGGATATAGTCACCGCGCAGGCTCGGACATGCCGAGACGCTCCCGTCACAAAGCACGGAAGAGACGTTCACGCCGGCACGGCAGAAGAACGGGTAGTTGCGGGCGTCCTTCTCGTAGCTCCCGAGGAAGCCTTCGCAGCCGTAGTTCACGCTGATGACGTTCAGTTTCTTCACTTCACGGATGAAGTCGAACACCTGGCGGAATTCCTGGTTCGTGAGCTGGAACAGCGGATTGTCTTTGGCGCGGCCCTTCGGGAACACCGTCGCGATGCGCCAGCGCTTCACGCCGATTTTTAGGAGAATGTCGAGAATCTTCGGGAGTTCCTTGAGGTTCTGGCGGTTCACGCAGGTCATCACGTCGAAGGTGAGGCCTTCGGTGTGGGCGGCCATGTCGATGGCGCGGAGCGCGTTGTCGAAACTTGTGGGGGCGCCGCGGAAATGGTTGTGGCTTTCCTTGAGGCCGTCCAGGCTAATCGTGAGTGAGCGGAGGCCTGCATTCAGCAGCTTGGTGTAGCGTTCGGGGGTCATCGCAAGGCCGTTGCTGACCATTCCCCAGGGGTAGCCGCGCTTCTTGATTTCTTGCCCGCATTCCTCGAGGTCCTGGCGCATCAAGGGTTCGCCGCCGGTAATCACCACGATAAAGTGCTTCGGGTCGATGTGCGGGGCGAGTTTATCCAGCACGCCCATAAAATCTTCGCGAGGCATGTCGGGGATGGCGTCCTTCACGCAGTCGCTACCGCAGTGCAGGCAGTGCAAGTTGCAGCGGAGCGTGCATTCCCAGAAAAAGTAGGTGAGGGGGTGTGCCTTGATTTCGTTGTGGCGGTAAAGGCGGTAAGCTTCGAGAGCGAGTTTCTTTTTGAGAGAGAGTTGCATAATCTAATCAACTTTTATATAGGTAGCATCCGACTTTTCGGGGCAGTCGATGATGGGGTGGCAACCTGCAAGCGAATCCAGTTCTTCGGAAATATTCGGGTTCCGTTCGATGCAGACGTCACCATTTTCTGTGCAGTTCGGGGCTTTATCGCTACCAGCCTTCGGGGCGAACACCTGGACTCCTTCGGGGAGCTCGACGCCTTCTGCACCTGCAACGGAGGGGTCCCTCAGGTATTTGTTGCCGTCAATACAGTCAATAATCTTGAACACCCTGCCTTCAGTATTTTGCACGCTATCGTTAAAGCAAAGTGTCTTAAGGGTAAGAACCGTGTCTCTGTCGTCAAGGTAGTACGGGACACCATAGTCGAGAGCCATTTGCATAAGTTCGTTGCTGGAACTTTCTTCTTCGGTCCCTGAGCTAGTCGAAGGGGCGCTGGAACTGGACGTCGTCGCATCATCCGTACTAGAACTGGAAACCGGGTTTTCGGTGGCGCTGCTATAATTGGGGTCGGGACCGTAAAGACACACTGCTTCAGAAGCAGAGTCTTCACAACCTGCCCAGAAAAAACCGGTCAGCGCAAGTGCAATTTTTTTCCAATGCTTATAGAACAAGTTTCCTCCGTTTGGCCTGTTGGGCCTCCATTTAGACATAAATATATACAAAATAAAACCCGATTGCAATCATCGGACGAAAATGTGTGATAGCAGCTTTTTTTATTTCTTAAACTTTACAGCGGTGCCGTAGACGATGATTTCTGCGGAACCTGCCATCACCGAGGCGGTCGCGAAGCGCACATTCACGATGGCGTCTGCACCAATCATCCCGGCCTGGTTTTCCATACGTTCGATGGCGATATTGCGGGCGTCGTTCAGCATCTCGGTGTAGCCGGCGATTTCGCCGCCCACAAGCGTTTTGAGTCCTGCAAACACGTCGCGCACCACGTTCTTGCTAAAGACAACGCTCCCGCGCACCATCTGAAGAGTTTCAATTTCTTTGCCGGTAATAAAGTCTGTTGTAAAGAGCTTCATAAGTCCTCCTTTTTTGCGATAATATACAAAACAAAATCCCTGAATAAATTAAATTTGCCATGAAAAAACATTTTTAGGGATAACGGAGAATTTATGAAACAGAGTGTCATCCTGAGCGTAACGAAGTGGAGTCGAAGGATCTCCATTTATTTTGCCTTGTTCCTTGTCGCCTGTAGCGGTGACGGTTCCTCGACTGCTGCAAACGGAAATTCAAGTAATTCAGGCAACAGCGATTCTGGCAACGGCGCCAACAGTGAATACGAATCCTCCTCGAATACCCTCAAGGACTCGCGCGATGGCAAGACTTACAAGACCGTGAAAATCGGCAATCAAGTCTGGATGGCCGAAAACCTTGACTATGAAACGGGAAACGCAGTCTGCGGCGAAAAGGAATATATGACCTTGTTCGGTTGCCTTTATTCCTGGGATGAGGCGAAGACCGTATGCCCCGGCGGCTGGCACTTGCCGAGCCAGGCTGATTGGAAAACGCTGATTGAATTTGTCGTGGATTCCTCGACGGCAGGGAAGATTCTCAAGGCCTCGACTACCTGGAGCGATAAGGGGCATTACGAAGACGGTACCGACGATTACGGCTTTACTGCATTGCCGGGCGGCGTGCGCCTTCCGCAACGGGGCAAAACGCATCAGTCCTTTGTGAATTCGGGAGCCTTCTTCTGGAGCGCCACCGAGGTCGATGACGACGAGTCAATCACCTTGGTTTTGCGTTACGAAAACGATGCAGCGACATTGTTCGAAAACAACAAGGACGCCGGTGTCAGTGTCCGCTGCGTGAAGAATTGAGTTAGAAAAATACCCTGTAGGGAACGATTTTCTGCTGCTTCCGCCCCTTGGTGTCAAAGTAGAAGTCGCGGCGGAATCTGTTTATCTTTGCTGCAGGCCGTTTTGCGATGGATGTTGTACTCGTATTTGAGTAAACAATATACCATTGGTGTATTTCCTCTTTTTGAACTTGCTCAATTACAAAGCCTTTTTCTGTTTCTGTGATAGTTTGGTCGTAAGATTGACCTATGTCACCTTTTTTGACGGAATTTCCTTTTTGTCGGAACATGAATTTGACCAACAGTCATAAACTTTATAGTATTCATGGCATATGTGTTTGTTGTCCTTCTCGGCAACATAAAAATGAAAATCGACTGTGTCCATCGGTGCTCCGTCTTCTGATCCGAGATTTAATCTGAACAGAGTGTCTTTTCTCAGGATGATTTCTGTGTAACCTTCGTAAGAGTCGTTTTCTCCATTAGATTCCCAAGATCTATTAACTACGCCGTTCTTAAACATCTTGATAGATTGTTGTGAGATGCGTGAATCTTCTTCGTAATCTGGTTCATCGACGATTGCTTCGATAACTACAGTGTCGCCAAGAAAACTTTTTTTATAGGCTATGCTACTGTCGGCTGGGTTTGAGATATCGTTTATTAGATAGAAAAATAAGCTTGTATCTGAATTGAAATTTCCTTGATTGAAAGATTCATTTATTTTTAAGATTTTCTCTTTTTCATATATTAATTTCTGTGATTCAAAATCTTCACTGTTTATGTAATTCACTCGGAAACCGTCAAAGGAGGCGTCTTCATTAAAATAAAGTCCGAATATACTTTGTTGAAGCATCAGCAGTCCTTCTGTGCAGGTGATGGCGTGGACTGTAGGGACTAGGAAAAGCAGAAAAAGAAGATAGCGTATCATTGGAAGTCTGTTTTTTTTGTAACCTAATATAAAAAAAAGAATATGCTTGTCAATGAAAGTGATGCTGCGTACGTTTTGCAGAAGCTGTTTGTGCTCGGTCATTCTCAAGCCCGCATAGATGCTACTTTCGCTTACAGGGGTTTTAGGGGGCGGACAGCACTTAGAGTAAGGCTCTTTAGTGCGCATGACCACCAGGGTGGGGAGGCCCCGCCTAGGGGCCTGGCCCCTAACCCCCAAAGAGTTGTAGCGACTAGATTCTTAAAGCGATACCGCCGCTCATGAAGCCGCGGTAGCCTGCGCCCAGTTCGACGTACAAGCTTACGTACGGAAACGGAAGTTCCAGACCCACAGGCGTCAGCTGGACAGAAGGCAATCCGACGCTTTCCAGCCCGCTGTCAAATTCAAGCAAGGATTTATATACAAAATTAGTCCTTTACGCAGCGGACTGACAATCCGTCGCTTTCGTTGTCGCTACAGACGCTAACCATTCCTTCGGAACCGTCGCCAACATGAATCATTTTAGGACAATTATGATTGAGTTTGTCTATTGTGGATGTCCAAAAGAATGCTAAAAGGCCCGGCTCAAGAAAATTTTGGAATGTTGCGGAGTAATTTCCTGCGGGCAAAATGGCGAACCCGTATTCGTCTTTTGCATTTCCCCAACCTTCGACTCCATAAGCGTAAAACGCCGAATAGCCGCCGTTCCCCTTTGTAGGCCACTCATCAACTGAAGGCAAGTGCCAATCGGGTGGGCAGGCTGTCTTTGCGGCGGCGAGTGTGTATAGACGACCGTACTTATCGCAGTTTTCGCCTTTATTTCCGTTGCACCAACTCTGTACTCCGTCTTCAATTTCAAAGTTGAGATTTTCGGCCATCCAGGTCTGTTCGCCGAGTTGAATCGTCTTGTAAACTTGTCCGTCTCGGGCATCAGTCAGTTCAGGGCCTTCGTCTGCTTTTTTTACTTTTTTCGAAGGTTCTGGAGCGGGGCCGGGGTCAATTTCGTAGATTTTTCCGCTGAACTTGAAATACTTGATGTCCTTGTTTTCGGGGGCAATATCGAACCAGTGGTCGCTATAGCACGTGCATGCCGATTCCACACGGTCGGGGCCATATTCGATTTTCAAGGTGTCGCCCGAACGTTTTGTCAGGAGATCCGCCTCGACATAGCATAGGTCCATTATGTTTAAGACGAATACTTGGTAATTTCCGTTACCGTCGTTAAGAATATACGCCTTGGGTAAACCATTGGAAGAGTATTCTGCGATGGTTGCTGCTTTGGCGGCTCGCTTTGCCAAAGAGGGTGAATCTCCCAAGCCGGCGAGACAAGAGCCTAACTTCAATCCGTTTTTCGTATCCGTGGCGAACGCTTCTGAAGCTTGGCCGCTGTCGTCCGGTGTCGAAATCTCGCCGGGGTTTCCTGCCATCGTGTTCTCAATTTCAGTGGTTCCCGCTTCGTTTGGCTTTTCGGTGCAAGCCCAGAACAAAGTTGTCGATAATGCGATTAGGAGTTTTGTCGTGTTCATTTGCGTCTCCTTTTATCTGAGGTGGTCGCCTTGTCTGTAAGGGGAAACACCTGCAAATTCATTTGATAGACCTGATCAATATCTCGGCATTCGTTTGCGATGTCAATAATCTTTTTGCGGAAGATGTCAATTTCCTTGGTAATGCGGTCGTAAACAGATTTGTTTATCCCCATGGTAATTCCTGAAAAGTTGCGCTCTTCCACGGAATCCTTGGCTATGGATTGAAACGCCAATTCGGACATTTTTCGGTTCATCGTGCGGATGACCAGGGGAATCGTTTCCTTGGAACCCTTGACGGCTTTTTGTGTTTGCTCGTAAGTTCCATCGTCGTTCTTTTTGAGCAAATCCGCCTTGACAAGAAATTGGAGAATGTCGCGGACTTGTGCAGCCGTAATTTCATGTTTTACTTTGGACGCAATTTCTCCAAATGAAGCGTTTGGCATAAGGGGTGCGAGTTCGCGAATAATCGGGTAGGCAGGATTTTCGTAATAGCGGAAGGCGTCTGCATCGACGATGCGAATCTTGTTTATTCGCGCTTCGCGTTCGAGTTCCCGGAGAGCCGATTCTTTTTCGCTGTCGTTTTTAGCGTTTCCGAATTTCACAAGCAAGGTAAAATAGGTGTAGTCAAAACCTTCGAGTCCCATTGCTCGTGCCACTTTGGCTATGCCCGGCTTACTGAGACTCGTTTTCCCATCGCTGACCAGTTTTAAGTATGCGGGAGAAGCAAACCCGGCGAGACTTGCAAACTTCCGCCAAGTGAAATACGAATTTTTCTTGCGCTCGGCATAGAAATCTCGCATATACTCACGGTAATCCTGATATTCGGTAATAGGCCTCATATTCTTAAAAATAAAACAAAAATGCCGAATACGCAATAAAAACGGCGTTTTTTTACAAATTTTTCATCTGAATTTAAAATATGATACAAATGTGTTTCATAAACACTCCCTTGAAAGGATGAATCTAAAAAGAGGGGGAGTCGTCCCCCTTTAAACAATCTATTTCTCCACCACGTTCCCGAGGATGTGGTGGATTTTTTTATGATTGTGTTGTATGGCAATCTATTCTGAACCGTTTGACAAGAAAATTCTGTTGGAATTGCAGACGCATTACTTTGGCGATATGGTCAAGGGTGTCGTCGATGTTGCCGAAGGAAACAAAGTTTTTCTAATGAGGATTATGCTTCTTATGACGCAGCCTTGGTTTCATTCGGTTTTGTAAAGTCAGAAACACTTCCAGGATCTCCAACTTACACAAAGATTCTTGATGATGCTAGCGTTTTGACGGTAGGGGTGACTTATGCAAATGAAACGCAGATTCTTTCTGCGACAGTAACGAAACAAGAAAAAAATTATCTTTATGAGCCATAGAAGAGTTTGGAGAATTGTTGGTCAAACCATTGTTCCGTTCTCTTGGAGTGACGATTGAGTGGAATTATACAGCATCAAACTCCCTGAATTTTTTGTATTCTCACTTGGTGTTCAAGGGGTTATGGAGTATAAAAGTAATGTATATAAACTTTGGGTAAAAAAGGCTGATTGCAGTGTGCTTCAAAAAAAATGTTTAGACAATTTATTTGAGATTGAAATAAATAAATTGCAATAGCTATTTGTATTCGACTCCACCCTAAACGACGATTTTCCAATCTACAATCTACGCTGGGTTTCTCAGCGCGCTTTTGGGGGTGTCGGGGGTTTTAGGGGGCGGAGCCCCACCTTGGTGGCCATGCGCACTAAGGCAACAAAAGCATATAAGGCGAACGCCGCGACAGAATGTTTACATTCTGGCATGGTTGAGCCGAAATTGCGGACGCCAAAGGCGTCCACTTGCTAAGTGCTGTCCGCCATTAGGCGTGGGGGTGTAGAGCAACGGCGTGCGAACCAGGGGGACAACAGCTTTAAGGCGAGTGTTGTGGCAAACGGAGTTTGACATAACCGAGCCGATCTGTTGGGGCTTGAGCGTAGCGAAAGACCAGCCTTTCCCCCTTGAAAAAAATGCCCGCTTACGCGGGCGTGACAAGCTTGTTGTTGATTGTGCTCAAAGCGACCCTGTAAGGGGTGCGACCTCATACCTCGAAGGACCGAAGGTCCGTGCCCATCGCTCTTACAGCGTTGCCTGGAACTGGTGAAATTTTTCCAGGAGTTCGGCGTAGGTCTTGGTGGCTTCGAGTTGCGGAAACTGGGCCACGATGGAATCCGGCGCGCAGAAGAAGCAACCCTTGTCGGCCTGCTTGAGCATGCCCGTGTCGTTGAAGGAATCGCCGCTGGCGAATACCTTGAAGTTGAGGTCCTGCAGGTGCTTCACGACTTTTGTCTTCTGGTCGGTGAGGCGCAGGTGGTAACCCTTGATCATGTCGTTTTCGACTTCCAGGTTGTGGCAGAAGATCGTCGGGAATCCGAGATTCTTCATGATGGGGTAGGCGAATTCCTGGAACGTGTCCGAAAGAATAATCACCTGGGCTTCGTCGCGGAGTTTGTCCATAAAGTCGCGGGCACCGTCGAGAAGTCCGAGGTTTGCAATCACGTTCTGGATGTCCGAAAGCTTGATGCCTTCGCGTTCAAGAATCTTGATGCGGCCCTTCATGAGCACGTCGTAGTCGGGAATGTCACGGGTGGTGAGTCGCAGGTCCTTGATGCCGGTCTTTTCGGCGACGGCGATCCAGATTTCAGGGGCGAGGACACCTTCAAGGTCCAGGGTAACGACACATTGCTTGGTAAACATAGGGCTATTTCTTTCGTTCGTTGATGATGGAGCGCAAATCCGCAATCGTAATCTGGTACGGGGTGCGGCAGAAGTCGCAAATCACTTCGAGGTCCTTGCCTTCTTTTTCGAGGTCCTGCAAGTCCTTGAGCGGGAGCGTGGCGAGCGTTGCCACGGTGCGTTCGCGGCTGCAGGGGCAGTAAGCCTTCGGGTCGATTTCTTTGACGATATCGATTTCGTAGGGGCCGCGCAGCTGGTCCAGGAGCTCGTCCAGGTCAAAACCTTCGGGCGTGTTCATGTCACAGAACTTCGGCAAGTTCTGGATAATGACTTCGATCAGGTTGATGTCCTTGTCTTCGAGGTCGGGGAAGGCTTCGATGTAGAATCCGGCGGCGTAGTCGAGCTTGCTCGGGTCATCTTTGTTGAAGGCGGCTTCGATGCCCACGGCCGAGCGGATCTGTTCGGATTGCAAAAGGTAGGTGGCGAGGTTCTGGCCCATGGATACGGCGGGAGCCTCGATAATGCTTTCGTGGACGCGCTTGCCCTGTTCGTTCAGCTTGACGACGCGGACACTCTGCGGAATCAGGGCGGGCTCGTTACCGCCAACGGCCTGGAGTTCCGGCTGCGGAATCATGGCGCGCACCAGGCCCTGCGGCGTGGAGTCCGACTGCACCAGCGTGATTTCGCCCGAGAAACGGGTGGTAAAGCTCACGGTGCCCGGGAACTTGAGCGATGCGCTCAAGAAAATGCTTGCGATGGAGTTTTCGGCGAGGAGCTTGAGGGCGAAACCCTGTGCGTTATGCTTCTTGCCGATTTCGTTCATCGTCGCGGTCAAGTCGACGACAATCAGGCGGAAGGGCGTCTTCTTGCCCGTAGCGCGGATAATGCGGTCCTTGAAATTCATGGCCCAAATTTAGTAATTAATGCACGCCGTCTTCGTTAGCGGATTTCTTTTCGCTGTACCAGAGCTGGATTTTTTCGCGGGCATCCTCGTCGAAGGAGTCTTTATCCTTCAAGATGTTTTCCGCCATCTGCAGGGTTTCGGCGATAAGTTCCTGGTCATGAATCCAGTCAAACCAGCGGAACACCCAACTGCCGCTTTGCTCGTTGCCTTCGAGGTTGCCCGCTCCGCGAGTCTGTAAGTCGAGTTCGGCGATTTCAAAGCCGTCGTCGGTGTGGCTGAACTGGGTAAGGCGATCGAGCGTGTTGTCCGCGGAAGCATCTTCCGGAAGCATCAGGAAACACCACGCCTGTACGTCGCCGCGGCCAACACGCCCGCGCAGCTGGTGCAGCTGCGCCAGCCCGAATCGATCGGGCTGGTCGATCGCCATGATGTTTGCCTCGGGAACATTAACGCCAACTTCAATTACCGTCGTCGCCACTAAGATATGGACTTTCCCTGCAGCGAATTGCTTTAAAATTCCGTCGCGTTCCTCTTCGTCCATCTGCCCGTGAATGCCTTCCACGACAACAGACGGGTCGAATGCTCGCAGTTCCTGCACAACGTCCTCGACGCTTCGCGCGTTTCCTTCGTCGTCGCTTCCGACTCGGCTTACAATCCAGTAACAGAGGTTTCCGCCTTTCGCCTCGTTACAGATAAACTTCTTCATGTCGTTTCGCTTGTCGGGGCTTACGAGTCGTGTCTTGACGGGTTTTCTTCCGGCAGGCTTTTCCTTGATCGAAATCACCTGCAAGTCACCGTAAAGTGTCATGGCGAGGCTTCGCGGAATGGGCGTCGCGCTCATCACGAGCATGTCGGGGTATTCGCCTTTAGAGAGCAATGCTTCGCGCTGGTTCACGCCAAAGCGGTGCTGTTCGTCGATAATCACGAATCCGAGTTTTGCAAATGTAACGTCCTTGGAAAACAGGGCGTGCGTTCCGATGACGGCTTGGCAAAGCCCCATTTGCAATTCGCCCAGAATCTGCCGCTTTTCGGCGGCGGGGGTAGCCCCGACCAACAGTTGAACGCGCATTCCAGCCGCTTCGAAGAACGGCTTCATCTGCTTAAAATGCTGTCGAGCCAGAATATCGGTCGGTACCATCAGGGCGCATTGCTCGCCGGCACCGCACACGGCTAGCATCGAAAGCATCGCAACAACCGTCTTGCCGCACCCCACGTCTCCTTGCAACAAGGCGTGGAACTGTTTTTTCCCGTTCAAACCGTCGATGATTCGGTTGAGGGCGGCGTCCTGCCCGCCAGTTAGGCTAAATGGCAAGCGGGACTTGGCGAGCATCACCTGTCCCAGGTCAATTTGCCTTTCGTGTCCGCGAATTTTCTGGTTCTCGCGACGCTTGATCATGCGCAGACAGAAGGGGAGAAGTTCCAGAATTTTAAGTTCAAATTTCGATTTGCGAATGGATTCGAAATCGGCGGGCTTGTGCAAGACGGCGAGATTCTTCAGGACCGGATTGAAATGCAGATAGTCCGTCAGTTCCCTGGGACAGATTCCAGATAAAGTAAGGGCCGGAAAATGGAAGATGACGTTGTACCAGTTGCGTAGGGATTTCTGCGTGATGCGCGCCTTGGTCATTGCCTCGGTCATGGAATACACCGGGAGTATTTGCCCGTTGAACTGTTCGTCTGAATCCATCGGTTGCATGTCGGGGTGCGTCATTTGCAATCCGCGATATTCGCCTACGACGCCCGTTGCAAGCCACCTTGTCCCCGGTTGCAGTCGCCTGCTTTGGTAGGAGGCACCCTTAAAAAAGGTCAGTGTGATTTCTCCGGTGCCGTCGGTGAGCGTCGCTACAAAGCGACTAGAACGCCCCCGCAGGATTCCTCCTCTTTGGATGGTTCCTATAACGACGGCTCGTTCTCCTACGTGCAGGTTGCCGATGGGTGTCACCTTGGTCTGGTCCAGGTATGTACGCGGGATATTGTATAGAAAATCGGCGAGCGATACAATGCCTGCCGCCTTGAAGGCTTCCAGGCTCTTCGGTCCCATCTTGGGTAGGTTACTCAGGTCCATCTTTATTCGGGGAGGGCTTCGCCCTTTTCGCTGCGTTCGCGCGCTTTTTCGCGAGCGGTCTTACCGATGATGTTCAGGTTCTTCCAGGTGAACGGCTTGATCGGGTTGCCATTTTCGTCAAGCATCTTGATGCCCTTGGTATCGATGGCACGCACGAGTTCGTTGAGCTTGAATACGAGCTCGTTTACCTTGTCCACTGTTTCGGAGGAGTATAGAACCTTGCTATACAGGGTGTGTGTCTCGATTTGGGCAATAAGGTCGTTTGTCTTTTGCGCCCCGTCCGAAATGGTCTTTAAGGCGCTTTCGGCAAGTTGCATTTTTGCATTAACGGCTTCGGTGATGCTGCGGATGGCGGAGTCCGCCTGCAAAGAAGCTTCGGTGATATTCGCACTCGCCGAATTGATTTGTAAGAAGAGGCTGTTGAGGGTGGGCTGCAGCGTTCTTAGAGTCTGTTCGGTGTTTTGCAGGGCCGATTCAATGCTGACGAGCATTTCTTCGAATATCTGACTTGCCGGTTGATGCGTCGAGTCTCCTTTGATGACCAAGAGGACTAATTCTCGGATAGAGGTAATCTGCTCGTTGACCACTTCGATCTGGCGTAAAGCTTCGGCAAGGCCCGGCTCAAAATGCCCTTGGTGGATATAGTCATCGGGGAGGACTTTGCCTGTTTTTGAGGGAATCACCTCGATGCCGCGCTGTCCCATAATGGCGTAGTTAATGTTGTTGAACTGGGTGCCTTCGCGGATGACAATCGGCTGGTTAAACTTGATCTGGACGCGGGCCCGGTCGCCGAGCCACCGGACCTTTCCAATTGTTCCGACCGTGTAGCCACGGATGGTTACCTGGTCTTCGGGTTGCAGTGAACCTAAGTCGTCGAAATCGACCTGGATGATGGTCTTGGCTTCGTGATGAGCATCCCACATGCAGTAGGCGATAAACGCAAAAAGGCCGATAAGCGCCACGAGCGAAATATAGCCCAATGTCCGGTCGGAAATTTTCATAGGTCAGAATATAGTAAAAAGTCCCGGCATACTGCCGGGACTTGTTTCTCTCTCTATTGTCTAAAGGCTATTCCTTGCTACGACGACGCTTGGCGATAATCTTGTTCGCCTTGCTCTTTACCTTGCTTGTAATGGCGTTCGGGAGCCAGAAGAAGGTCGGCACCAGGTACATGGTGAGGAGGGCGGACACAATCAAGCCACCCACCGAGGCGATACCCATAGGCTGGGTCATGGCGGCCACGTCACCACCCAGGGCGAAGGCCAGCGGAAGCTGGGCCACCACAGAGGCAAACGTTGCAAGCACAATGGGCTGGAACTTGGTCTTTGCAGCGGTCATAATGGCAGAACGCCGTCCCATGGCACCGCTACGCAAGAGCCTGTTGGCTTCGTCCAGGAGTAGAATAGCGTTGTTCACCACCACACCGATAAGCATCACGATAGCCATCAGGGAAATCATGGACAGTGCCTTGCCGGTAAAGATAAGGGATAGGAACACACCGATTGCACCCATCGGGATCGTAGTCATGATGATGAAGGGCTGGGCGAAACTTTCCAGGAGGGCCACCAGCAAGATGTAGGTCAGGATAATGGCCATGATGATAGCGGTAATGAATTCCTGCACCATGTCGTTCTGCATGTCGGCGTTACCACCGAAGCCGAAAGTGACTCCTTCCGGAACTTCGTCCTTCATGTCGGCGGTGAGCTTGCCCAGCTTACCCATGATTTCACCGGTAGTGTGTCCCGGCAACAGGTTCATGGAAATGTCGATACGGCTCAGCTTGCGCTTACGGTCAATTCGGGTCGGACCGGCACCGTCTTCCACGAAGAAGAGTTCGCTTGTATTCACGTAGCCCTTCGGCGTGAGAATCGGGAGTGTCTCGATATCGCTATGGCTCTGTCTGTCCTTTTCCTGCAGGCGGACATACACGTCGTATTCTTCACCGTCTTCGGTGTACTGGCCCGCTTCGTAACCGCTCACGGCGATGTAGTTGTAAGTGGCTACGGTCTTTAGGGTCACGCCGTAGTCGGCCAAGGCCTGACGGTTCGGAATCAGGCGGATTTCGGGCTTACCGGCTTCGTAGCTGGTCTTCACGTCCACGATACCGTCGATTTTTTCCTTGACGCGGTCCATGACGATTTCTGCAGCCTTGATCACGGAATCCTGCTTGAGGCCGCTCACTTCCAGCACCACATCGCCACTGGAGTTGTTGCTCATTTCAGAAGCGGAGGTGGACTTGATGGAAATGTAGGCGTCAGGAATGTCTGCAAAGTAGGGGCGCAGGGAGTCCACGATCTGGTCGGTACTGCGGGTACGGCCTTCCCAGTCCTTCAGGAGCTTGACACGCATGGTCGCCTGGTTCACGGACGTCATACCGTTAGAACCGCCAACATTCATGCTGTAGTGTTTGATTTCCGGCAGGTCCTTGATACGGCTTTCGATAATGCGGGCTACACTGTCCGTGGTTTCCACGTTGGTACCCACCGGCATTTCCAATTTAATGGCCATCATACCCTGGTCCTGCTTAGGAGCAAGTTCCACAGTCATCTTGTTTATGGCCATGTAGCCTACAAACATGACCATGGCCACGAGAACCACAACCTGGAAAAGAACTCCGGGAATAGAAAGGCAGAAGGAAAGGGTCTTCAGGTATACGAAACGGATGCCGTTCAGTACCGTGGGGAAGATTCCGAAAATGCGTTCGCCAATAGAAGGCTTGTCTTCGATGATGTTGCCGTTCTCGTCCTTCTTTTTACCCTTGAACAGGTAGGCCGCCATAAGCGGGGTCAGGGTAAAGGTCATGATCAGGGACACCGCTGTCGCAAACACCATGGTCATACCGAAGGTGCGGAAAAAGATACCCACGATGGACTTCATGAAGGCAATCGGCACGAACACGCAGACGTTTGTGAGCGTGGATGCCATGATGGCGACCATGATTTCGGAGGTGCCCCTGTAGGCAGCTTCTTTCGGGTCCAGCCCGAGCTTCAGCTTTTCGTTGATGTTTTCAAGCACCACGATGGAGTTCGTCACCAATAGACCCACAGAAGAGGAAAGGGCCATGAGGGACATCATGTTGATGCCGAAGCCGGCAAAGTACATCAGGGTAAAGGCGCCGATCACGGAAATGGGCATAGTCAGGGCCGCGATGATCATCGTGGAGAACTTACCCAAGAAGAGGAGCAACAGAATGGCCGTCAGGGCAATGGCAATCATGATGTTCTGAATCACGTTGTCAATGGATTCGTTCACGGCTTCACTCTTGTCGTAAATCAGGTGCAGCTCGAAACCTTCCGGAAGGGTCTTGTTGATTTCTTCCATGCGCTTGAGTACGCCTTTGGAAACATCCACCACGTTGGCGTCAGAGCGCTTCTTGATATCCAGTGCAATCGAGTTCACGCCGTTGAAGCGGGCGGCCGAGGTAATGGTTTCGATAGTGTCCTTGACCTTTGCGATTTCGGAAAGCTTGATGACTCCCTTGCTGGTGGGAATGTCCAGGTTCCGCATCTCGTCCAGGCTCTTGAACTTACCGGCGGTACGGACGGATGTGTTCTTGTGTTTGCCGATGACTTCACCCACCGGGTTGTTCACGTTGGTAGCACCATAGAGACCCATAATCGTGGTGATGTCCACGTTACGGTCAATCATCTTGTCCTTGTCCAGTTCAATGGAAATCTGGCGGGTGGTACCACCGAACACGTCCACGCTGGCCACGCCCGAAACAGAGGTGAACAGAGGTTCGATTTCGTCTTCCACCTTCTGGCGGAGTTCCGTGGAGTTCAGGGGACCCGTAAAGGAAATGGCCATGATAGCGGAGGCGTTAATGTCCACCTTCGAAATAATAGGTGCTTCCACGGCGTCCGGGAAGTTGGCCGCGGCCAGTTCAATTTTGGAACGGACGTCGTTAGCGGCCACGTCCACGTCGATACCCATGTTGAACATGGCCACCACGATACCGTAGTTTTCCATACAGATGGACTGCACGTAGTCGATGCCGTCCACCAGTTCCACCTGGTCTTCGATGGGCTTGATAATGGTGGTTTCGATTTCTTCCGGGTTAGCGCCCGGATACACGATTGTACCGGTGACCACGGGGATGTCGAATTTCGGCATCAGGTCCACCACCATCATGGAGTAGGTGTAGAGACCGAAAACCACGATGGCCAAAATGACCATGAGCATGGTAATCGGTTTATAGATACTGGCCTTAATCATTCAGCAAAACTCCTATTCGACGATCAGAACCTTGTCGCCGTCGTTCATCTTGGACAGGCCTTCGACAATGATGGTTTCGTCTCCTTCGAGACCTTCAATAATCTGCACGTCGTCCTTGGTCTGTACACCCAGCTTCACGATCTTGCGGAGTGCCTTGCCTTCGGCATTGACGGTCCAGATGGCATTCAGGCCGTTACGGTAGACGATGGCTTCGGTGGGAACCACGATGCCTTCAACTTGGCGTGCATCGAGTTCGGCGGTCACGTACATGCCGGGCAGGAGCTTTTTACCCTTGTTGTCGAAGGTCACTTCGACGGGGAAGAAACGGGTGACTGGGTCCGCGGCAAGAGGAATGAGCGTGACTTTTCCCTTGAGTGTTTCTCCGGCGACGGTCACGGTTGCAGAAGCGCCCTTCTTGAAGTAGCCGATATCCTGGCTTGTGACGTTCAGCTTGAGGATGACCTTGTTCAGCTTGGCGATCGTTGCGAACTTTGCGCCGACTCCGGGAGTCTGGCCGACCTGGAACTTGAGCTCGGTCACCACACCTGCTTCGGGTGCGAGAATCAAGGTGGCGCGGCGGGCTGCTTCGAGGTTCATCTTGGCGACCTTGAGCTGCATTTCCTGGGCGTCCATATCTTGCTGGCTGATTCCGCCCTTCTGGTAGACTTCGCGCATGCGTTCCGTTGCCTTTTCAAGCACCGCGATTTGTTCCTGGGCCTGCTGGTACTGGGTGTTGTCGCCGGTGTAGAGGTATTCGGCGAGAACCTGGTCCTTTTGTACGGAGGAACCGACCTGGACGTTAATCTTTGCGATGGGGTCGCCCATCTTGCAAATGGCACTGTTCTGGTTCATCCCTTCGATGGTGCCGCTGTATTTGCGCACATCGGTAAGCTTTGCTTTAGCGGCCTTTACCACGCGGGCCGGCTTGCCTTTTTCCTTCTGGATTTCTTCGATGGTAGAGGCTTTCTTGGGTTCGTTGTTCTTGGCCTCGTCCTTTTGGTTACAGGCAACGAGGAGCATAGATGCTGTGGCGAGGGTCAGGAGGGTTTTGAGTGTCTTATTCATTCTTTCCTCTTCTTATTAATATTCACCGGTGGCCTGGAGAAGCGCGTTGTAGGCCTTGTTCCATTCGACGATAGCCGACATATAGTCGAGCTTTGCTGTGCGGAGGCTGTTCTCTGCAGTAAGAAGGTTCAGCTGCGTTTCGCGTCCAATTTTGTAGGCCGCATTCGTCAGGTCATAATTCTTTTGTGCAAGATCGATTTGGCGCTTTGCAATTTCGATTTGCGAGTTAGCGTCTTCGAGCGTGTTGGCGCAGGATTCAATCTGTACGCGGAATCCGCGTTCGGCGGTTTCCTTCTTGATTTGGGTGCTGCGCAGGTTCGACTTGGCCTGTACCACGGCTTCCTTGGTCTTCATGCCGTTAAACAGGTTCATCTTGAGGTTAAGGGCGATATACTTGTTGATGTTTTCGTCCCAGTCCGGAGTGTCCCACTGGTAGAAGTGGTTCTTGTTGTTGCTGTACTTAAGACCGCCAACGAGAACGATTGTGGGCTTGTATCCGCCCTCTTCGATAGAGATGTTCTTGACGAGCATTTCTTCGCTTGCTTCGAGCATCACCAGTTCCTTGCGGCGTTTTTTCACGTTCGCCATGGAGGTGTCGGGATAGGAGTAGCCCTGCAACGGGTCGCGAAGGTCTCCCTTGAATTGTACTTCGGATTCCCATTCCATGCCCATGGTGTTAAGAAGGGCGTTGCGGGCGAGGACTCTGCTTTTTTCCATGCTGTTAATCTTGGAATTCAGCTGGTCCATCGAAAGCTGCACACGAATTAGGTCAAGCTCGGTGGCAAGTCCGCTCTTGAGCGACTGTTCCACGAAGTTCAGGTTTTCCTGGAGCATGTTCTTGGATTCGTAGAGAATCGTGACTGCGGAATCCAGGTAGATGAGCTGGTCGAAAGCGTTTTCAACGTCGTAGCGGACGCTTGCCTTGGTGTTGTCCAGGTTTACTTCCTTCAAGTGCTTGTAAACCTTCGCAATTTCGATTCCGGTTCCCACCTTACCTTGGGCGTAAAGAATCTGGGTTGCGGTAAGTCCGACGCTGGACTGCCAGCGGTATCCCTGGGACTTCATGCCGTAAATGAGCCCGTCCATGGCTGGGGCAAGAGCGTTTGCCGCAAAAGGTTCATTATCACCTGCATCCATAGCGGATGCGGCCTTGCTTAAACTCTTGCTGTTTTCCACATCGTCCAACCCAAAAACGCGGGTGACGGTTGCGTCGAGGTCAATGGAGGGTAGGGCGCTTCCGTACCCGGCATCAACCTGCGAATTCGCCGAAACGAGTTCTTCTTCGGCGGTTTTGACGTCTGAGGACTTTTCGAGGGCGATTTTGACGGCTTCTTCGCGCGTATAAGTTGTTGCACCCGCCCATTGCGGGGTTGCGAGGCACAGCGCCATGGCCGATAATGCTGCTAAATGCCTGGGCATTCTTTCTCCTATAGTTTTTTTGCGCTCCAAATCTAAAAAAATATTGCACTACATAAAAGGGGAGAGGGGGGTGTTTAGGGGATGAAATGCACTAAAAAGGGTATGAATGGGAGAAAAAGATAATAAGAAACGCCCGCTTCGCGGGCGTAAAATCTGGTGGCGTTTTACCATCGAAGGACGGTTACATCAGGCCGGGGATTTTCATGCCGCCGGTAATGCCGCTGATGCTTTCTTGGGTGGCGTCGTCCTTCTTCTTGACGGCAGAGTTGATTGCTGCCATGAGCAGGTCTTCGAGGGCTTCCACATCGTCCTTGTCCACGGCGTCGGGATTGATCTTGATCATCGTGACGACCCCTTTACCGTTCATGGCGACCTTCACCATTCCGCCGCCGGCTTCGGCTTCGAAACTTTGTGCCTTGAGGTCGCTCTGGGCCTTCATCATCTTGCTCTGCATCTTTTGAAGGTCGCGCAACATTTTGCTCATGTCCATAATGAAATCCTCATGGTTGTTTATTAAAAGTGTTGATTCCGCGGTAAATATAACATATTATCGCAAATAGATTGCTTCGAATTTATTTCGCCAAGTCATCCTTGACGGTTTTGGCGGCGGCGCTTGCCTTTTCCGATGCCGTTTCTGCAGCCTTCTCGATAGCATCCTTGGCGGCCTCCTTGGCTGATTCCGCGGCCTTGTCGGTAGCCTCTTTAATGGCGTCCTTTGCGGCTTCGGTGGCTTTTTCGGTCGCTTCCTTGGCGACTTCGTTTGCCTTCTCGGCGGCCCTGTCCGTCAGGGACTTGGTAAATTCGCTTGCCTTGCGTTCGGCGACGCCGACGAGGTCAACCGGTTCCGTGGAGTATCCGAATAACTTGAGCGCGCACTTGTAGGTGGAGTAGGCCAGGGCGTTGTCACGCTTTTCGTGGAGAACACCGCCGAAGGGCAGGATGTGCAGGATTGTCAGGATGACAAAACAGATAAGGATTGCCTTGATGGCTCCAAAAACGCCTCCCAGGATACGGTCCGCCTTGCCCGCAGCGGTTCCTGAAATGGACTTGTTGATGACGTGGCTGATAAAGAGAAATCCCAAGAAGGGAACCAAGAATCCGATGCAGATGCAGACTAGCGTCGCGGAAAAATCGCTTGTTTCAAGGAATTCGGCTACCTTTTCCGAAAGGAGGCTGTTTGCAAAGTAGGCGCCTGCGATTGCTGCGGCCCAGGCGAGCAGACGGAAAATGCCTCGCAGGAGCCCGTGCCAAAGGCCGAGCAGCGTAAACAAGAGAATGATAACCAGACAGATGATGTCAATAGCGTTCATGTTGTTTTTACAGGTTGGTTAGTGAGCGGATCAAAAAGAAAATGAATGAAGCGACTACTGCCCCGGAGATGGCCCCTTCGATAAAGAGCCTTTTGCGGTGGGTGGGGTAGACTGGCGGGTTCATGTAGAGCGTCTCGTCGAGGTCGTCTGTTTTCTGCTTGATGGAATCCTTGATGGCGAAAATCCAGTTTGCCATATAGGGGACCATGTCGCGGGGGAGGTTCCGCATGACGATGGAGACTTGTTCTGCAGCGTCGAATGCGGTTAGCGGGCGCTTGCGCGGATCCTTGTTTAGCAACTTCACGATAAGCTTGACTAGGCGCGTGGGAATGTCCTTGGAAAAGGCTTTCTCGGTAACCTTGAGCTTTTGGATTCGTTGGATTGTATCGCTGAAGCTTGTTCCGCGGAACAGGTTTTGCCCTAATAGCATTTCGCAGGCGATGATGCCGACTGCAAACAGGTCCGAGGCTGGGCTCGCTTCTTCGCCAATGGTTTGCTCTGGGCTCATGTAGGTGACGGTACCGAGGATGGCGCCGGTCTGCGTCAGGCGTTCTCCGTCGTCGTCCTTGCTGAACTTGAGTGGCGATTCGGTGTGGGCGATGCCGAAGTCGAGCAGGTGGATTCGGCCGTCGTTGTCGACCATGATGTTCGCGGGTTTCAGGTCGCGGTGGACGATTCCCTTGCGATGGGCTTCTCCCAGGGCGCAGAGTATTTCGTGCAATATGGCGTAGACGACCCAAAGCGGTGGTTGCTTTACTTTGTCTAGAATTTGGCGGAGCGTGAGCCCGTGGATAAACTCCATGGAGAGCGAAAGTTTCCCGTCTTTTTCTTTCCACAGGGCGTATGGCTTGGTAATGGCGGGGTGGTTCAGGTGCGCAAGGATATTGCCTTCTTGCATGAATCGGCGAATGTTTGTGTCGCTGTCTTCGATATCCTGCTGCATTTGCTTGACGACCACCATTCGGTCGAGCGACTTGTCGTGGCAAAGCCATAGCTTGCCCATTGCGCCGGAACCAAGTTCCTGCGTCGGGGTATATCCACCAATCTTTGAAGGCTTTGTATTCTTCGTTTCGCTCATAAATCAAATGTTTTGGTTTGAGGTCGCTTCGCTTTGAGTTCGGGCTTTCGCCCTTTGAGTTATAATCGCGCCTTTGGCGCCTTTATTTAGCTCATAGCCCGAAGCAAGGCGTCCTCAGAACCTCATCGCTTAGACTCCTTTAAGTAAATCGTATGGTGTTTCGTCTTGGGGTCCAGATTCGGGTAGTCAAGAATATAGTGCAGCCCGCGGGATTCCTTGCGGTGGAGAGCGGCGGTCAGGATCATCTTGGAAACTTGGAGCGCGTTCAGGAATTCGATAAAGTAGAAGTTTTCGGTTTCCTTGTTCTTGATGGCTTCGTCGACGTCTTTCTGGAGTTCCTCGATGACTTTGAGGCCCTGGTTGAGGCCCGCCACGGTGCGTACGATGCCGCAGTGAGTCCACATCATGTCCTGCAAAATCTTCTTGCGCTTGCGCCAGTAGGCCGCTTTGGTGAAGGTCACCTTTTCCGTCTTGCTGGACTTGGATTCCGTGATTTTTTCTTTGAGAAGTCCGCTTTCGCTAATGTTGTCAACGGCACGGATGGCAAAGACGACGCTTTCCAGCAGGGAATTGGAGGCGAGGCGGTTTGCACCGTGGACGCCCGTCGCGGCGACTTCGCCGCAGGCGTACAGGCCCTTGATTTCGGTCCTGGACCAGGTATCGACCAGTACGCCTCCGCACATATAATGTGCGGCGGGCACCACGGGGATCCATTCCTTCGTGATGTCGATGCCTGCGTCGAGGCACTTCGCGTAGATGTTCGGGAAATGGCTCTTGATGTCTTTCGGCGTGCGGCCCGAAAGGTCGATGAACATGTTCGGCTTGCCGAGGCGCTGCATTTCGCTCTGGATGGCGCGAGCCACGATATCGCGGGGGGCGAGCGAGTGGAGCGGGTGCACCTGGTTCATGAATTCTTCGCCCTTGTAGTTCTTGAGGATTCCGCCGAATCCGCGCACGGCTTCCGAAATCAGGAAGGGCTTCTTGAGGCTAGGGGCATAAAGGCTTGTGGGGTGGAACTGCATAAATTCGATATCCTGCAGTGCGGCACCTGCGCGAGCCGCAATCGCCATGCCGTCGCCACAGCTGTCGGGCGGGCACACGGTGTACTGCCAGATACGGCCTGCACCGCCGGTAGAAAGGATGGAGGCCTTTGCGTAAAGGTTTTCGACAAGGCCCGTCTTCTGGTGGATAATCTTTGCACCGACGCAGCGCTTTGCCTTGCCTTCACCCTTGCAAATCAGGTCCTTGATGTAGCAGTTCTCGATGTAGTGGATGTTCTTGTGGTTGTGGAGCTCGGCGAGGAGGGCCCGCATGATTTCCTTGCCGGTGAGGTCCGCTGCGTGCAAGATGCGGTGGTGGCTATGGCCGCCTTCGAGATGCAGGTCGAACTGCGTCTTGTCGGTCGGATTGGGGGTGAACTGCACGCCCCACTTGACAAGCTGGCGGATGGTGTCGGGACCGCTCTTGGTCAGGATGTTCACGGGTTCCTTTTTGCAGAGACCTGCACCCGCTTCGAGTGTGTCATCGATGTGGAACTTGAACTTGTCGGTCTTTTCGGTAACGGTGGCGATACCGCCTTGTGCGTAGTTGGATGAGCCGTCCGGTTTTGCTCCCTTGGTAAGGATGACGACCGAGAGGCCTTTTTCTGCAGCATGGATCGCTGCGCTTAAACCGGAAATACCTGCACCCAGGACTAGAATATCGTACATGACCGAACTCCGTTGGAGAGTTTTAGATTTTGTTGCCTAATAGATAGAAAAAATGCGCTATTTCGGCATTATTTGAATGCAAAATAAAAGATTTTCTTTTTTTTTGCTACATTTTGCGCGACAAAATTTATATGGAGTCTACTTTATGTTAACGTGGATTAATGAAAAAGCCAAGTGGATCATCGTTATCTTTGCCGCGGGTATCGTGGTGGGCCTTTTGGCCATGGACCGCGTCCCGAACCAGGGACACAGCTACCCGGTCGGCGTGGTGAACGATAAGAAGATTACTTATGCCGAATTTGATTCCCGCATCAAGAATATCGTGCAGAACCAGTACCAGGGCCAGCACCTCGAAGACGAACAGTACAATCAGCTCCGTACTGAAGTGTTCCGTAGCTTTGTTCGTCAGATTCTCCTGAACGAACAGTTCGAAAAGGCCGAACTGAGTGCTTCGGTCGCGGAACTTGAATCCGAATTCAGCCGCAATCCGGATGCCGTTCGCGCCCGCCTGGTGCAGGAAGCCCAACGCCACCTGTATATGATCCAGCAGCAGGCAACGAGCCAGGAAGACCTGATGCAGCGTTCTCAGGCTTATATCGCCAGTCTGCCGAAGTTCCTCACGGACTCTACCTTCAATAAAGATGAGTATGACGCTTGGCTCAAGACTCCCGAAGCTTTCCGCTGGGGCGTGATGCTTCAGTTCGAAGAAGATTTGAAGGCCAATACCATCCCGATGCGCCAACTGCAGATGCTGGTCGGAGCTTCGGTTCACCCGACTTCTCTCGAAGCGAACTGGGCGGTCAATCGTCGCTTGAACGATTACGAACTGCAGGTGGCGGTCGCCTCCAATGCAGATTTCAAGGTCGAAGACAATTCCGTGGATAGCGTGATGGTTGCCGGTTATTTCAATGCCCATCGCGACAGCTTCTTTGTGAAGAAGGATATGGCTCAGTTCGAATTTGCCTACCTTCCGGTCGATGCCACTGCCGGTGATGATGCTCGCATCCGCGAATATGCCATGACGCTTTACTACCAGCTGACCGACTCCTCTTCGACCACCACGTTTGAAGATATGGCTCGTATTTCTTCTGAAGACCAGACCACTGCCGAAAAGGGTGGCCTCCTGAGCGAAGACTATGTGGGACATGGCGTCTATGTGAAGGAATTTGAAGATGTTGCCTTCAAGCTGGATTCCGGTGCCGTTTCTGAACCGGTCCGCACCCGTTTCGGTTACCACATTATCAAGAGCTACGGCAAGACCAAGGATTCTACCGGTGCTGAGCTCGTGAAGGTCGGTCACATTCTTCTGGTCGTTAATGCTTCTTCTGAAACGATTGACAGTCTCGAAGGTATTCTGAACAAGGTCAAGGCTTCTGTCGATGCTGGCAAGAGCTTTGCCGAAGCCGCCAAGGAACAGAACCTCGATACTCATACTTCGAACTGGATTTCCCGTGGTGACAATATCGAAGGTGTCGGCTATCTCAAGGGCCTTGCCGCTTATGCATGGCCGAATGAAAACCTTCCGGATGAAACCAGCAAGGTTTCTCCGATCATGAAGAACAGCAAGTGGGTGGTTGTTGCCGAAAAGGTGAAGGAACTCAAGGCCGGCGAACGTAGCCTCGACCTCTATTTCGACAACATCAAGAGCACGCTCCTTCGTAACAAGGCTGCTGCCGCTGCCGAAGAATACCTGAATTCTGTTGCCGAAAAGGTGAAGGCCTGGGTTCCGGCTGACAGCGCTGCCGATTCCGCCGCCGTTGCCGCGAACAAGATTGAAAAGGTGAACATCGAAAAGGCAAATGCCTCTGTCGACGGTTATGTCCCGGGCTTTGGTTATGGCAATGTCCATCTCGCCAAGACTCTGGAAAATGTCAAGGAAGGTGAATGGTCTTCCGCTATCGCCACCGATAACGGTGCCGTGATGGTGAAGGTCGTTTCCAAGAAGGCTCCGCAGGAAGATGCCGTTAAGGAAGCGGTGAAGACCGAAATTGCCAATACTTCGAGCTATGCGGCGATGAGCATCTTCAACGAATTTGTCGCAAATCTTGAAAATTCGACTGCTGTCGAAAGCAATCTCGACCTGTACTACAGGGACTAGTCGAGAGTAGACAAATATCTAATTGTTTGCTATATTTGGCGAACCCAAATGGGCAAACATAACGGTGCCATCGTCTAGTGGTCCAGGACACTGGCCTCTCACGCCGGTAACAAGGGTTCGAGTCCCTTTGGCACTATAAAAAAGGACGGATTCCGTGTGGAGTTCGTCTTTTTTTTGTTGTTGTTATGTTCACAAAAGAATATAAAAAAATATTAAAAAAAAGATTTTACAAAGGGAAAAAAAGATATATATTTGGGTGCGGATTGGGTTATCAATGAGAATATTCAATAGAAAGTTTTTCTTTAGATCCTTGCTGATTTTGGCAAGCCTGTTTTTTGCTGCTTTTATTCCGGAAATCTTTGCGACAAAGGGCCGTATCCTATGGGCTATTCCCTACATTTTGGCTGATTTTTTCCTGGTCATGGTGGCTGTCCTGTACCGTTTTCCGTCGGCGGACCGCAACAAGATGCGAGACGATGTGAAGGTGCCGCCTGCGACAACTTCGATCCCGACGCGAGATTTCCAGAAGGACCTGCAGGAACGAGATGAATTGTTCCAGATGATGGTTGATATTTCTTCGAATGGCTTTTGGACATTTGACGTTGTTACGGGCAAGGTTTACTGGTCGCAGCGGGCGTTGAACATGTTGCAGGTCGATATTGCCAATGCGGACGATTCATTTGATGTCTTGCGTCGGCAGATTGTCGAAAGCGACTGGGATCATTTTAGGGAACTGTTGAATTCGTCGCTTGAATCCGGAGATCGGCTCAATTGCGTTGTTACGCTGGTAAAGAGCGGATCAAAGAATGAGCAGCTGACTGTTTCGGGAAATGTGCAGAAAAATGCGGATGGTCGCCCTGTGCGTGTTATCGGCTCGGTCAACACGTACTCCGACAAGCAGGCGATTGACAAGCAGAATTTTTACTACGCTTATCAGGATGCCCTGACAGGGGTGTATAACCGCAAGTTCTTCCTAGAAAAGCTGAAGGTCGATGTCGATATGGCCTTGCAGCGCCCCGATTACCTGTTTGCCGTTGCCCTTTTGGATATTGACCGTTTCGGTGCAATCAATGCATCCTATTCGGTCAACGTGGGTGACAACGTACTGCGGGTCGTGGCAGACCGAATCAAGTCTCAGTGCCGTACGGGAGATACGATTGCGCGTATCGGTCCCGACGTTTTTGCTATTGTCCTGCACGATATTCAGTCGGGTGGCAGCGATAGCGATGTGAAGTCGATTGTGCGTCGCATCCATAATGCGGTCAAGTTGCCGATCCAGCTGGAAGGCCGTGAACTTTATATTGGCGTTTCGATGGCTGTTGCCCTGAACCGCGAAGTGGACTGCGTCGAGGATATCCTTGCGAATGCGACGGCTAGCCTTCGTGAAATGAAGAAAGGCGTCAACCATGGGGGCATCCAGTTCTCGTGTGGAGGCATTCGCGAAAAGGCGATGCGTCTTTACAAGCTTGAATTCGAAATCCGCAAGGCGATTCAGGCGCAGGAATTCGTGCTGTTCTACCAGCCGATTGTCGATATTACGGACGGGAACCGCATTGTTGCTTTCGAGGCGCTCGTTCGCTGGAACCAGGCGCAGAACGGTTTTATTTCGCCGGCCGATTTTATTCCCATTGCAGAAGAAACCGGACTCATTATTCCGTTGGGTGCGCAGTTGCTTGAAATGGCTTGCATCCAGATGAAGAAATGGGTGGATATGGGTTTTGATAATGTCCAGATGGCGGTCAACTTCTCGGCCAAGCAGTTTGCCCTGGACAATATGCTCGAAGACGTGAAGCAGGTCCTGTTGCGCACGAAGCTGAATCCGAAGAACCTGAAACTTGAGATTACCGAATATACCGCGGTGTGCGAAGCCGAAAAAACGGTGAAAATCATGCAGGCGCTTTCGGGAATGGGCATCCAGATTTCGATTGATGACTTCGGAACGGGTTATAGCAGTCTTTCTTACCTGAAACGCTTCCCGATTCATACTCTCAAGATGGACAAGTCCTTTATCGACCATGTGACAGACGACGAAGAAGACGCTTCGTTTGCCCGTATGGTGATCGGTATCGCGAAATCGTTGAATCTTGACCTGATTGCCGAAGGTGTCGAGTCTGAATCCCAGCTTGAATTCTTGAGGGCTGAAGGTTGCAAGCTGATTCAGGGATTCTACTTCAGTAAGCCTCTTTCTTCGGATAAGGCTCTTGAATATCTGCAGGCGCATTACCAGCCTGAAGAGCTTCAGACGGTATAGTTAGATGCCGTAGCAACGGCGAGTATTTTCGCGGCAGTCCCTGTAGAGTTGATCTATGGGGATTTGTTTTACTTGGGCGAGTGCCTGTGCGATGTAAGGGATGTAGCCCGAATGGCAGGGCTTTCCGCGGTAAGGAATGGGGGACATGTAAGGGGAATCCGTTTCCAGGAGCATCTGGTCCATAGGCACGAGTGCCGCTGCATCGCGCACGTTTTGCGCATTCTTGAAAGTCACGATTCCCGTAAATCCAATAAAGATGTTTGCGCCGCGGTACTTTAGGTCAAGTAATTGTGCGCAGAATTTAGGCGAGCCCGTAAAGCAGTGTACATGAATCTTGCTTCCGCGAAGGTCTGCATTGCGCAACACGGCAAGCGCATCGTCGTCTGCTTCGCGCAGGTGAAGCACTAGCGGCTTTTTTGAGGCGAGACCAAGTTCCAAGTGGCGCTCGAAAAGCTTGACCTGTTCGGCCTTGGTGTCGGAACCGTAATGGTAATCCAGCCCGAATTCTCCACATGCAACGCACTTGGGGTGCTTTAGAAATTCCTGCAGGCGGGCTTCGTCTTCGGCGGTTTCCGTCAAAACATATTCCGGATGAATCCCATAAGCGGTGTAGACGTTCGAGTATTTTTCAGAGAGCTCCTGGGCTCGCGTAAAGTCTGCCGGGTCGCAGGCCACGTGAATATAGGCTTCGGGGGCCTTCACGTTTTCGTCGGGATCGTGGGAAAGGCGTGCAAACAAGTCGCCGACGGTTTCGCCGGAGTGCTGCTCGTAAGAATCTAAGTGACAGTGAGTATCAATGAACATGGTAATTAGTTCGGAATTCGGAGTTCTGAGTTCAGAATTGAATTAATCGCGGCGTTGCCGCCTTACTTATTAATTCCGAAATCCGAATTCTGAAATCTGAATTAATAAGTGACTTCTACGATCTCGTAAGTAATCACACCCTTGGGGGCTTGCACTTGCACCTGGTCGCCTTGTTTTTTGCCCATCAGGGCTTCGCCGACGGGGGACTTCATGCTGATACGGCCTTGCAGCGGGTCGATTTCCTTTTCGCCTACGATGCTGTAGGTGCGTTCGCGCTTGGTCTTGATGTCCTTCATCTTGACTGTGGCGCCAAAGCGGACAGTGCCGTCGTCACTTGCCTGTGATTCCACTACCTGCGCGCCGTCCAGAATGCGGTCCAGTTCGCGGAGCCTGCGGTCGATTTCGCGCACGCGCATGCGGCCATAGGTATAGGCAGCGTTTTCACTGCGGTCACCCTCGGCTGCAGCCGCCTGCACCTGGTTGATCATTGCCGGGCGTTCCACGTATTTCAAGTGTTCCCATTCCGCCTTGAATTTTTCAAAGCCTTCTTTAGAAATCAAGTGTTTCATCGACCTAAATGTAGAAAATGTGATGACGACTAGCTACATATTTCTGCTGACTGTCTACTGTCTACTTCCTACTATTGCTATATTTGGCTCGCAATGATTCAATTTAAGCACAAGCGTATCGACCGCAACGAGTCGAAGTATAAGAGACTGAGCCGTATCTATTACAACCGCATGTTCCCCAAGCGCCAAGATGCGCTCAAGGTGGCATGGTCGGTTGCTGCCGGTGTGTTTATCGGCATTTGGCCCACTATCGGCATAGCGATTATCCTTACGGTGGCCTTTTGCGCCCTGTTCAGGCTCCCGAAAGTCCCCGGAATCGTTGCTTCCTTCGTGGCAAACCCGCTCACTCAGTTCGGTTTCTTCTATCCGTCGGGATACGCCATCGGTTGCTGGCTGTTGAAGCCTGAAAAAATCAATTTCGATTTTCTGGAAGAATTTGAAGGGCTTTCTTTCAAGAACTGCTTTTCCCTGATTTCGCACTTGTGGCACGATGCCGCAGGGCATTTGGCGGCATTTATGGTCGGAATTACGATTGTGGCTGCCATTGGCGGTGTAATCTTCTTTTTCCTGGCCTATTTTATTGTAAATTATCGCAAAAAGAAATGGATGGCTGGCAAGACCAGTTATATCCAGAGCTTGATTGCTGAAGACGAAGCTTTAATTAAAGAAGCACACAAAGGAAAACACCCTATGATGCATATCTATCCGTTCAAGGCGCTGCGCCCGGTGAATCCGGCCGAAGCCGAAACGATTTCCGCCCTCCCGTACGACGTGATGAACCGCGCCGAAGCAAAGGCCATGGCCGAAGGGCTCCCGCATTCCTACCTGCGCGTGACTCGTGCGGAGCTGGAACTTCCTGATTCCGTGGATGCATACGACCCGAAGGTCTATGCGCATGCTCGCGAAAACCTGGACAAGATGATTGCCGACGGTGTGATCGCTTACGACAAGAAGCCTTGCCTCTATGTTTACCGCCAGACCATGAACGGTCGCGAACAGTACGGCCTCGTCTGCTGCGTTCCCGCTGCGGATTACTTTAACGGCATTATCAAGAAGCACGAACTGACCCGCGCTGACAAGGAAGAAGACCGTTTGCGCCATGTGCTCGCCACCAATGCCAACACCGGTCCGGTGTTTCTGACTTACCGCGACCAGGGCCAGTTCGACGTGTTCGGTGCCGTGACCAAGCGTAAGCCCGTGTATGACTTCGTAAGCAAGGGCGACGGATTCGGCCATACGGTTTGGATTATCGACGATGATGCCGAAATTGAAGCCATCCGCAAGTCTTTCGAAGCCGTTCCGGTGAGCTACATTGCCGACGGTCACCACCGCAGTGCTGCTGGTGCTCGCGCCGCCAGCTACCGCGCCGAACAGAACCCGAACAACACCGGTGACGAAGAATACAACCGTTACCTCGCCATCCTCTTCCCGAGCACCCAGCTCAAGATCCTCGACTACAACCGTGTGCTCAAGGACCTGAACGGCCATACTCCGGAACAGCTCATGGACGAAATGAAGAAGGTGTTCGATATCGTTGCCCTCGACAAGATGCAGAGCCCTGCCAAGCAGAACCAGGTGAACTTCTACATGGGCGGCAAATGGTACGCTTGCACGTTCAAGGCTGAATACCTCAAGAACCTCGGCCCGGTGGACAGCCTCGACGTGGCTCTCCTCCAGAAGCTTATCCTCAAGCCGCTCTTCGATATCGACGACCCGCGTACTTCCAAGCGCATCGACTTCGTCGGTGGCATTCGCGGTCTCGGTGAACTCGTGAAGCGTGTCGACAGCGGTGAATGCGCCTGCGCCTTCGCTATGTATCCGACCACTCTCGATCAGCTCATGAACATCGCCGACGCCGGCGAAATCATGCCGCCGAAGAGCACCTGGTTTGAACCGAAGCTCCGCGACGGTCTCTTGGTTCACTCGCTGGACTAATTGCTTAACAGGTTTGAGCGATGAGGTCGGAGCTAAAGCTCCTTTGAGTCCTTTTCGCTTAGAACTTAAAAAATGAGCCATAAGGTTTTACGCCTTATGGTTCTTTTTGTATTTACTGTAAATACGCTAAAAGTGCCGAGACCTCATACCTCAAAGCACCGCAGGTGCGACCTCACTCCTCTTCTTCTTCCGTAGCGAGGAGCGACAGCGCAAAATTCATTGCTTTGTCGAGGAGTTTTTTCGCTGGGTCAATGACCTTGTCTTTGATGCGGTCGGGCCACTTGATATAGCGTCCGATGAAGTCGTTATGGGTAAAGTAGCCGAATTCACGGGAGTCGGGACAACTGGTTCCTTTTGAACAGGTCAGGTAATAGCAGTCTTCGTCGATAATAATTTCGTTGAGTGGTTCTTCGAGGTATTCCTCGGGCTTGGGTTCCGCCGCCGTTTCAGCCACGATCGCTGCAGTGTCCTTGACGGTAGAGTCCTTGATTGCTGCGGTTTCGGCCTCGTTTGTATCCAGAGTCTGCGGCGGTGGTGGATTTAGTTCAAGCTTGGCAGGCTTGAGGCGGAAGAGCTCGCGCTTGATTTTGATGGGGGCGTTGCCCGGTTCGCTTTGACGGATTTGCAACTCGATAAGGTAACGGTCCTGCCATGGGAGAAAATCAATTTCCTTAAGGCTGACCTGGCGGTTCGCGATCTTGGTGGAGCCGACACGGTCCAGGTTTATTTCGCGGTCACCTTGCCACAAGCTCGACTTGACGGCAACCTTTTGCCCGTGTGTATGCAGGTAAGAGAGAACATAATCTTGTTCGACGTCGTTTAGTTTGTCAAAATAGAGCGTGTCGCCGGCCTTGGGAATGTAAATGGTCTTACTTTGTATAAAGGAATCTTCGTTTTTCCATTTGAAGTTGCGATGCGGAGTCCGGACAATTCCTTTGTCTGTAATTTCAATGGAGTCTCCCGGCATGGCAAGAACGTTACGGACCATGGCGTCTCCGCTCTTAAGGGCGACCCAGACGATGTCCTGGTCCTGGATTCTGCTTAGGCATTGCGGAAGCTTGCACATCCAGTGGATGGAATGCTCCTTGAACTTGGGGGTCATCGATGAATCCATGATCTTTACGGGAGCGATCGCATAAAGTCGAGCCGCTAAGGCAAACCCCAGTATTATCATGAGGATAAGGAATAAAAAGAAGATATGGCTTTGGGAATTGCGCCGCTGTAAACGTCGAACTTTTCTCGAAAGCCTGGACATCTTGTTTTAGTCCCCGTTGCTGGTGGAGTTGTCGGAGAGCGAAAGCACGGCGAGGAACGCCTTCTGCGGCACTTCCACCGAGCCGATGCTCTTCATGCGCTTCTTACCTTCCTTCTGCTTTTCAAGGAGCTTGCGCTTACGGGTAATGTCGCCGCCGTAGCACTTGGCAAGCACGTCCTTGCGCACGGCCTTCACCGTAGAGCGGCTAATGATCTTGCCGCCGATGGCGCCCTGGATGGCCACGTCGAACTGCTGGCGCGGAATGAGGTCCTTAAGCTTCACGCAGATGGCGTTGGCATAAGTGTGGGCCTTGTCCTTGTGGATAATCACCGAGAAGGCGTCCACCGGGTCGCCGTTCAACAGGATGTCCAACTTCACGAGGTTGTTTCTGCGGTATTCGCTTGGCGCATAGTCGAGGCCGGCGTAACCGCGGCTAACAGACTTCAGTCGGTCGTAGAAATCGAACATGATTTCGGCGAGAGGCAGGTTGTACTTGAGAATCACCTTTTCTTCGTCGAGATATTCCATGGTCTCGAATTCGCCGCGCTTTTCTTCGCATAGCGTCATGAGTGCCCCCACGAATTCCTTGGGCGTGAAAATCTGCGCCTTCACGTAGGGCTCTTCGATGTGGTCGTAGCGGCTTGCGTCGGGGAGCTTGGAGGGGCTTTCGATTTTCACCATCGTGCCGTCGCTCATGTACACGTGGTATTCCACGTTCGGCACCGTTGTGATGATATCCACGTTGAATTCGCGATCCAGACGCTCCTGCACGATTTCCATGTGCAAGAGTCCGAGAAATCCGGTGCGGAATCCGAAGCCGAGCGCTTCGGAGGTTTCGGGTTCCCAACTCAATGCCGAGTCGTTCAGGCGGAGCTTTTCCAAGGCCTCGCGCAAGTCCTTGTAGTCTTCCGGGTTAATGGGGTAGATGCCGGAATAGATCATCGGCAAAATATCCTTGTAGCCCGGGAGCGGCTCGGTGGCGGGGTTCGCTGAATCGGTGAGTGTATCGCCGATTTTCACGTCGCTAATCGTCTTCACGTTTGCAAGTACGTAGCCCACCATGCCTTCCGAAAGTTCGGGTCGTGGGTCGCGGTGCATGCTGAAGGTTCCGACTTCGGTCACCATGTATTCGCCGCCGGTCTTCATCATGCGGATTTTCATTCCGGCCTTGAGCGTACCTTCTACGATGCGGATGTAATTGATCACACCGCGGTAAGAATCGTATACGGAGTCAAAGATGAGCGCCTTGAGCGGCTTTCCGCTATCGCCCTTGGGGGCTGGAATTTCGTCGACAATTTTGTCCAGCACCTGCTCCACGTTCAGGCCGGTCTTGGCGGAAATGCGCGGAATTTTTTCAGGGTCGTAACCGAGCAAGTCGCCTACGAGCTGTGCCACATGGTCGGGCTGAGCGCCCGGAAGGTCCACCTTGTTCAAGACAGGAATGATTTCCAAGTCGTTTTCAAGAGCGAGGTAAAGGTTCGAAAGTGTCTGGGCTTCGATACCCTGGCTTGCGTCCACCACGAGAATCGCGCCTTCGCAAGCGGCCAGGGAGCGGCTGACTTCGTAAGTAAAGTCCACGTGCCCCGGAGTGTCGATCATGTTCAGGATGTATTCCTTGCCGTCTTTTTCGTACACCATGCGGATGGCGTGAGCCTTGATGGTAATGCCGCGTTCGCGTTCAAGGTCCATGTCGTCCAGGAGCTGGTTTGTCATCTCGTTTTTCGAAACTGTCTTGGTCAGTTCGATCATGCGGTCGGCGAGTGTAGATTTGCCGTGGTCAATGTGGGCGATGATGCTGAAATTTCTGATATTGTCGTTTTGCGGCATAGGTGCGATAGATTTATCGGGTGAATACTGCTAATTTTCGGGGTAAATATAGAAAATGCGCAAATGGGCTTTGACAAAATTAGCTATATTACCGATATAAATTGTAGAAAAGCGCCATTACTTCATGGTTGTCAGGAATATGTTTTCAAAATTTTCAAGTCGTATGGTCCACCATTCCTGGTGTCGTCCGTTAGTTTTTTTTGCCGTTGTCTGCACCCTTGTATCGGGACTGTTCTGCCTGTCATTTGCAGAGGGCAAGGTCTTCAATAAAGATTACTCTGGAATCAAGGCTATTGAGGCTGTCATCGAAACTCACGAAGGTAAAATCGTAATTAATCTTGATTTCAAGTCCGCCCCGAATACGGTTGCCAATTTTGTGGAACTTGCGAACAAGGGATTTTATAATGGTCTCCTGTTCCACCGTGTGATTCCGGGTTTCATGATCCAGGGCGGCGATCCCGATGGTAATGGCACGGGCGGTCCCGGCTATTCGATCGACGATGAAATTTCCAAGCTGACGCACGAAACCGGAGTTATTTCGATGGCTAACCGAGGCCCGAATACGAACGGTTCGCAGTTCTTCATTACGCAGACGCCCCAGCACCATCTGGATGGTAAGCACACCGTGTTTGGCAAGGTGCTCGAAGGGCAGGATGTAGTTTGTCGCATCGAACAGAACGACCCCATTATTAACATCACTATCGTGGAAAAGAAGTAAGCTATGAGTTCTAAGAAAGTCGCATCTAAGGATTCCAAGTCCAAAAAGGCTCCCGCCAAGGCTGCTGCAAAGAGTGCCGCCAAGCCGGCTGCAAAGGCTGCCGCTAAGGCTCCTGCCAAGAAGCCTGCCGAAAAGCCGGCTAAGAAGGTCGCCCCTGCTGCAAAGAAGCCTGCTCCGGCTCCTGCGAAAAAGGCCCCCGCCAAGGCAAAGCCCGCTCCGAAGGCTGAATCTAAAAAGTCAGTGACTAAGGATGCTCCTAAGACTTCTACTGCAAAGAAGGCTCTCGCCGCGAAGTCCGTTGCCACGGAGAAGAAGGTCTCTAAATCCTCCGCGAAACCTGTTGCCGCAAAGACCGTCGAAAAGGTTGCCACAAAACCGAATGCTGCTGAAAAGGTGGAAAAGGCCACTCCTGCTGCCAAGAAGTCCGCGCCCGCCCCGGTAAAGGCTCCTGTCAAGGAAGAAAAAAAGGTCGCTCCGGTAGAAGCGCCCAAGGTTAAGGAAGAACCCGCTGCAGTCGCTTCCGCTGCTGCTGACGACAAGGGCGAAGTCAAGAAGAAGAATGCTCCGGACTACGCCTATGCCGTACTTCTGCAGGGAGTCAAGCGTCTTTCCAAGACGATCATGTTCGTAAAGGTCGATGAATCCGAAGACCGTTCCAACAAGAAGAAAATGTCCAGCGATGTCAAGAACCTGGACATGAAGCCGACTTCCCCGATCCGCCACAAGGCGTCCCTCGCCGAAGAAACCCAGGAAGAATTGACGGAACGTATCCTCAAGGAGCTTGAAGAACAGAATCGCTTGTTCGAACGTGAAGCGGCGACGCAGATGTGCACCCGTTGCAACCGCAATTTGGTGTCTCCTGAATTCTGGGTCGACAAGCACCTCGGCTTCTGCGAAGAATGCGCCGCAATCCTTAAGCTCGGCCAGTCCAAGGAAGCCCGTAAGGTGGAATACCAGCTGGGCGCTATGGATGGCGACTCCCTGGATGAAGAAGATGACGATATTATTGGACCGGACGCAGACGACCTGAAGGCCGCTGAAGAAGATCTGGCCGAAATGGACGATTAATATCTCCATTCATCGCAATTTCAAAAAACTCTCGCAAGGCTGCGGGAGTTTTTCATTTTTCTTGGACGCGCCAATGAAGAAGCGTCGGTACTTTTGATTCGCGCCAATGAAGAGGCGCCGCTAATTTTTAGATATGTCAATAAATTAGCGTCGATACGGATTGACTGTATAGACGCACTGGTCGAACGGCGCGACAGATGAATCTTGTCTTGGCGAGATTGCCTGTTAGTTCACCTTGCGCATGACGCCGATGAGCTTACCTGCGATAGTGAAGTCCTTGTCGTTCTTGACGATGATGGGACGGTAGCGCGGGTTTGCTGGGCGAAGTTCTACATGGTCTGCCAGGGGATGGTAGTACTTGACGGTGGCTTCGTTTTCAATTTGAGCAACGATGATTTCACCGCGTTCGGCAGTCTTTTGCTGACGAGCGAAGATGAGGTCTCCGTCAAAGATGCCGGCGTTGATCATCGAATCGCCCTTGACGCGGAGTGCGAATACATCCGAACGGCAGGCGAGGAAGTCGCGGTCAATCGTGACGGTGCCTTCGAGGTTCTGCACGGCAAGAATCGGCGTACCGGCGGCAACTCGGCCGACGATAGGAATTTCGATCGTGTTGCTCGGGGCTTCGGCGACATTTCCGCTTTTGTCGTTGTCGATCACTTCGATGCCGCGGCTGAGTCTGGGCGAACGGTTGATGTAGCCCTTCTTGATGAGGGCTGCAAGAATGGAACGCACGCCGTTTGTCGAAGAAATTTCAAAATGGTTGCCGATTTCGCGCACCGTGGGCGGCATACGGTTTTCCTTTGCATATTTCTTGATGTATTCAAGAATTTCTTCTTGACGGGAAGTCAATTCCTTGCGTTTGGAGTTTTCCAAACCGTCGAATTTTCCGTTGACCATATTTTACCTCGCTATTAACTTTCTATACACAAATATAATGCACAAAAGGGCATTTGTCAATATTTTCACTGCACAAAAGTGCTTTTTTTACAAAAAAATATGAAAAAGTTCCGGTGGCAGCTGCTCGCCACGCTGAATTACTATCTTTCGTTTCATGAATACCGCATTTTATGTCTTTATGAAGTTGTTGCCGAAGAACGCGGTAAGCCGTGTATTCGGAGCCTTTACCCGTCTTCGCGTGCCGGTGCTTTCGAAGGTGGCACGCAATAAGTTTGCCGCCTACTACAAGCTGAATATGGAAGAGTCGGAATATCCGCTCGAACATTACGCAAACATCGGTGAACTTTTTATCCGCAGGCTCAAGCCGGGAATACGCCCGATTGCAGACTCTGAAATCGTGTCGCCGGTGGACGGTGTACTTTCGCAGACGGCCACTTTCGACGAAAAGCAGGAATTGATCCAGGCCAAGGGCAAGACCTACACGCTCAAGGACTTGCTCCGTGACGAAGACATGGCCGCCCGCTTTGAAGGAGGCGCATTCGCGACGATTTATCTGGCTCCGTTCAACTACCATCGCATTCACAGTCCGGCTGCGGGCGAAGTTATTGGCGCGAGCTATTGTCCGGGAACTCTCTGGCCGGTGAATGTGGGTAGCGTGGAACGCGTAGAAGGCCTGTTTTGCATCAACGAACGACTCACGAGCCATATACGCCTGGACGACGGTTCTGAAATGCTGGTGGTCAAGGTCGGAGCTACGAACGTGGGCCGCATCGGAGTCGCCTACACGGACGAGCTCCTTGTGAATGCGGGCAAACTCCCCAGGGACTGCAAGCGTTACGACTGGAAACCCTCGCGAGAAATCCGCGTGGAAAAGGGCGGCGAACTCGGCCGTTTTGAAATGGGCAGCACCGTGATTCTCGTGGTTGACAAGAAGATTCGTGAAAGAAATCCGGGGCTTTTCCAGAGCCGTGTCGGGACTGCCGTGAAGGTGGGCGAGGCGCTCTAATACAGCATCGAGGCGCATTGCCTTTAGGTATTTCCAGGTGGTTTCTGTCAAGCGTTTTATTCACGATGAGCCGGCGTTGTTCAAGGCGACGGCTGAATTCGTGCGCCTGTTTGCGCGAATCGATGACCCGGTTCTTGCCGTCGCAACTTGTGAAAAAAATATCAATGCGCGTATTGCGTGGACGCTTTTCGGAACGGCGCTTTTTCAAGACGTTAGCTACCCTGAGTTTGTGACGCTTTTGCGGACTCTGAACGAAAAATTCCCTGGCGAAAAACTCTGGACATTGCCGGTGCCGAAGGCGCAGGACATTGAGGACTGTGTAGAAACCGCTTTCGGTTGTCGCTCCTGGTCCATGTTTGAGAACGTGTCGGGAATTTTCTGGAGTGTAGGGCTCTTTGTGCGCCGTCACCTGGATTTGCGAGGGTGGCTTAAGTCTCGCACGCCCGAAGAAATCTGGCGCGATCTGGGTGAAATCTATTTTATGGGCAAGGGGAATCCGCGCCCGAAAGTTTGTGCCGCGATTTATCGATTGCTTGCTCCAGCTCCGGTGGGGCTTGGGCTTGACTGTGCGCCCTCGCCCAAATGGCCTCCGTTGCCTTTGACGATGGGCGCTCGCCGCTATCTCTCGATTCTTGGGCCTGCGAGCGACGGCTTTGCCGACTTGGAGCCCTCGCAAAAGCAAACGCTGGCGACAGATTTGTATGTGGCGCTTGTTCAATATTTGATGGAACAGTCTGAGAATGCCGAAGTGAAAAAGTCGAAGGTCGACGCTTTGACCGCCTACGTGGCAGCCCATAGTCTGCAGTTCTACTTGGAAGACGGTACGGATGATTTTATCTGTCGACTTTCTACCGACCATTGCCGCAAATGTCCCCTGCGCAAATATTGCAACTACGCTATTTGATTCGGATTTCGGAATTCAGATTTTGGAGTTGTTTAGATTTGGTGACTGTTGAAATTTTGACTCTTTTTTTTCTACATTTCTCGTATGCTTTTCTCTTATAAATCCTTGGGGCTTGTGCTTGCGGCGAGTATTGCGGCGCTTGTGACGGGCTGCCAGGAGAAAGATGAAATCCCGGTCGACTATTCCGCGATTGCGTACAAATTTTTTAAGCCTGTTTCCTTTGCTCAAGATTCTTCGAAAAATTCAGAAATATCTTCGCTGGAATGTCGCTTTGATTACCGTTATGCGGTTATGCTTGGCGATACTTTGGACGTGACGGTGCTTGAGTTCGAAAGCGATGTGTATGCGCTCGACTATTACATGAACAGCGGACATTTTCAGGGCAGCGTTCCGATTCTGAGGGGTAACTTCCTGGAGCAGAGTTTCCGTGCCGACAAACATATCTTTATTTTCAGACACGACAGCTACCGCCGCTATGAACGTGCAGACCTTGAGAATTACGTCCGCAAGTTCCCTGGCTACCATGGCGGTTTTCCGCAGGCATTCTTGAGCTTGCCGTTTGAATTCCGTGAACAGGGGCGTTCTTCGATTCAGACGAAGTTTTTCCTCGGCGTCAAGTCGAGCTTTCCGGTGCTGGAGCAAAGCTATCGTGACGGTAATTTGCGCTGGAACGTGGCTCGCAGCTGGGACCAGGTCGAATCGGATGCGTTCAGCGCCTGGGCTTCCGGCTTGAAGCACGTGGAACCGGTCGGCATTTTCCCTGCGAATGACTGCATTTACTTTGAGGCGGGCGAGGGCTCAAACGGAATTGCAAGCCGCCTGTCCGGCGGGCGAGTGGCTGTTGTCTGGGGCTATATGTCTTGGCCGGACTTGGAACGCACGTTCTTTACCGCCAGTGACCGCATTTATGAGGCACGATATTAGCGGTTATGGGCTCGGCGCGATTTTTCAATTCTGAAATCCGAAATCTGAATTCTGAATTTGTTATATTAGTGCCATGGCTATTGAAAAACTTGCAGAAACTCTTTTGGAAAAGCTCCGTTTCATCACCAAGGCTGAAACGGTTATCGGTAACCCCATTCAGGCCGGCGAATCGACTGTTGTGCCCGTGAGCCGCGTGTCGGTGGGCTTCGGTTTTGGCGGTCACCAGTCCAAGGGCGATACTTCTGCCTCTGGCGGTGGCGCCTCGGTGGAACCGGTCGCCTTCCTCGTCATCAAGGGTGACGACGTGCGCGTGATGCCTATTAGCAAGGACAGTTCGCTTGTTTCTAAAGTCATGGACATCGTGCCCGATGTCGTGAACAAGTTTAAGAAGACTGACTCTGAATAGTGCTTTGCCGTGACCGTGACTTTATGTTGCGGTCGACCTCTGTTATAAAAAATGATCTGTTTGAGTTGATTGTACCTATAAGTTGTCGCTTTTGAGTGTCTTATAGGTGTTTTTTTTATGTGCGAAGTAATGTGCGACCTATAAATGATGATTGATCGTTATTTTATAGGTGTTTTTTTCTTGGATTTTGAGATTTCATGTAGTTAATTTGTTTGTAAAATGCAAAAAAGTACCTATAAAATGTTGCCTGTGAAAATGTTTATAGGTACATCTTTCTAATCATTTTGTTTTGCGTACCTATAAAGTCTTTTTTCTGTTTGACTTTATAGGTGGTTCTTGCCAAAATAAAAGCCCCAGCATTGAGCTGAGGCTTTTTGAATGATTTTTGCGTTCTGGCTAATTCTTAGCCTTTGAACTTTGGACTCCCGCATTCGCGTGAGCCCAAGTTCTTGGCATTAGCCTTAAAACGTTGGACTTTCGCTGTCGCTCAAGTCCAAGTTCTTGGCTAATTAGCCGAGAACTTTCTTTTCGAAGTCGCCGAGGCAGTCAACGAGGGCCTGCACGCCTTCGACCGGCATCGCGTTGTAGATGGATGCGCGGAAGCCACCCACGGAGCGGTGACCCTTGAGCTGCTGCAGACCGCGAGCCTTTGCGAATTCGAGGAATTCCTTGGCGAGATCGTCTGCCTTGTCAGCGGCAACCACGTCCTTGTTGAACACGAACGGAACGTTCATGATGGAGCGGTCTTCCTTGGCAGCGGTACCGACGAACACCTTGGAGTTGTCGAGGGCGCTGTAAAGGAGAGCAGCCTTGCTGCGGTTCACCTTTTCGATAGCATCCACACCACCGAATTCCTTGAGCCACTTGAGGGTGCGGTTCATCACGTACACGGCGAATACCGGAGGAGTGTTGAACATGTTGGCAGCGTCGATGTGGGTCTGGAAGTTGAGCATGGTCGGGATGGTGCGGTTCACCTTGCCGAGAAGGCCCTTCTTGATAATCGTCACGGTCACGCCAGCGCAGCTGATGTTCTTCTGGGCGCCGCCGTACACAACGCCGAAGTCGGACACGTTGATCTTGCGGGCGAGGAAGTCGGAGCTCACGTCAGCCATGAGGAAGCCGGACTTCGGCTTCGGGAAGTTGTGCCATTCGGTACCGTAGATGGTGTTGTTGGCCGTCACGTGGAGGTAGGTCGCGTTGTCGCTGAGCTTCAGGTTCTTGTCGATGCGGCTGTAAGTTTCGGACTTGGTGTCGCAAGCGGCGAGAGCGTTACCGAACTGCTTGGCTTCCTTGTAGGCCTTGTTTGCCCAAACGCCAGTCAGAGCGTAGTCTGCCGTAGCGTCCTGGTCCAAGAAGTTCATCGGGAGCATGCAGAACAGAAGGGAGCAACCACCACCGAGGAAAACGATGTCGTAGTCTTCAGGGATGCCCATCAATTCGCGGAGGTACTGTTCCGTCTGGGCGAACATGTTTTCAATCGGCTTTGAACGGTGACTCATGGAGAGAATGCTGATGCCGCTGTTTTCGAAGTCGATGCATGCAGCAGATGCTTCCTTGAGTGCCTGTTCGGGCAGGACAGACGGTCCTGCGCTAAAGTTATAGACTTTATTTGCCATGGTTGTGTTCCTTTTTGTTTTGCCCTTTTGGGGCTTTATAATTACGCGCGTAAAAATAGCAAAATACACCCCGTTCGGCTACATCAGAAGCAATAAAAAAATTTGATGGGAGTGTATAGAAAAAGCCCCGTTTGGACGGGGCTTGGCTTAATGGATTGAGATCCTTCGACTTCGCTCAGGATGACACTGTAAATTACACGCCGAGCGCTTCGATAGCGGCTTGGTACTTCTTGAGGCGGAACTTGGTCTTGAGTTCGCGGCGTTCCTGGCGCTTGATGTACTTGTCTTCCAAAAGAACGTTCAGAATGGCGCTCTTGGCCTTGGCCATCAGCGGATCGTTCTTGAGGGTGCCCATGAAATTTACGAATTCCTTTTCGCGGGCTTCGTAATTCGCTTCTTCGGCGGGAACGCCTTCGGCCATAAGCTTGCAGCTGTATTCGTCGATCCAGCCCTGGTTCTTGTGGTAAGTCATCTTCTGGATCTTTTCGACCATGTCGGCCGGAACGCCCATGGCGATCACTTCTTCAGGGGTTTTCTTGGTAGTGTCGGTAATCAAGTCCTGCAAAATGGCGAGTGTCTGGACTTCTTCGGATTCACCCTTGTTCTTCAAGAAGTCCGCGACGTTTTGGAGAAAATCGATATAGGGGCCACCGGCCTTGTCTGTTTGGTTCTTATGGACATCGGCGGCAATTTTGTAAGCTTCTGCGTAAGAGAGCATAATGATCCTTTTAAAAAATAAAACTATCGGTGCTAATCGCACTATACCCTCAATATATATAAAGATTTCAAGAAAAAGTGTCACGTTTTTGTCTTATTTTTCAAAAAAAGGCTTTTTTTCAAATTTAGGGCAAAAAAAAGCCCCAGCAAGGCTGTTGGACCATTTTGCCGGGGAGTATTCCAAGTTGGAATAGGGACTTTTTAGGCGAAGTTCTTGCCCAAAATGGCGGAGACGTTCTTCAGGATTCCTTCGGCGACGTCCGGCTTGTTCATGGAGTAAACGTGTACGTTTGTGATGCCGTTGGCGTACAGGTCGATGATCTGGTCGCTGGCATAAATGATACCGGCCTGCTTCATGGCGTCGGGGTCGCTGCCGAACTTGTCCACAAGCGATTTAAAGCGCTGCGGCATAAAGGAACCGGAAAGCTTGATGGCGCGTTCTACCTGGTTCGCATTCGTGATGGGCATAATGCCTGGGAGCACCGGGCAGTTCACGCCCGCATCGCGGAGCTTGTAAAGGAAGCTGAAGAAGAGGTTGTTGTCGAAAACCATCTGCGTCGTGAGGAAGTCGGCGCCGGCGTCGACCTTTTCCTTGAGGTGTTTGATGTCTTCGGCCTGGTTGGCGCTTTCGGGGTGCTTCTCGGGGTAGCAGGCGGCTCCGATGCAGAAGTCCGCGTCTGCGTCCTTGAGTTCACGGATGAGTTCCACGGCGTAGTGGTAATCACAGTTGTCGCGACCGTTTGCAATCAGCTCCGGCGTGAGGTCGCCACGGAGCGCCATCACGTTCTTGATGCCTGCGGCCCTCATATCTTCGATGCGCTGGCGGATGGTTTCCTTGCTGCTGGAGACGCAGGTGAGGTGGGCGAGCATCGGGATGCCGAACTTTTCCTTGAGGTTCTTTGCAATCTGGAGCGTGTACTGGCTCACGCCGCCACCGGCACCGTAAGTCACGCTCATAAAGGCGGGACCGAGGGCTGCAATCGATTCGGTGGCGGCCTTTACGTTATCGAAGCTTGTCTCTTTTTTAGGCGGGAAAACTTCGAACGAAAGGCTCATCTTGTCTTGCTTCAGAATGTCTACAATCTTCATAATTTCTCCGTGGGCGGGCGAACCGGCACCCTAAGTCTATGCAAATATGTTGATACACGCATAAATATAGTAAAAATCTAAAAATAAAGTTTAATCCGCGCAAAGCCTGCCAAGTTCGTCCTTCTTTTCGAGGATGGTATCGAGCAGGCTTTTGTAATCCATGTCGGTATTGTTGCGGAGCAATTCGGTAATTTCTACGATCGACGTGTAGAGCGGCGTGAGCGAGAGGTTGCCGAGGACACCTTTCAGCGCATGGGCCGCCTCGAAGGCGGCTTTCAGGTCTTTCGCGGCAATGGAATCCTTGAGCTTGTCGAAGTAGCCCTCGCCGGGGCCACGAGTTTCAGGTACAGCGCCTCGTTCCCGAAGCAGCGTGCAAGCCCCTCGGCGGTATTTGCCCCAAAAGCGTTCAGTTTTTCGATGGTAATCATGCGCCCCTCCGGCGTTCAAGTTCCTTTTCGATGAAGGGTACAAAGTCCTTCGGCGGGACCGGCTTCGAGAAGAAGTATCCCTGGATAATCTGGCAGCCCATTCCCTTGAGGGTATCGAGCTGCGACTGCGTTTCTACGCCTTCCGCTACGGCAGGAATCTTGAGGAATTTCGCGATGCCCGCCACAAGTTCCACGAGTTTCAGGTTGCGTTCGTCCTTTTCCATGTTGCGCACGAACGACATGTCGATTTTCAGGATGTCGATGGGCAGCGTGGTAATCATGTTCAACGAGGAGTATCCGGAACCGAAATCGTCCATCTCGATGCGGAATCCCTTTTTGCGCAGGTTCTCGATGACCTCGATAAGGCGCTCCATGTTCTCGCAGTAGGCGCTCTCGGTCACTTCAAGCATATATTCTTCCGGAGAAAGGCCGTTTTCTTCGAGAAGGCGCATAAGTTTCGTTTCCAGTTCCGGGTCCATGATGTCGATGCGGGACACGTTCACGGAAACGGGCACCGTCACGCCGAATACGTCCTTCCATTTGCGGATCTGTTTTGCGACTTCGTTCCAGACAAAGTTGTCTACTTTTTGTATAAGGCCGTTCCCTTCGAACAGCGGGATGAAGTCGCCCGGGCTTATGAATCCGAGTGTCGGGTGTATCCAGCGGATGAGGGCTTCGGCGCTGGTGAGCCGCGGGGTGTCGCCTTCGATGTTGTATTTCGGCTGGTAATAGACAATCAGGTTCTTGTTGTCTATGGCGCTCTGCAAGTCGCGGATGAGAGTTTCCTCGAACATGTAGCGGGAATGCATCTCGTTGTTATAGCGGGTAAACGCCTGCGTCAGGTCGCCGCGGTTCTTGTCGCAGGCGGCCTTCGCGCGGTCAAACCATGCCTCGATTTCCACGTTGCGGTCTACATTTTCCCACAGGCCAAAGCGCACGCGGATGTGGTTCACCTCGAAGAATTCGGTAAGGATTTCCTGGACGATGTTGCGGATGTTGTCGTAGCTTTCCTGGTGCGTCGCGAAGATATAGAACGTGTCTGCGTCTGCACGGCAGGCGATGGCGTTCATGGGGGCGAGTTCATTCTTGAGCGCGCTACCGATTTCTGCAAGCAGGCGGTCGCCAAAGTCCCTTCCGCAGAACTCGTTCACCAGGTGGAACTGTTCGATGTCAAATACTATTGCGTCGCGGGGAATGTCCCTGCTCCACAGCTCGATCTGGCGGATGTATTCAAAGAAGTAATCCTTGGTGTAAAGGCCGGAAATATGGTCGCGTTCCGTCTGGCGGATAATGTCCTGGTCTTCGAAGAGTTCGATGATTTTTTCGCAGCGGGCGAGCACTACCTCGGGCATGTCGAAGGGCTTCGCGATAAAGTCGGCGGCGCCCAGTTTGAGACTGCGGACTTCGGATTCCTTTTCGGAGGTCATCACGATGACCGGAATGCGCTTGAGTGTTTCGGTGGTTTCTCTTTTTTTCAGGAATTCAAACCCGTCCATCACGGGCATAAGCAGGTCCAGCAGGATAAGCGAGAACCGTTTGTCTTGCCTGGAGAGTGCTGCGAGGGCTTCCTTGGCGTTGTCGGCATATTCGACGTCGTAGTTCACGGAAAGGATATTACCCAGGATTTCTCGGTTTACCACTTCGTCGTCTACGATAAGGACGTGTCTTTTGACGGTAGTGATCTGGCGTAGTTTTTTCATTGGAGAAAACTCCTTGTATCCATGGATAAATATATGTAAAAAGAAATAAAAAAGTATCGGATTGTGCGACAAAGCAGTTTTTTTAGATATCTTTAAAACAGAATTACCAGAGTACGAGGTCCCTATGTTCGGTCGACACTTTCCCCTGAGCGAACAGGCTTTGCAAGTTATCGAGCAGATCGGCGAAGACATGCCGGGCGGTTTTTTCATTTACAAGGCGACTGGCAACGAGGAACTGCTATACGCAAACAAGGCCGTGTTCAAGATTTTCGGCTGCGAAACACTTGAAGAGTTCAAGCAGCTTACGGGCTATACCTTCAAGGGGATGCTCTATCCGGACGACTACGAGAAAGTTTCTGTTTCCATTGTGGACCAGATCGAAAAGAGTCAGGGTAATCTGGACTACGTGGAATACCGAATTGTCCGCAAGGACGGCAAGATACGCTGGCTCGACGACTACGGCCATTACGTGAACTCCGATGTTTACGGCGGACTCTTCTACGTGTTTATTTCGGACATTACCGAAAAGCGCGTGCAGATGGAGGCGGACAAGGCTGTATTTGCTGCAGTTATCGATGCGCTGAGCCGCGCGTACTACGCCGTATGGCTCATCAACGATATTGCGACCGGGAGTTTCTCGCTGTTCCGTGCCGACACCTCCGATGGCAGCATCCACGCGAGACCCACCAACGAGGCCCTGGAACTGCTCACCTTTGAGGACGCCAAGGCGAACTACATCAACAACTATGTTGCCCCGTCGGACAGGGAACACCTGGAAAAGGAACTGACGCTTGAAAACATTGTGGCGAACACCACGAGCAAGAAGGTTTTCGGCGTAGGGTTCAAGCGCATCGTCGGGAGCGAAGAACGGTACTACCGCATCGAGTTTGCACAGGTGCAGCTCCCCAATGGCAAGACAGGAATTGTGGCGGGTTTCAAGGACGTGGACGATGACGTGCGCAAGGACCAGGAAATACAGCAGGTGCTGCGCGACGCCATTGACACGGCGAATGCCTCCAGCAAGGCCAAAAGCGACTTCCTTTCGAGCATGAGCCACGATATCCGCACGCCCATGAACGGGATTATCGGCATGACGGCAATCGCGACCGCCCACCTGGACGACCGGGAACGCGTGGAAGACTGCCTCAAGAAAATTTCGGAAGCCTCGAGCCACCTGCTTTCGCTCATCAACGAGGTGCTCGACATGAACAAGATCGAGTCGGGCAAGGTGGAACTGAACGAGGAGAACTTCAACCTCTCGGAACTCGTGGATACGCTGCTTGCGATGACCAAGGCGCAGCTCGAGAGCCACCACCACACCCTGAAGCTTGACGTTGCGGACGTGGTTCACGAAAACGTCATCGGCGACAGCCACCGCATCCAGCAGGTGTTCGTGAACCTGATGAGCAATGCTATCAAGTACACTCCCGATGGCGGGACCATCTCGCTCACGGTGGCGGAAAGGCCCACCAACGCCCATAGTGTCGCCTGCTACGAATTTGTCTTTGAAGACAACGGCATCGGCATGACGGAGGAATTCCAGAAGCACCTGTTCGAACCGTTCACGCGTGCAAACGACAAGAAGACTGCCGCCATACAGGGAACGGGACTCGGCATGACCATTTCGCAGAGCCTCGTGCGCATGATGGGCGGTGACATCCAGGTGAAAAGCAGGCCCGGAGAGGGATCGCGGTTTGCCGTCACCATCTACCTCAAGTTTTTGGACGTGCAGAATGCGGAAGCCCACAAGGAAGACCCGCTCAAGAATCTGGAAGACCTCAAGTTCGAGGGCAAGCGCATCTTGCTGGTGGAAGACCACCCGGTCAATGCGGAAATTGCGAAGAACGTGCTGCAGATGACGGGGCTCGAAATAGAATGGGTCATGGATGGCGCAGCGGCCGTGGAACGGATGGCGGACAGTAGCGAGGGTGAATTCGACCTGGTGTTCATGGATATCCAGATGCCCAACATGGATGGCTACCAGGCGACTGCGGCCATCAGGGCCATGACGACCTATGCAAGGAGAATCCCCATCGTGGCGATGACCGCGAACGCCTTTGCCGACGACATCCGCAAGGCGAAGGAAGTCGGCATGAACGACCATATCTCCAAGCCGCTGGACTTTAAGGAACTTGCAAAAATTTTGCAGAAGTGGATAAGGGTGTAGCGTTATGTTGTCTGAAAAACGCAAAAAATTGTCCGTTTTGAGTGCGTGGGCGCTCTCCTTCGGTTGTGCCGTAGGCTGGGGTGCATTCGTGATGCCCGCGACAACGCTCCTGCCGATTGCGGGCCCCCTGGGAACAGTTATCGCCCTTGTGCTTGGCGCCGTGCTGATGGGTGTTGTCGCCTACAATTTCCACGTCATGATGAACCGCATTCCCGGCACGGGGAGCGTATTCTCCTTTACCAAGCAGCTTTTCGGCTACGACCATTCCTTCCTTTGCACCTGGGCCACGGCCCTTGCGTACCTGGCGGTATTGTGGGCCAATATGTCGGCCTTTGTGCTGTTTATCCGTTTCTTGTTCGGCCCCGTACTGCAAAGGGGCTTCAGTTATACCATCATGGGCTACGAGGTCTGGGCAGGCGAGCTGTTTACCACGCTTGCAATTATACTTCTGTTCGGGTTCATCAGTTGCAGGAACACCAACGTGCTGCGCCTGGTGAATACGGTGCTTGCCCTCATATTCTTTGGCGGTGTGGTCAGCCTGTTTGCAATTATTGCCTGCAAGGGCGGGATTGATTTCTCGGATATGGGCCCGGCCTTTGCGACGGCGGGAGTCGCGAGGGACCATTCCCCCTTGATGCAGATCGTGAACGTGCTGGTGCTTGCCCCCTGGGCATTTGTAGGCTTTGGCGTGGTGAGCTTTGCCTCTTCCACCTATGACTTCAAGCCGAAATACGGTTTCGCCATCATGGTGGCGGCTCTTGCAACCGGAGCGATTGTCTACGCCCTCATAGCTCTTCTTTCGGTTTCGGCAAACCCTGCAGGATCCGGCAATTGGGAAACCTATTTTGCCAACCTGCAAAACTTCAAGGGAATCGATGCCGTCCCGGTATTCCACGCCGTTTTCAGGACCCTCGGCAACGGCGGCCTTATTGTGCTCGCTATAACCATCACGGCGGCCATTTCCACGAGCCTTCTTGGGCTTTACCGAACAATCGGGCGCATGTTCCTGAGCCTCGCCGAAGATTCCGTGATGCCGTCCTGGTTCGGGCATATCAACCGTCACGGCGCCACCAACTACGGCATTATCTACGTGATGCTCCTTTCCTGCATTATTCCGTTCTTCGGGAGAACGGCCATCGGCTGGATTGTGGACATCACCTCCATCAGTGCATCTATCATTTATCTGTATGTTTCTGCGGGGATAGTGAAAATTGCCCGCAGTGAAACCGGCAGGCGAAAGACGGTGCTGAACTTTACCGGAATCCTGGGTGTCGTAATATCCGCCTTCTTCTTTTTCTTCCCGCTTACGCCGACGCTTTGGAACATGAACACAATTGCCACGGAATCCTTCATGATTCTGATGGCGTGGAGCATTGTGGGGTTCGTCGTTTACAGGGCCGTGTTCATGCGCGACCAGGAGAATCGTTTTGGCAAGTCGGCCATCATGTGGGTGACCATGCTGTTCATATTGCTGTTCTCGGCGGTGATGTGGGAACGCCAGGTCACTAACGACGAAACTGAGGATGTCATCGCGCATATCACCGAGTTCCATACGGGCTTGCACGAAAAGATGCATTTGCCCATGACTGAAGGCCAGATAGTCCAGGAAAAGGACTTCATGGAAGAGCAGATGGACCTTGTCCGCGATTCCCAACTGAAGAACAACCTGGTAGAAACGCTCTTCATTATCCTGTGTGTTTTTATCGTGGTGAACATTTACCGCACGCAGCAGCAACGTGAACAGAAACTGGACCACGAAAAGCATATTGCCGAGGAATCCAACAAGGCAAAGACCATATTCCTTTCGAACATGAGCCACGACCTGCGCACGCCCATGAATGCCATTGTCGGCTACACCAACCTGGCGCGCAAACCGGAGGCGACCCCCGAGCAAATCCAGAAATACCTGACCAAGATTGACTCCTCTAACATGTACCTGATGGCCCTCATCAACGATATGCTCGAAATGAGCCGCATCGAAATCGGGAAGATGGAACTGGAAGAGCGGCCCACCGACCTGCGGAAAATGATGGACGAAATCCGCGATATGTTCGAGGCGCAGATGGTGGGCAAGAACATCGCCTTTGCCGTGAAATACGACGGCCTCAGGAACCCGGTGGTGCTCTGCGACAGGAACCGCATGAACCGCGTGATTCTGAACCTGGTCAGCAACGCATTCAAGTTTACTTCGGAAGGCGGGCACGTTTCCGTGACTCTCGCCGAAAAGGAATGTATCGAAGAGGGCATGGCCGCATTCGAAATCCGCGTCAAGGACGACGGTATCGGCATTTCGCCCGAGTTTGCAGACCGCGTGTTCGATGCCTTCGAGCGGGAACGCGTCTCTACCATCAGCGGCGTGCAGGGTACGGGCCTCGGGCTTGCCATTGCAAAGAACGTCGTGACACTGATGGGCGGGACAATCAAGTTTGAATCGACAGTCGGCAAGGGGACGGAATTCTTCGTGAACGTGGAACTGAAGATGGCGAGCGGCACGGAGGTTCCCGAAAGTGGCGAGCGCAATACCTCCATCGCGGCCAAGGCGGATTTCGCGAACATGCGGCTATTGCTGGTAGAAGACATGGAAGTGAATCGCGAACTGGCCAAAATCGTTCTCGAAAGTCTCGGGTTCAAGGTCGAGATGGCGGTAAACGGCAAGCAGGCGGTCGAGATGGTGGAGAATAACCCTGCCGGTTACTACAACGGGATTGTCATGGATATCCAGATGCCCGTGATGGACGGCTGCGAAGCGAGTCGCCAGATTCGAGCGCTCTCCGACAAGAAGAAGGCGGAAGTTCCCATTATCGCCATGACCGCGAATGCCTTTGGCGATGACCTCAAGAAGTCGAAAGAAGCCGGCATGAACGCTCACCTGGCAAAGCCCATCGATGTCGGCATGCTCACGGAAACGCTTGCTCAGTGGGTGCGGTAAAGTTTTAACAGGACAATGTTATGGAAACGAAAAAAAGAATCGGGATTGTAAGTATCGCCACTATCGTGGCCCCCATCATCGTTATCATCCTTGTGCTGGGGACAATCTTCACGGGTCGCCATGCGAGCGGAGATACGGAAAAGGCCGTGCGCAACGTAACGCTCCTCTTTATGAACGAACTCGCGAACCGCCGCGAACAGGTGGTGGCGTCGAAATTGAACGGCTACATCAACGACCTGGATGTGGCGGTGGGCCTGCTTTCAAAAGAAGACCTCGCAAGTACCGCAAGCTTGCAGAGCTACCAGCTCCGCATGAAGCAACTGTACGGTCTAGAAAAGTTCGCCTTCGTGGACACTACGGGTCTCATCTACACATCCCGCGGTACGCGCACCGACATTGATCTCTATAATTTCGATTACAGGACCCTGGCAAAATCCGAAATTTCATTAAAGAAAAACAGTGAAGAAAAGAAGACTGTTGTCATTGCCGTGCCTGTGGACCGTCTTGCCTTTAATGGTCGGGTTTTGGTCGTGTGCTTCATGGAAATCGACATGAACCGCATGCTGGAAGGTATTTCGCTGGAATCCGACCGGCAGGGAATTACATTTTGCAACATCTACTCGAAGGCGGGCAATTCGCTTACGAACCTGGTGCTAGGTGGGCTTGCGAGCGGCGACAATCTGCTTGCCGCCATGGAAAAAGCCAGCTTCGAAAAGGGGTTCTCCATGGAAAAGATGCGCTCCGACTTCGCGAACCACGAGGCGGGCGTCGTTTCCTTCGAGTATAACGGCATCCGTGAAACTATGTACTATGTTCCCATCCATTCTACGGACTGGATGCTGACTTACCTTATCCGCGAAAGCGTCATCTCCGAGCAAATCGGTTCCATTTCGGAAGACATTTTGGAACGCAGCCTTCTGCTATCCGGAATTATCGCGCTAGTGCTCTTAATCGTGTTCCTGATTCTCTTCATGCAAATCAGGCGTACTTCTCAACTCAAGTTAGAAAAAGAGGTGGCCGATGCCGAAAGCCGCATCAAGCAGGAAAAACTGGAAGAACAGCTTGCGCTCCAGCAGAAGTTAGTTGAAGAAGAACGCAAGAGGAACGAACAGCGTACCATGATTACCGCGCTTGCGTCAGATTACCGCAGCGTCTACTACCTGAACCTGGATACCGGAATGGCGATATGCTACCGCAAGGACGGCACCGTTCCGGTACCTTTCAAGGAAGGGGACGAAATCGGCTACCTGGAAAATTTCAAAACCTATGCCGAAAAGTTTGTCGCACCGGAATCTCGCGAAAAGTTCCTCGCCTTTATACAGCCCGAAAACGTGCGCGCGGGTGTCGCGAAGAACAAGATCTATACCTTGCGCTACCTGGCAAACCATGGCGGCAAGGAAAGCTACGAAATGCTGCGCATGGCGGGCGTGCACAATGCCGGCGACGCCCCGGATGCTCCGCTCCGCATTGTGGGCTTCGGCTTCTCCGATATCGACGAGGAAATGCGCGATTCCCTTGCCAAGAGCCAGGCCCTTTCCGATGCGCTCAAGACGGCAGAAGAGGCGAGCAAGGCGAAGACCATATTCCTCTCCAACATGAGCCACGAAATCCGCACGCCCATGAACGCGATTATCGGCCTCGACAGCCTTGCGCTGCACGAACCCGAGATTTCGCCGAAGACGCGCGGCTACCTGGAAAAGATCGGCTCCTCTGCAGAACACCTGCTGAGCCTTATCAACGAGATTCTGGACATGAGCCGCATCGAGAGTGGCCGCACGAAGATCAATAGCGAAGAATTCTCGTTCCCCAAGCTTTTGGAGCAGGTGAACACCATCATCGACGACCAGAGCCGCACCAAGGGCCTGAACTATTCGTGCCATGTGGCGGGCAGTCTGGACGACTACTACGTCGGCGACGTCACCAAGATTCGTCAGATTCTCATCAACATCCTGGGCAATGCGGTCAAGTTCACCCCGAAGGGCGGAAACATCGACCTCAACGTGGAAAAGATTGCCGCGTTCGACAACAAGTCCACGCTCGTCTTCAAGATTAGCGATACCGGTATCGGCATCAGCAAGGAATTCCTGCCCAAGATTTTCGACACGTTCACTCAGGAAAACGCCACCACGGCTTTCGAGTACGGCAGCAGTGGCCTCGGCATGGCGATTACCAAGGGTATCGTCGACATGATGAACGGCAAGATCGATGTGGAAAGCGAAAAGGGCAAGGGGACCACGTTCTGCGTGACGCTCACCCTCAACGACAGCATGCGCAAGCAGGCGACCGACGACGAAATCGAAATCCACCCGAGCGAAATGAGCGTGCTGGTGGTGGACGACGACGAGATTGCCCTGGGGCACGCGAAACTCGTGCTCGGCAAGGCGGGAGTCCTCACCGACACGGTGCTTACGGGCAAGGAAGCGGTGGAGATGGCGAAACTCCACCACGCGAGACGCGAGCCCTACAACCTGATTGTGGTTGACTGGCAGATGCCCGAGATGAACGGCATCGAGACGGCGCGCGAAATCCGCAAGGTGACCGGCGACGAGTCCGCCATTATCATATTGACGGCCTACAACTGGGACGACATCCTGGACGAGGCCCTGGCAGCCGGCGTGGACTGCTTCATTTCTAAGCCCTTGTTCTCGGGAATCCTGCTGGACGAATTCAAGAACGCCCTCCGGCGCAAGAAGGAACACACCTCGCTTGCGAAGAACAAGGCGGAACTTGCCGGAAAGCGGGTTCTCCTTGCCGAAGACATGGATGTCAACGCGCAGATCATGATGGAAGTGCTGAAGATGCGGGACTTGCAGGTGGAACTGGCCGTAAACGGTCGCAAGGCCCTGGAAATGTTCCGCGACCATCCCGAAGGCTACTACGATGCCATCCTTATGGATGTGCGCATGCCCGAAATGGACGGCCTCGAGGCGACAGCCGCCATCCGCAAGCTGGAGCGCTCCGACGCCAAGAAGGTTCCCATTATCGCGCTCACGGCAAACGCCTTCGACGAAGACGTGCAGCGGAGCCTGCAGGTGGGCATGAATGCGCACCTGAGCAAGCCGGTAGAACCCGACGTACTCTTCGAGACGCTCGAGGAATTGCTGTAACCGTAATGAACTTGTTTATATGGGAAATGCGGAATCATTGACGCACATACTTTTTTTGACTATATTTGTGCAACCTTATAAAGAGGTTCGCTCGCGTAGCTCAGTTGGATAGAGCAGCTGCCTTCTAAGCAGCGGGTCGTGGGTTCGACTCCCGCCGTGAGTACGAAAGGCTCCCTTTGGGGAGCCTTTTTCGTACTCCCAGCCGGAACTGCTCGGCAAAGCCGAGCAGCCTCCCGCCGTGAAAGCATCATTGCAGATGCAATAGAAGCGGTGTAGCTTCCCGCCGTGAAATTTTCATTGCCGACGTAACACAAGCGGTGCAGCCTCCCGCCGTGAAGGTGCTCTTTCCTTAAAAAAAACGCCCGGTTCAAGGAACCGGACGTCCATAAGGAGACAGATTTTTTGAAGTATCAGATTACATCATGCCGCCCATGCCCATGGACGGATCCATGGCAGGAGCTGCCGGCTTCGGTTCCTTCTTTTCTGCGATCACGCAGTCAGTGGTAAGAATCATCGAAGCGATGGAGGATGCATTCTTGAGGGCCGTACGGGTCACTTTGGCCGGGTCGATCACGCCAGCCTTGATGAGGTCTTCGTAGGTGTCGGTCTTGGCGTTGTAGCCGAAGCTGTCCTTGCCTTCCTTCACCTTGTTCACCACGACAGAGCCTTCGAGGCCTGCGTTCTGGACAATCTGGCGGAGAGGTTCTTCGATAGCGCGGCGAATGATGGCGGCGCCAGTCTTCTGGTCGGCGTTATCGAACTTGAGGGCGTCAATAGCCTTTTCGGCACGGATGAGGGCAACGCCACCACCCGGAACGATACCTTCTTCGACGGCAGCGCGGGTTGCGTGCATAGCGTCGTCGACGCGGTCCTTCTTTTCCTTCATTTCAACTTCGGTAGCTGCACCGACCTTGATCACGGCAACGCCGCCAGCGAGCTTGGCCAAGCGTTCCTGGAGCTTTTCGCGGTCGTAGTCGCTGGTGGTAGCTTCGATCTGCTTCTTGATTTGGGCGATACGGCCCTTGATAGAAGCGGCGTCACCGGCACCTTCGACGATCGTGGTGTTGTCCTTCGTGATGGTGATGGACTTGGCCTGGCCGAGCACGGTCACCGGAGCGTCTTCGAGCTTAGCGCCAGTGTCTTCGGAAACCAGCATACCGCCAGTGAGGATAGCGATGTCTTCGAGCATGGCCTTACGACGGTCGCCAAAGCCCGGAGCCTTGACGGCTGCAACCTTCAGGGTGCCGCGCATCTTGTTAACGACGAGCGTTGCGAGAGCTTCGCCATCGACGTCTTCGGCGATGATGAGGAGGGACTTGCCCTGCTTTGCCACGTGTTCGAGCATCGGCAGCAAATCCTTCATGGTAGAAATCTTCTTGTCGTACAGCAAGATGTACGGATTTTCGAGGGCCACTTCCATGCTGTCGGTGTTGGTCACGAAGTACGGAGAGAGGTAGCCGCGGTCGAACTGCATACCTTCGACAACGTCGAGAACAGTTTCAGCGGTCTTGGATTCTTCGATGGTGATGACGCCATCGTTACCGACTTTTTCCATAGCATTGGCGAGGAGTTCGCCAATTTCGGGGTCGTTGTTTGCAGAAATCGTTGCGACCTGGGCAATGTGTTCCTTGCCGTTGATCTTCACGGCCATCTTGCCGATTTCGGTAATGACAGCGTCAACGGCGGCGTCCATACCGCGCTTGATATCCATCGGGTTTGCACCGGCGGCCACGTTCTTGAGGCCTTCGCGAGTAATAGCCTGGGCGAGCACGGTAGCGGTGGTGGTACCGTCACCAGCAGCGTCAGAAGTCTTGTTGGCGACTTCCTTGGCCATCTGGGCGCCGAGGTTTTCGTAGGCGTCTTCCAGTTCCACTTCCTTAGCGACGGACACGCCGTCCTTGGTGACGTTCGGGGCACCGAAGGCCTTTGCGATCATCACGTTGCGGCCCTTAGGACCGAGGGTGACCTTGACTGCGTTGGCGAGTTTGTCGACACCCTTCATCAGGGATTCGCGAGCTGCTACATCAAACTTAAGTTGCTTTGCCATTTTTGTTTTCCTTTTTTAAAATTTTGAAAAAGTGGTTAGTGATTAGTGGTTGGTGGTTAGTTTTTATAATCGCGGCGAAGCCGCCTAACTTAACCTGTTTACTGCCTACTGTTTACTAACCACTACAGAGTAGCGATGACGTCCGATTCCTTCACGATGAGGTAGTTTTCGCCGTCGACGGAGACTTCCGTTCCGCTGTACTTGCCGTAAAGCACCACATCGCCGACCTTGACTTCCATGGCAACGAGTTCACCCTTGTCGTTCTTGCGACCCGGGCCCACGGCCACAACCTTACCCTGCATCGGCTTTTCCTTGGCGTTGTCCGGGATAAAGAGACCCGAGGAGGTCTTCTGTTCGGCTTCTGCCGGCTTGACGACGATTCGATCTGCAAGAGGCTTAATCATTTTCACTTTTCCTTTTTTGCGGGTGGTTTCGCACCCATTGATTGAACTGTTTTGCCCAAATTGGTAGTCCAACTTGGACTATTTATTTTGTTTCGCCCAATATAAAGCAATTTCCGTGCCAAGAAAAGTTGCTGGCCTAGGCGGGTAAAAAAACGTTGAAATTCTACTAAAACCGCAATATTTTAAGCCTAAATGCCTCGCTGCGGGGTAAAAAAGAAAAAGGAATGTTCCTTTTTGAAACACTCCTTTTAAAGCGTAACCGTTTGTTTAAATTTGAAACAATTACTTGATCGTGCTAGTCAGGCGGAAGGCGAGGCCAACGTCGCTCATTTCGTTTTCGCTGTAGACACTGAGCTGGATCTTGGACTTGCCGATGCTCTTGACGTAGGCGACGGTCCATGCCCAGTCGTCGTAAGTGTGGTTCGGCACGGCGTAAAGGTTGTCGCGCTTGTTGATGTATTCCCATTCGACCATGAGGTGGCTCATCAGGGTGTTCAAGATGCCTTCGCTCGGGGCGAAATCAAGACCCAGGTAGAAGGGCTGGTAGTAGATGCCCGGCTGGAAGTACTTGGATTCGGGGGCGATGTAGTTGTCCACTTCGGTGTTGATGTCGTCGTCTTGCGTGTAGATGCAGGCGTATTCACCGTAGGCGCGGAGAATGGGGAAGAGGTTGAAGCTGGCGTAGGCGGCCACGCGGTGGGTCACGTAGGCGGTGTTCTGTACCACGTCGACGAGGTTGGAACGGTAGGCGACCTTGACTTCCAGCGGGAAGGTGAACTTCATGTCGTCTTCGATACGGATGTAGCCCTGGTTGGCGGTGCCGTTCTTGGCGGCAATCATGGCGTTCAGCTGGTTGAGGCCGCTCTTCCAGCCGAGTTCAACGGCGTTGTGGCTATAATCGCGCATCCAGAGACCGCGCTTGGTGAGATCCTTGTCTACATAGGTACCGAAGTTGGTGGACTGCGACCAGTCAGTTTTCCAGCGACCGATTTTCAGGTTGACCTGGTCGGCTGCGCCGAGAGCCCATTTATAGTTGACCCAGTAGAGGTCGGCGAGAATCTTGTCCTGTGCGGACTTGGTGGTCTTGGTCTTGCCGTCGGCATCGGTGGATACGTCGGTCACGTTCTTGTTGCCGAATTCAGGAGCAAAAATGCGGAGCATGATGGTTCCGTCCAGGTTGTCGCTCTTGTACTGGCCACCGATGTTGGCGCGGATCCAGCCGCTGCTGAAGTTGTTGTCTTCGTCGGCGATGGACTTGGTGACTTGAGTCTGTACGTTGCCCTTGAGGGTCATGTTGTCGACGACGTCGGCTGCGAAGGCGGAAACGCCCATGGCGAGAGCGGCCGCTGCGATTTTCCTGAAGTTCATGAATACTCCTTAGAAGTTTAATTTCGATTCCAAATTTAGAATATGCGATGTGTTTTGCAAGGAATTTTTTTATTTTTGGCGCGTTTTTAAAGGGAGTGTTTATGAACCGTTTCGGATATGCCGCTTTGTTTGTCGTTATGTTGGCGTTCGGCCAGCCGCTGTGCGCCCGTGATCTGGAGCCGAATAAGACGCACGCCGTGTTGACCGTGACTTTTACCAATGAAGAGGATGTTCCGCAGGCGAAAAAGAAACTGATGTTCGTTGGACAAAATGACCCGAAGAAAAAAATTACGGTGACCACCGATAGCGAGGGAGAAGTGACCTTCCATATCCCGCGCGAAGATTCCTACACGATTTTTTGTGAAAGCCTGACTGGATATTTTGAATGCGGCAACACGCCGTATGTCTCGACGACGGCGAGTACGGGCGGAATTACGGTGACTTTTGACGATACCCGCGTGGAACTGACCGGCGTGACCTTCAAGGCGGGAAGTGCTGAACTAGAGCCGAATTCGCTTGCGACTCTCGACGCGGCAATCGCGGGGCTGAAGAGAAATCCGAAGGCCAGGATCGAAATCCAGGGACATACCAGTTCCGAGGGCGACGACGAGATGAACCAGAGGCTGTCGGAGGCGCGTGCGTATGCCGTGCTGCAGTACATGAAGGAAAACGGCATTGACTGGGGGCGTCTATCGGCAAGCGGTTACGGTTCTTCGCAACCACGCGCGACGAACAGCACCGAGGAAGGCCGCAAGAAAAACCGCCGTATCGAGCTTCGCGTTTTGAACGAAGACGAAGTCCCGGTGGAGTATAAATAGAGCTTAGAACTTAGAGCTTAGAACTTAGAGCTTAGAAAAAAATTAGGTTCTACCAACTAACTTTTGCGGAAGCCGTCGTCGCCGAGGACGATTTTACCTTCGCGGAAGAGCGTGCCCAGAATTTTCTTGAAAGTCTTCTTGGACATATTGAATTCGCGGCGAATTTCTTCGGGATCGCTGTGGTCCCCGTAGGGGAGGAATCCGCCTGCTTCTTCAAGTTTCTTGAGGATAGCGGCGGGGCTTTCGCTCTTCATGATGCCCTTGTAGCCTACAGGCGTGAGGTTCAGCGTAATCTTACCGTCTTCGGTGAATCGCTGGATGTAACCGGACATCGTGTCGCCAATGTAGATGCGCGGCGTGTTCGGCGTGACCATGAGGCGACCCGTGTAGCGGTAATCGACGAGGAAGTCGATGTGGTCGCGGGTGACCTCGTAGGCGGCGAGCTGCACATGCTGCCCCAGGTGAAGCTCAGAGGTGTCCGTATCGAGGAAACTCTTGATTTTTTCGGTCGCGACGATGCGGTTGCTCTTGTCGTCTTCGAGGATGTAGACGACGCAGCGGTCTCCGCGACGGAGTTCGCCGAGTTGCTGCTTGAACGGCAGGAACAGATCCTTGTTGAGGCCCCAGTCCAAGAAGGCACCGTAGCGGTTCACGTCCTTGACCTCGAGGACTGCGAATTCACCGACGGTAGCGTAGGGTTTATCGAGGGTCGCGATGGGGCGGTCTTCGGAATCCATGTAGACGAATACATCGAGAACTTCACCCTCTTCGAGTGAAAATTCTTCCCGTTTGCCGGGGAGCAGCACGCGCCCGCCTGTTTCAAGTTCCAGGTAGTAGCCCTGCGGCATGATTTCTTCGACGCGGGCGCGGTTGTATTTGCCTAATTCCATTTGGACCTTCCGTTCAATTTTAATTTGTATAAAGTTCTATAGTCCGTTAGTCAAAGAGTTCCGGGTCGGATTCGTCAGAGCCTTCGTCTTCGCTGGATCCGTCGTCGAATGAGTCGGGCGGGGTAATGCGGGTGGCGCGCTTCACCTTCTTGGCGGTGAACTTGCTACCCAGAGCCTTGTAGCCCTTGACTTCGGCGACCTCGGTGAGGTCCAGTTCTTCCTTCTGGACTTCGCGGCCTACCTGGTATTCCATGAGTTCACGGGCGTCTTCTGTCGCGAAGAATTCAATCATCTGCGTATCCTTGTGGTCGGACACGAGGTTGAATTCCGTGGTCATGGGGCAGCCTTCCAAGTTGAAACGCTTGACCATGTAGTTGAAATTGCCGCCTTCGAAGTAGAGGATCGTAAAGACTTGTTCCGGATCGAACTTGTGGATGTACTTGACTCCGGTACCCACGAGAATCGGATCGGCCATGTCGTGCACGCGGGCGGTACCGTTTTCCTTGACAATCAGGATCTTGTCCTTTTCGCCGAATTCACCGATGCGGTCACCCTTCTTCTGGGTGCTGATGATGCCGGCTAGGGCGTCAAAGTAGAGAACGCGGGCGCCCAAGGTGCTAACACCCTTGCGGACGCGCTTGATGCTCTTGACCGGGTACTTGGTCACAATGTTACCCATGGCGCCACGGCCCTTCACGTCGATGGAGCTGAAATCCACCTCGAAGTTGAGCTTGGTGCGCGGACGCGGCTTGAGCGTGACTTCCACGACTTCGGCTTCGCCGTTCAGGTTGCTGGACATGTACAGAATCTTGCTGCCCGGCTTGCCCTTACCCATAAAGTAATCCTTGTCGCGGGTAACGCCACCCACGTTGAATCGCTTGATGTAGTAGGCCCCGTCCTTGCCGTCTTGGTGAATCACGTTGTAAATGTGGCGGTCGTCGTCCTTCTTGAACTTTTCGACGAGCAAGATGTTCTTGCCCACAAAGTCCTTGTCGCTGACCTTGACGACCTTGAAGCTGCCGTCGGCCTTGAATACGATCAGGTCGTCGTATTCGGACACGTCGAAGAGGTATTCTTCCTTCTTCATGCCGGTGCCGAGGAAGCCTTCCTTGCGGTTCACGTAGAGTTTCTGGTTTGCAAGAGCCACGTGCACGGCTTCCACCTTGCCGAATTCCGCAATCTGCGTGCGGCGTTCCTTGCCTTCGCCGTACTTCTTCAAGATGTTCTTGAAGTGCTCGATGGTGTATTCGGTGATGTGTTCCTGATTGTACTTGCAGGTGGCGATGCTTTCTTCCAGTTCGCGCAAAAGCTGGTCGGCCTTTTCACGGTCGTAATGGCTGATGCGGCGGATCGGAATTTCGATGAGCTTGCCGATTTCTTCGTCCGTGATTTCCTTGCGGTGCAGGCGTTTGACATAGGGCATAAGGCCTTCGCGCACGAAGTTGATAATCTGCTCGCGGTCTTTTGCCTTCTTGATGACCTCGTAAACTTCCTTCTCGATAAAGATTTTTTCGAGGGTGGTCATGTGCCACTTGTCTTCGAGGTGCTTGAGTTCGTTGGCGAGTTCCCATTCCAGGAGCTTGACCGTGTGCTCCGTGTTCATACGCAGAATGTCGGAGACGCCGAGGAATTTCGGGTGCTTGTCGACGATCACGCAGGTGCACGGAGAAATGGACTTTTCGCAGTCGGTAAAGGTGTAGAGGGCGTCGATGGCGACCTGCGGGTCGGTGCCCGGCTGCAGGTGCACGAGGATTTCGACTTCTTTACTTGTGTTGTCGTCGACGTGCTTAATCTTGATTTTACCCTTGTCGTTAGCCTTCACGATGCTTTCGATCAGGCTTACGGTAGTGGTGCCGTAGGGGATTTCGCGGATGGCGAGTGTCTTGTTGTCGACCTTTTCAATCTTCGCGCGCACGCGGACCTTGCCGCCGCGCTGGCCGTCGTTGTAGTCGCTCACATCGATGATGCCGCCCGTGAAGAAATCCGGGTACAGCGTAAACTTCTTGCCCTTCAGAATCGCGATGCTTGCTTCGCAGAGTTCGCGGAAGTTGTGGGGGAGGATCGAGGTCGAAAGACCCACGGCAATGCCGTCTACGCCTTGTGCCAAGAGCAGCGGGAACTTGACCGGGAGCGTCACCGGTTCCTGGCTGCGGCCGTCGTAGCTCGGAATCCATTCGGTGGTTTCGGGGTTGAACACGACGTCGATTGCGAACGGCGTGAGGCGGCCTTCAATATAACGCGGTGCTGCGGCGCGGTCGCCCGTGAAGGGGTTACCCCAGTTACCCTGGGTGTCAATCAGCAAATTTTTCTGGCCGAGGCCCACGAGTGCATCGCCAATGGAGGCGTCGCCGTGCGGGTGGTAGGCCATGGTTCGACCGACGATGGTGGCCACCTTCTGGTAGCGGCCGTCGTGGTTTTCGAAAAGGGAATGCAAAATGCGGCGTTGCACCGGCTTAAGTCCGTCCTCGTAGTACGGAACGGCGCGGTCCAAAATCACGTAGCTCGCGTAGTCCAGGAACCACCCGTCGTAGAGTTTTTCAAGGTGGTTCACGTTCGAAAGTCCAAGGGTCGAATCTTTAGTTTCTTCGCTCATATTTTAAACTCTAATTAAAACTCTATGGATTGCTTCGTCGCCTAAGGCTCCTCGCAATGACGTTTATGGCTTAAATTTCAAAGTACGGACACAATGTAGTAAAAAATCTCGTCAAAAAAATGACACTACTGCACAAAGGTGCAAAAAAATCCCCCGGCCGGGCCGGAGGATTTGGTCTTAAGCTTGAATCGTTTCGATTAGAAGCTGAATACGGTTTCGACACCGAAGTAGAGGTTCAGGTCTTCGCCGTAATCCTTGGTGCTTACGAATGCTTCGTGACCGTCCTTTTCCCAGTCGTCACCCATGGGGAGGATCGCCATGGCGAAGCCCGTGACGTCAAGACCGTCGACTGGAGAGAAGTAGATACGGGTACCGAAGTTGAGTGTGCCGAGGTCGGTGTCATCTTCAAGAGAGTTTGTATGCAGTTCGCCGAGGAGGCCGATGGTAACGGCGTCTGTCAGCTTGATGTCGCCTTCACCGTAGGCAAACATGTATTCAGGAAGTTCGTTATCGTGAACGGTCGGAGTCTTGTCATCGAGCAGGGCGTAGAAGAAACCGCCCTTGATGTTCACATTGGAAACCTTGAAGGACGGTTCTGCCAAGAAGGCGTGCGTGGCCTTCGGGTCGTCTTCGGTCAGACGGTCGGCATGCAAGCCGTAAACGGCGTGGATGGCGAACGGACCAAATTCAAGAGCGGCTTCCAAACCGGCGTGCAGTTCGTTAGCCTTGGCTTCCTGCCAGCTCTTGTAGTGTGCGAACGGACGCAGGGACTGACCTGCATAGTCGAACTGGTAAGCGACATGAGCGTCGTAGCTCTTGCCCATGCTAGCATAGCAGTTGGGAATCGGATTGCCATTTTCGTCAACGGCATCGACGCAGACGGTGTGGATGTCATTGCTGCCACGACCAAAGCCCAAGCCGAGCTGCAGACCATAGAGGTCGAGTTCAAGACCGCGAATGTCGTGTTCCTTCATACCGGCGGCATTATCTGCGGGGTCATCGTAGTCGTAGTAGTTGAATGCGCCTTCCGCATGGGTCAGGTCACCGAACTTGAATACCGCGTTTTCGCTATGCTGGTATTGGACAAATGCTACGTTGTAATGGACACCCGGGGCTTCGTTGTCGGCATCGGCTTCGAGTTCTACGAAGGCAGACCAATTTTCGTTGAACTTGACATCAAAGTCCACGTCAACAGTTGACCAGTAGTCGTGGGTCAGTTCCTTCTTGTCGTCATTTTTCCAGTGGCCGTAAGCGTCAAATTCGGCCTGGCCGGAAATCTTGAATTCCATGGCCTTCGTCGCTGCAGGGGCTTCATCTGCCTTGGTGATGTTCAGACGGTCAACGAGAGAACCTTCGTTGCCTTCAGCCTTCTTGGCTTCTTCGGCCTTCTTTGCTTCTTCGGCCTTCTTGGCTTCTTCTGCAGCCTTTGCTTCTTCGGCCTTCTTGGCTTCTTCGGCGGCTACGGCCTGCTGGTCTGCGGCCGGTGCGGCGCTCTGTGCTGCAGGAGCGGCGGCGGGTTGAGCGGCGTCAGCCTTGGGGGCTTCGGCAGCGGGTTGTGCAGCGGGTGCGGCAGCCGGGGCTGCATTTGCAGGAGCAGCCTGGGCAAGGGCGCTGGCGGCGGCAAGGCCGAGCACGATTGCGGAAAGTTTCATGGATTTCATTATTACTCCTTTAAGCGGATTGGTTTATAATTCGTGTAAAATATAGTTAGTTCTTCCTCTTTTGGTGAAAAAAGTTTACAAAAAGCTTTTTTCAAATTCTGTTTTTGCGTATTTGTACTAAAAAAAGCGGTTTTTTGAGGGTGGAAAGGCTTTTTTTTATGTATTTTCGGGGTATGAAATTTGCTTTGCCCATTCTGGCCTTTTTTGTTGTTCAAGCCGTAGCTCTTCCGCAGACGGGAGTGTTTGTCGATAATCGTGATGGTCACAAGTATCGTACGGTAGTCATTGGCTCCAAGACCTGGATGGCTGAAAATCTAGATTACAAGACGGACGAATCGGAGTGTTACGACGGCAAAGCTGAGAACTGCAAAAAATACGGCCGTTTATATACTTTTGAGGCTGCGCGCAAGGCTTGTCCGGCTGGTTGGCATTTGCCCGAAAACGATGAATGGATCCGCTTCAAAAACTTTGTTGAAAATAGCGACGGCAAGGAGGCTGCATGGGTAAGCCTGAAATCGCGCGACAAGTGGGACGGTTCTGACCGTTACGGCTTTGATGTCATTCCTGCGGGGCGTGCAACAGATGAATTTGTCGGCCTAGGGGAGTCGGCGCATTTTTGGAGTTCAACAGATGAAGATGGCGATGCCTACGGTTGGCACCTGATGCCTCCAGGTGATTTCGCTCGTGACATAGATCCCGCAACAAATATGTATTCCGTGCGCTGCCTGAGAAATTGATGAAACTTGGTTCGTTTGTTTTATTTATTGCGGGGCTATGCCTGGTGGCGTGCTCCAATTCAGAAAAAATCGTTTCTGACGAACTAGGCGTTCCGGCGGAAATTCCACAGGATTCCATCGTGAACAATAGTTTGTCCCAGGACAGCTTGTTAAGAGATAGCCTCCTTAAAGACAGCCTTTTCAAAGATAGTTTGTATAAAGACAGTCTAATTCGTTTAGATAGTATTCGCCGAGCAGACAGTCTCGCCCAAATGGAATTGTTGCGAAAAAGCGGGTTGTCCTTGATTGCGTCAAACGGTTTGTCTATTGAATTGGGAACAAATTCAGCCGAAGCGCGAGTAAACGAACGACCCGCTATGAAGGTTTCGTTTACCTATGACTTTTATGTGTCTAGGCACGAGACCACCTGTGCTGAATTTAACGGCTTGATGAAATCAGTGACTGGACTTGCGCTGGATTGCGAAAACGACTCGTTGCCGGTGACAAATGTGACCTATTACGACGCAGTCCTTTTTGCGAACGAACGCAGTAAAAGAGAAGGCCTTGATACGGCTTATACCTATGTTTCCAAAAAGATGGATTCGGAAGGCCATTGCGTTAACTTAGAGGGGTATGCCTATCATCCGGAAATAGAATCTTTCCATTTGCCGACCGAGGCGGAATGGATGGTTGTCGCCCAAAAGAATTGGTTCTCCGAAAAATCATGGACCGCTGAAAATTCCGATTTCAAGCTGCATCCGGTTTGTTCGAAGGCCGAGGACAGTGAAATTTGCGATATGATGGGAAATGCGATGGAATGGGTCAACGACTGGTTTGGCCTGTTCCGCGATACAACCCTCCAAAATTATGCGGGTGCTCCTGATGGCGGAAAAGTTGCGCAAAGAATTGTCAAGGGCGGAAGTTTCCGTAGCAAAGCTTCTTCCACTACGTTGTATGCACGGGGGGATATATATTCGGTAACCTCTTCGACAAGAGGAGACTATCTCGGATTTCGTCTTGTGCGGGGGAGTGTTCCCGATGCATCTTGGATGGGGAGCGATGGCCGTGCGATATCTAGTCGTATTACGCTATTGGCAAATGCCTCGTCGGTGTATTCGTATTCAAAAACATATAAGGCCAAATTGGCTTTCCGCAATGATGTCTCTGGAAATATCGCCTTTGTGGATTACTCGAACGGGGCCTTGTCTGTTGTAGAAATCCTAGACACTATCGATGCCTATCATCCGGAGATTTCTCCAGATGGGAACCATGTTGCATTTTGTACAAAGTATGAGGGTGTTGAAGGTAAGTCGGAACTGTATGTGCGTGACTTAGACGAAAACGGTTCCAACCTTGTAAAGCTTGATGTCGAAAGTGCCGCAATTCCCCGATGGCGTGTACTTGAAAACGGAGATACCGTGATTGTGTATGTGACCGATGCAGGAAACAACAAGAGTGAAACGGTATTCCGAGCAACATCGACTTGGCAGGTTCCATTCTCGAACGGGCGATTCGGTGTTCCGCAGAAACTTTTTGATGGTGCTTACCATGGAGGAATCAGTTTCGATGACCATCTTGCTGTTTCGGGGGCGCGACTTTTGCGCGCTCGCGTTTCGGACCACGATACGGTATGGTACAATGGGGAGCAGGCCTGCAATGTATCGCTTTCGCAAGATGGATCGAACCGGACGATGTTCCTGGATTTTGGGAGTTCAACTGGGCGTGACTTTGTTGGGAAACGTTATGCGACGCACCAACGTTTGTTTATTGCCGATAGTACGGGGCGCTTGGTTCATTCTGTGCAAGCTCCTGCGGGTTTTTCGTTTGACCATGCGGAATGGGTGGGAAGGTTGGATCTTGCCGTGGCATCTTTAGTCAATTCGAACGGATCACACCGCAAAGTTGTGTTGGTTGATTTGGTCAACGACGAAGTTGTTGAACTGGCGGAAGGCGAGGAACTTTGGCATCCGAGCCTGTGGATTTATGAAAGTGGCTTTGAGACAAAGAATTTTGAACTTGATTTGGATAGTGCCGGAATATATTTTGACAATCCGTCGGATCCTCTGTTGTCTTATAAAATGAACATATTTTGGATCGAAGCGGACTCGATTGAGGTTGTAGCCCTGGGATCTTCTAGAATGAGTGCTGGTTTTAATTCGAATTCGATAACTTATGGCAAGTCGTTCAATATGGCAACGATTCCGTCGGATATGGATATTTTTATGTATCTGGCGGAATTTTATATCCATAAACATTGTCCTCGTCTAAAGGCCCTTGTGGTTGGAATTGATTTTGACTTGTGGTATGATTTGGAAAGCGCGACCGTGATGAAAAATATCCTTTCCTATCCTGGATACTTTTATGACTATAATCATCAGTTCTGGGTTGACGGAGGCGTGGACCAAATAAAAATGATTAGCGCCAAAATAGTCGATGAATCGACTGTTTATCAAGATATGCATCGTAACATGGGTTGGGTCTATGTGGCGGAGAGTCCCTTTGAAGAAAATCCTGAATTCTCCGGATTTATGTTTGGACGAGATTCAACCTGGAGTGACGATTCGACAACGTATCGGCGCGCCATGAACAATCTTGATTTTATCATTCGAAGCGCAGCGATTAAGGGCGTCAATGTAGTCGGAGTCATTTTTCCGCAAAGCCCTGAATATAAGAATTCAGGAGCATTTGGAAGACATGGCATGCGACGTTCCCATGCGATGAAGCTTCTTGAAGAAGTTCAGGAACTTGCCCAAAAATACGGTAACTTTTATTTGCTGGACGAAAATAAGATGGGGGACCATGATTACGCTATGAGCATGGCCTACGACTATGACCATCTGAATTATCGGGGGGCCGAAAAAATAACGGCTCGTATCGATTCGGTTCTGAATTCGATAAAATAATTATTTCTCCACCACGTTCCCGAGGATGTGGTGGATTTTTTTGATGCCGTCGAATGCCGAGGGGTTGCTGATGTAGTAGAAGATTTGTTCTACGAGCGCGTCAGTGTTGAAATCGTAAGAGGGAATGCGCAGCAGGTAGCTTTCCATGGAGTTGTCGAAGGCGATATAGGTGGGCCCGATGTTTGGCTGCGGGATTTCCATATTGTTCTCTTCGGCCATTTCCATGAAGATTCCCGCGACCTCGTCGTTCACGCAAATCCAGGGCATGTTGTTGCCGTTTGTCGCCTGGAATTCTAGCGCACGTTCGGCAAGCGTCTTGAGCTTGTCCTTTTCGAGGCTGCGCGCCATGATTTCCACAGAGAGTTTTTCGACTTTCTTGCGGGCGATTTCTTTGTAATCCCAGGGGCTTGCGAATTCGGCGTCTACGTAGGGGTGCACCACGAGTCCCGATTCTTCGAGGCCGGTCAAGCGGTCCTTGGACCAGGAGCTATTGTGGTACGGCGAAAAATAACCGACTTCGGTGACTCCGAGGCCCAGCAGATAGCGGCCAATTTCTTTGCCGGGGGTCTTGCCGAAGGTGGAGTTGAAAAATATCCAGTTGTCCTTGCGCAAAAAGCTCCTGGGTACGGCGTCGATGGGGTGTTCCCACCATACGGCTACGGGGAACTTGGCCTCGGCAAAAAATGTCAGGAGCGGCCTGAAGTTCTGCACCAAAAGTGTCGAAAGCACAGCTCCCACGGCATTTGGATGTTCCGAAAGTTTGCAGGGCTTGCCGCTGCGGTCAATGAGCTTGCCCGTGGCATCGTTGATGCCGAACAGAGTCAGCTTGTAATGGTTTTTACCCGCAGTCTTGTAAATCAGTCGCAAAAAGTCCAGTTCGCGTTCACTTTCGGCGCTGAATCCGCCCCAACTGTTGCAGCGTGTGACAAAGATGAGCTCGCTGAGGGGAGCGTCGTCTTTTTGCTGCTGTTTGCGGTAAAAGACATACTGGCGACCTTCTTTTTTCAAAATACCCAGAGTCACCTTTTCTTCTAGGAATTTGCGGAGCGTGCCTTGTGACACGTTATAGCGGGCCGAAAGTTCCTTGGAAAGCGGAAGCGGCTGCGAAGGCTTCAGGTAGCCTTGCGCAAAGTCGCGTTCGAAAGCCTTGGCGAGTTTTTCGGAGACAGTCTCATGAACGTAGGCGACTTTGGTCCGTAGGGGAGACGTGCCCCAGAAACAGCCCTTTCCTTGAATCTTGCAAATTTTTCCGGCGGATTCCAGCTCGGCAAGCGCCGCCTGCACCGTGCCCGACGAAGCTCCAAAACTCTTGATCATGGAACGCACTGACGGGAGCCTGTCGCCCTCGGCGAGGTTCATGTCGAGCAAAGCCTTGATAATCCGCTGTTTCATACCTAAATATTAATAAAAAGTCGTGAGCCACAAAGCCCCAAGCGTTAAGCTGGGGCTGTGGCGAGAGCGCGAGCCAATAGGAAGCACCGACTTATTAGCTGCTCGCGCGGTCTGTTGTAAACAAATGACCCGCACAGGGGAGGTTCCTATGCGGGCCGGGGTTGTTTGGGGTTGGATGAATTTCTAGAAATTAAAGTCGACCTGGTAGTTTGCCTTGTTATTCGGGTTCACGCGAGCGCCCTTGGCGTTGACCGTACCGCGGATTTCCTTGTTCTGGAGCTTCACGCGGGTCGGGAGGATGCTGGTCGGATCGGCAGAAGAACTCGATGACACGAACGGATTGTTTTCCTGACTGCTGGAACTCGGCGGGTTAAATTGCTCGCTGCTAGAAGACTGGGGATTTTGGCCCTGGCCGTTGAATTCTGCATCGCCTGCAGCATCCTGGGGAACCTGGCCGTTGAAGTTTTCCTGACCCTTGCGGGTGAGGGCCAAAATCAGCATGCCGTTCCTGGAATAGATGTTCTTGTCGGTGAGATCTACGCGGTTGCCTTCGAAGGTCCAATCGCCCTTGCCCCAACGGGAGCCGTCAAAATTCTCAAAGTTGTCAGACCAGTCAAGCGTAAAGTCGCTGCCGTTCGGGCCTTGGCCCGGAGTGTACTTGTAAGCCTTGACCCAGTTGATGAACTGGAAAAGCGGAAGTTTGGATTCGTCAAACTGGCCGACCCAAGCAGCACTTTCGGAAGACCAGAGGTTAAAGCGCAAGCCCTGCGTTCCCTTGAGGTCGTTTACCTGGCCGCCTTCGGTCTTGCGGACTTCGACTCCATCGACAGTCCAACGGACATAATTAGGAGTCCATTCGAGGCCGTAGGTGTGGAAAGCCTGGTCGGCAGCCGGATTCACCGCATGGTGCTTTTCGCTTGTTTTCTGTGCACCGGCCTTGCCGGTAATGATGTTAGATTGGAAACTGCTTGGGTTTTTACCCAGAACTTCGATATCGACTTCGACCCAAGGGCGTCCATCTGCAATTTCGGAACCATTCTGGTAGAGGAACATGGAGCTGACAGTACCGGAGGCTGCAGCCATCTTCATGCGGGCTTCGTACTTGCCGTACGTAAATTCATCCAGAGTATAAAGTTCTGCCCCGGAATAAGCTTTGTCTTGAGCCATGGTTGCTACCGCCGCGATTGCGAGTACGGAAAGAGTCGTTTTAAGATGCATTATGCCTCCAATTAACACATCCACATTCACCGATAATGAATTTATAAAGAAAATGCAGACGTTACAACGTTTGCAAATGTCAAAACATTACAAGTGTATCGACTGAACTATATGAAAAAGGGAGATGCCTCTCCCTGATTACAGCCCCTGCAGCGCAGGGTCTTCCATCACCCTTTCGCCTAAGGGTTCCGCCCCTAAAACCCCAGAATGCGAGAAAAAATTTGCTTAAAGATCCAGCGATTCCTGCATTCCGGATTCGGCGAGTGCTTTTGGAATGCTCTTGTGGAGCATCTCGTAGGCGGTGCGCGTGGCGGTACGGCCACGCGGCGTTCGCGCGAGGAGCCCCTTGCGGATAAGGTACGGCTCATAAACTTCTTCGAGGGTGTCCGGCTCCTCGCCGAGCGCTGCCCCGATGGTGCCCAGCCCCACGGGGCCACCGCCGAACTTGTCGATGATCATCGATAAAATCTTGCGGTCCATGTGGTCGAGGCCTTCACCGTCGATTCCAAGCATTTCAAGCGTCTTGCTTGCCGACATCAGGTCGATGACTCCTGTACCGCGAACCTGGGCCACGTCCCTGCAGCGGCGGAGCACGCGGTTGGCGATACGCGGCGTTCCACGGCAGCGCCCGCTCAAGAGTCTTGCCGCGTCTTCTTCGAGTCCGACATTCAGAATTTTCGCGCTGCGCATCAGGATGCTCTTGATGTCATCGTCGTCGTAAAGCTCCAGTCGATAATGAAGCCCGAATCGGTCTCGTAGCGGGCTAGTCAGGAGTCCGCTTCTTGTGGTCGCGCCCACCAGCGTAAAATGCTTGAGCGGCAGGTTCACGCTCCTGGCCGCCGGTCCTGAATCGAGCATGATGTCGAGCCTGAAGTCTTCCATGGCGGGGTAGAGGTATTCCTCGACCACGCGGTTCAGACGGTGGATTTCGTCGATAAACAGGATGTCGTTTTCCTGTAAACTCGTCAAAAGTCCTGCAAGGTCGCTCGCCTTTTCAAGAACAGGGCCGCTCGTGATATGGATGTTCACGCCCATTTCTTTCGCGATAATCCCGGCAAGGGTTGTCTTGCCGAGCCCCGGAGGACCGCAGAACAGGCAATGGTCCAACGAGTCGCCACGGTGCTTGGCGGCCTCGGTAGCAATCGAAAGGCTCTCTTTGATGTTCTTCTGTCCGGTAAACTCTTCGAGACTAGGCGGTCGGAGAGTGCGTTCAACATCGCTTTCGTCGCCTGTCCGGCGTTCCGGAGAAATAATGCGCTGGTCGTCCATTCTCATCCTCTGTGGATTGCTTCGCTACGCTCGCAATGACGTTTTTAAAGATACTTCAAAGCCTCAGGGATAAGGGCTGCCGCATCGGCGGAATCTCCCAAAATTTCGGCTGCTTTCATGACGGCCTTTTCTGCCGCGGGGTCCTTCACGCCGAGGGTATGCAATGCGAGAACCGCTTCCATCTTCGGTCCCGTGAGTGCGCCCATACTGGCGATTCCCGAGCCTTCCACACCGCCCAGGGCGGATAGCATGGCTCCCGCCTTTTCCTTGAGCGAAAGGACCATCTGTTCGCAAGTTTTCTTGCCGAGTCCCTTGATTTTCCCCAAGGCGCTCTTGTTGTCGCTGGCGATCATGTTCAGAAGGTCTGCCGGGGTGCTTCCGCTAAGGATTCGCTGGGCGAGCTTGGGGCCGACCCCGTTCACGTCCAGAAGCATCAGGAAAGTGTCCTTTTCTGTCTTGTCGGCAAAACCGAAGAGTGTCATGGAGTCTTCGCGCACGACGAGGTTTGTGTACAGCGTGACTTCGGCCCCCTCTTCGGGGAGTTTGCCCGCGGTGTAGGCGGAAATATTCACTCCGTAGCCTACACCGTTGACGTCGACGACCACGAAAGTGGGGGTCTTTTCAACCAAAATTCCACGAATCTGCTCAATCATGACAGGACCTTTTGCACTATTTTGATTATAAACATCTGTTCACTGCACAAATATATACTATATCTTTGGCTCTGTCAAGTTTTTTTTGATTTAGGAGTCATTTTTTATAAGTTCTTGTCACACTTTTTCGCCTTGTTCGACTTGGACAGCTCTTTAAGAGGTTGAATAATTTATATTGATGCAAAAGAAAGGAGGACGATGATGGATATTCGCAAGAGTAAAGTTGAAAAGAATCGGGAATGGTCGGTGTCTACCCAGAGGCGTCTTGCTGCCGCGTTGGGAGTCTCGGCGCTGGTTTCGCTGACAGCCTGTGATCCTGTTTCGACTAGTGGAAGCATCTCGGCTCCCGATGAAAATTCCTCCTCGTCGGAGGATGCAATTTCGTCTTCTGCGGACCAGAAAAACATATCCTCGAGCAGTATTGCTCCTGTAAGTGGAGTGTCCTCGGCTTTTGATGATTTCCCGAAAAGTTCGTCCTCGGTCAAAATTGATTCGCTGGAGGTGACCGCTGGCGAAATCGTTCCGCCGCTGGAATCATCCAGTTCTTCGGCTAGGCTTGAGCCACCCATGAGTTCCTCGGTTGAATATCCACCCTTGGCGGGGATTCTTCCGCCGGATCTTCCTCCCGTAAAAACGCTCTCGAGTTCCTCGCAGGGCCGTATCGAGTCAAGTGCTGCGACTGCGGGCTTGTCCTCTTCGTTCAGCGACGTGGTTCCGCAATCCAGTTCATCTGAGCCTGAGCCATTGGCCGGCGATCCGGTTGAAATTGCGCCTCCTCTGGCGGACGTTATTGAGAATCAGCCTGTCGAAAAATGAATCTCGTCCTCTCTTTAACGGAACGGTGCAACCTGCGTTGCACCTACTGCTATTACAAGGTAAGCCACGAGGCGCGCAGCCTGGTGATGATGGATGACGTTATGGAGGCGGCAATTCGGCTTGCTTTTGAACGAACCCTGAAGCTTGGCCAGAGGTTTCTGAATATCACTTTCTTTGGCGGCGAACCGTTACTTTGTATGGGCGCCATCCGCAAGGGCGTGGATTTTGCCAAGAATCTTGTGCGTGAACGGCTTGGCGAGAGCGAATTTCGCTTGCGCTTTGCGGTGAATACGAACGGAACTTTGCTCGATGATTCCGTTGTCGAATTCCTGGAGCGGGAAAATTTCCGCATCTATCTTTCGCTCGATGGTCACGAGGCTCATCACGATGTTTGTCGCAAGCAGGTTGGCGGGGCGGGTTCTTTCAAATTGATAGAACCGCATATTCCAGCACTCCGTAGACTTGATACGGTTGTTCTTTCAGTCGTGACCCGTGAAAATATGGGCTCGCTTTCGGATGCTGTCCGCTGGATTCAATCCCAGGGGTTCAGGAACATGACGACGGCGGTCGATTTCGACGGCAAGTGGACGGGGGAGGAATTCGATGTTCTTGCCCGTGAGTACACAAAGTTGGCTGGATTTTGGGTTGAACTTAAAAAGAATAAGGTTCCTTTTTACTTGGGAACTGTTCAGGACAAGCTAAAATTTCGATTGACGGGTGCGCGTCACCGTCTTACGAGCTGCCATGTGGCCGAAGGCATTGTCGCTTGCGCCGCGAACGGAAACCTTTTTCCTTGCACGCGTTTTATCAGCAGCAAAAAAGACGCACCCTACGTCATGGGGAATGTCTTTGACGATCCTGCTCAAATTTGGAATGGCGCGGTCGCACGGGATATTCTGGATTTCTTCAACCGCGACAAGGAAGATTGTGTAGGTTGCGCTCTGCGTTTCCGGTGCCATGCGCATGAATGTGCCTGTACGTCTTTTTATTCTACAGGTTCCATTCACGGAGTTTCGCCGGAAGTCTGTACGCACGAACAGATGCTCGCCGCCATTTGCGACGATGCTGTTTGTGACAATGCTTTTTTTGACAAGGCTCTCGGCGAAAACTAGAACAGGCTCGGGGGCGGATTGTTGTCGTCGAGGCCGGCCAGGTTGCGGTCGGCATCGGACATTTCGTTCGCTTTATACTGGTCGAGCGGGTCTTCGGGTTCCACGATCAGGTTGTAGTAGACGTTGTTCTTGAGTTCGTCCTCAATGTAGAACAGCGTGCCGCCCATGGCGGAGCCGCATCCGGCGCAGGCGCCCTGGTAGCGGATTTTCAGTCGGTTGTCGTCGGTGAGGTCCAGGATTTCTACGTCGCCACCATCGCCCTGGAGCATTCCTCGGACGGACTGGTGCAGCCAGGCTTCCACCTTTTCGATCTTCTGCACCTTGGTCAGGGCATTCCATTCGGCATCGGCTTCGGCGCGGCCTTCGGCGGTCTGCGTGCGGTACTTGATGCGTTCCATCTTTTCGCGAACCAGGATGGCGGTTGCCTTCTTTTCGGGGTACTCCGTGAGAATCTTTGCGATCAGCGTGTTCATCTGCTTGATTTCCGGAGCGGTTTCGGGGATGGCCCGCACATCGGGGGTGTCGCGGAGTTCAAGTTCGATGCTTTCGGCGGTAATGGCGCAAGCTTCGTCTACGGTTACCATCTGGATTTTCTTGCAGAATGTATCGGCAAGAGCGGTAAAGATGGGACCACCGTAGGTGAAGAATCTCGTTTCCAGAATCTTGTCGCATTCCGGGTCGATCATCAGGTAGACTTTCAGGCTTGCTTCCTTGACGTCGACGAGGGCGAGTCCCTTCTCGTCGGCTTCAATCTGGAAAATGGCGCCCCTGTACTTGGGGGCCTTCGCTAAATCCTGCAACTTTTGAGACAAATCTTCGACACTCATCGTTTAAATCCTGTTATGCTCGCACCTGGCCGTTTCCGCGCAAAATCCACTTGTAGCTGCAGAGGCTTTCGACACCCATGGGGCCGCGTGCATGCAACTTGTCGGTAGAAATACCCACTTCGGCGCCGAGGCCGTATTCGCCACCATCGGCAAAGCGCGTACTCGCGTTCACCATCACGCTGCTGCTGTCCACGTTCGCAACAAAGTAGTCCTGCACGCTTGCGTCTTCTGCCACCACGGCTTCGGTGTGGCGGCTGCTGTTCTTTTCGATATGGTCACAGGCTTCGGCGACGTTATCGACGAACTTGACGCTTGCCTTGAGGGCGAGGTATTCGTGGTGGTAGTTGGAGTCGTCGCCAATGTCCTTGATGCGGCTGTCGTGGCTCTGGGCGTCGTGATCGCCAAAGAGTTCTACGCCACGGTCGGCGAGGCAATCAATGAGTTTCTTGACGGTTGCCGCGTCAATGTGGCGGTCGATAATCACGCATTCCATGGCGTTGCACACGCCCGTGCGCTGCGTCTTGGCGTTAATCAAGATGTTCACCGCCTTGTCCATGTCGGCAGACTTGTCCACATATACGTGGCAGATGCCGTTGAAGTGCTTAATCACGGGAATTTTGCTCTGTTCGACCACGGCGCGGATCAGGCGTTCGCCTCCGCGGGGAATCACGAGGTCGAGGCAGTCGTTACGCTGCAGGAGCATGCCCACCAGGTCGTGGCTCGTTTCAGTCACGAGCTGCACGGCGTCTTGGTCGATGCCTTCTTCGGCGAGGGCTTCGTGGAAAATGCCGGCGAGGCACTTGGCGGAATTCAGCGATTCCTTACCGCCGCGCAGAATCACGGCGTTGCCCGCCTTAAAGCAGAGGCAGGCTCCGTCAATCGTTACGTTCGGGCGGCTTTCAAAAATAAAGAACACGGATCCGATAGGTACGGCGATACGGCTAATCTTGATGCCGTTCTTGAGTTCGCGGCTTTCGAGTACCTTGTTCAGCGGATCGGCAAAAGAGGCGATTTCTTCGGCGCCCTTGGCCATGGCCTCGATGCGGGCGTCGTTCAAGGTCAAGCGGTCCATCTTTGAGTCGTCGAGCTTTCCGGCGGCGGCTTCGAGGTCTAGCTTGTTTGCTGCAAGGATTTCCGGCTTACGGTCGCGCAGAATCTGGGCGACACGGTTCAGCACGGCGCTACGCTTTTCGCCCGGGAGGGTACGGAGCGCCTTGCTTGCCTTCTGGGCGTTTTTGGCCAGAAGGTCGGAGTATTCTTCCAAGTTGGAATATTTCAAGTTGGAGCAAGTCATAAGCCGTTTTTATCCTTTTTTGAGCATTTTTTTAACTGTTTGTCTTATTTTACAATATAGAAACTTGTTTTTTGTCACATTGGAGTATAATTTCAAAATACAGGTTTGTTTTTACCCGCGACGTTGGATTGTTGTCGCAAGGTATCGGACTTGGGTGTTTTGACTCGGTGCAGTCCTTCTCTCTCGGGGAGGCACCGGGTCTTTTTTTGTGCTTCGGAAAAATTCTATCTTTTTACCCATGGCAAAGAAGAAAAAGATTTGGAAATCTCCGGCCATGGCACAGGCCATGCGCAGCAAAGAAGACAAACTCCGTGATACGCTCACTCAGATTGTAAGCGGACAGAGCAGACTTTTAAATCGTCCCGAAGACTTGTACGAGGCTATTGCAAACGGCATTGACGATATCGAAAACTTCAAGAATCCGAAAGACCAGTTGGAACTTTTGGCCTGGACGTTGCGTGCCGACTTTATTTCGTTCAAGGCTGACACCGACGAAGAAAAGGAATACTGGGACAACCTCTTTTACGATGCCGGAACGTTCTTTGTGGAACTCGCATCGCAGTATACCGACAAGGATTATGTTGCAGACTTGGTTCATGACCTTGCCATGCGCCATGTGGGTGGTGAAGGCCGCTCGGTGGTGTTCCTGAGCGTCGAAGAAATTTTGCCCAAGGAACGAGCCCAGGCCTTGCTGGTTGAACTTATAGACAAAGTAACGGAAGTTGACCAGGGGAACCGCGAAGATATTCTGGATGCCATTTGCGACATGGCGGACTCCATCAAGGATGCGGCAAATTTTGCGAAGGCGGCTCTGTTGAAGGATCCGGATAAGAGCAATGCGACACTTATCGACATTGCCAATGCGCAGTTTATGGCGGGAAACCTTGAACTGGCCAAGCAGTGGCTCGGCGATGTGCGAAACCCTGGTTCCGAAGACGAAGAAGCGTACCTCGATTTGCAGGCCGCCATTGCCGACAAGGAAGGCCGCAAGTCCGACTGCATCAAGATAGCCCGTACTTTGTACGAAACCTTCCCGAAGGTGATGAACCTAGGGCGTTTGGCGGCATTCCTGCCCGATGCGGATGCCGACCGCGTTCTCAAGGAACATGAACAGTTCCGTAACGGCAATACCGCAGATTTGGAATTTATGCAGCTGCTTGCCGGGATGAAGCGTTACGAACAACTTTCGGGCTACGTGGACCGATTCGAAAAGGATTTAACGACGCTTGATGCCGAAGAACTGACGGGGCTTGCCGATGCGATCGAAAAGGATGGCCAGAAGGCTCTTGCCGACCACATCCGCGACTGGATTGTGGAAGAACCCGAGGATGCCCAGGCCTTTGATAATAGTGATAAGTAGACGAACGATTTAAGTCATCCTGGAGACCGTAGGTCGATACCGGACAGCACTTGGTTAGTGGACGCCTTTGGCGTCCGCAATTTCGGCTCAACCATGCCAGAATGTAAACATTCTGTCGCGGCGTTCGCCTTATATGCTTTTGTAACCTTAGTGCGCATGGTCCCCGAATGGGGAGGATCCAGTACTTATTATTCCAGCAGCAGTTCCTGCGGAATGGCGCCTTCGATAACGAGGAGACGCCGCTTGAGGTCGAGCCCCAGGGCGTAGCCGACCAGGCTTCCGCCCTTGCCCACCACGCGATGGCAGGGGAGGATAATCTGTAGCGGGTTCGCGCGGAGGGCGGCGCCCACGGCACGCGTGGCGCGGGGCTCTCCAACCGCTTCGGCCACCTGCTGGTAGGTGCGTGTTTCTCCGTAAGGAATCTCGGCGATGGCTTCCCAGACCTTTTTCTGGAAATCGGTGCCGTACACCTTAAGCGGGAGCGAAAATTCGTGAAGCTTTCCGGCCAAGTACAGGTTCAACTGCTGTACGGCCTTGCGGTAGGCGCGGGCCACCGTCGAAGATAGTGTTTGAACCATATCCGGCTCGGCATAGGCGCAGGCCTGAACCGAACTCGGCACGCCTTCTCCCGTATAGCGCAGACTACACAGCTTGGATTTTTCGAACACGAAAGTCCACTCGCCCCACAAATTGCGGTGCGCAATCGTCGTGAATCTTGAATCCGAGAAGTTCATGGTATGAATATAAAATTTGACAGTCATCTGGTTGTCAAAATTGATTGTAAAAAGACAAAAATGGTATAATTCCTTAAATTTTCCAGTTTTTTGCCCCATTTTACTATTTTTAGGTTGGTTAGGAGGTTTTTGTGGGATTTTACAACTGGAGGTCTTCTGTGAAGATTTTTACAAACGTCATTGCGAGCCCTGTAAGGGCGAAGCAATCCATTTTTGGTCGGTTAGTATTTGCTCTTGTCTTTGCGGCGTTCACTGCGTGTGACAGCGGTTCCAGCAGTACTGACCCTGACCCGATTGCGGAAGTTTCGAGCAGTGGCGGTGGTGATGAAGTCTTCTCCTCGAGTTCCGTTACGGACAAAGGAACGTCTTCCGGTGGAAGTTCGAGGTCTTCTAGCTCGGCAATTGGCAAAAATAGTAGCTCCTCAGTGAACTCTGGCTCGGATACATCTAGTTCCGATGAGGGTTCTTCTGTCAAATCTTCGTCAAGTAGTCTTGATCCTTGTAAAGAAGAATATGAGGGACGCGAAAAGATTTCTTTAGATGAAAATCGCCAACGTGTTGAATTTGTTTGTCATGATGGTTTTTGGATTCCCTTGGCTAAATCTAGTTCGTCAGAAATCTCAAGTAGCAGCTACTACGATATGTCGAAACAGTATAATGAAAATGTCGAGTATGGCGAGTTTACGGACCCTCGCGATGGAAACGTCTACAGAACTATTACGTATGCAGCGAAGCCTTATATATCGTCGAATATAGTAGCGATGGCAAGTAACCTTAATTATGGCGAGATGGTTCCCGTAGACTCGGCAACGAACGCCGACGGCGTTGTCGAAAAGTTCTGCTACAACGATGATCCCTGGTATTGCGAAAACGGTTTCGACGGACTTTATTCCTGGAGCGAAGCGATGAATTTCCACCGGGCGTGCGACACCCTTTTTCTAGGGTCATCTGCTGATTGTCCGAATGTTTTTGATGAAGACAATTCAGAAAGGCGTCAGCATCAAGGAATATGCCCGGAGGGGTGGCATGTTATGAATGAATTTGAGTGGCGTAGACTTCCGTCGACTGATTTTGGATGCGGCAAGATGCTTTCGAAACTTTTTATGGGAACGGATCAGGTTGGATTTTCTGCACTGCTTGGAGGCGGATATTATGTTGGTAACTATGAAGGAATGGGCGAATATGTCCCGTTTTGGACTCCTCAAGAGGTCTCTGATACGTCAAAGTTTGCGGGATCAGTTTTCTTGACCACTTTTTTGAATGCAGATAAGGTCGAATTTAGACATCGTAGTTACAAACAAAATAAAGCGGCTGTTCGCTGTGTGAAAGATTATATCGTAGAGTAATCTTTTTTAACAAATGTTTAACATTAAAGCAGGGCTTTGGGGAAAAGCGTGCAAGGCTCTACTGCGCGGGCGCTTGCGCACGCATAAGAGAGCCGCCGCAGCGGACGCCGTAGGCGTCAAAAGCGTGCTAAGTGAGTGTCGCGACAAAACGCTTGCGTTTTGGCATGACCGAACGACGCCGCGGACGCCGCAGGCGTCAAAAGCCCATTGGGAGTTATTATGTCAAAGAAGAACAACAAGAAGTCTATCAAGAAATTCAACCACAATGCATACAAAATCGAGTCGCTAGAACCTCGTATGCGCTAAAGCGCACTTCTTTTTACACAAGTTTTACAAACACATTTTTGCCAAGAGTGAATACCTTTCTATATTCTCGGTGCAGTTCTGAAAAGTGTGCGGAGACATCCAAGAAATTGGATGTTTTTCTTTTTCAAAAGGAACTCTATAAAGGCCATGGGTGATTCTACTGAGAAAATCGTGGCAGTTTCTGGACTTACTCCGGCAGAAGTCGAAGCGCTGTAGCCCGGTATGATAGCTAAAATAGACGTCTTTTACTACATTTCCTGACATGGAATCTTACTTTTTTATCGGTGTAGCGGGCGTAGGCATGAGTGCCATCGCCCAGTATTTGGTTGGCAAGGGTGTTTCTATTAGCGGATCTGACCGCCAGTTCGGTGCAGCAGAAAAGCCGCTTGTGATGACTCAGCTCGAAGAATGTGGCGTCAAGTGCTTTCCGCAAGACGGCTCGGGCGTTGTCGCGGGTCTCTCTGCGGTGGTGGTGAGTACCGCCATCGAAGATACGAATCCGGATCTCAAACGCGCCAAGGAACTGGGAATCCCGGTAATGCACCGTAGCGAAATGCTCGCAAAGATTTCTAAGGAAGCAAAGACCATCGCCGTTTCGGGCACCAGTGGAAAGTCCACCGTGACCGCCATGATTTATCACATTCTGCAATATGCGGGCCTCCAGCCGTCGGTCATGACGGGGGCGGGCCTCGTGAATTTGCAGAAGGAAGGCAAGATCGGTAACGCCGTGTCCGGTAAGGGTGAATGGCTCGTGGTCGAAGCAGACGAAAGCGACGGAACGCTGGTGCGCTACGAACCCGAAATCGGTCTGATTCTGAATGTGGACAAGGATCACAAGGAATTGAGCGAACTCCAGGAAATTTTCCTCAAGTTCAGTCACAACATTCTTGATAACGGCAAGATTCTGATTGTAAACGATGCGCATCCGCTGGCCAAGAAGTTTAGCGCCGGTCGCGAATTCGATTTTGGCTTCGAAAACTATGTGGGCGTGCAGGGCACGGATTTCAAGTCAGTCGGCACGTCCATTCAGTTCCGCGTGCGCCACAATGCAGAACTTGTGAAGTTCGTGGTACCGCTCCCGGGCAAGCACAATATGGAAAACGCCCTGGCTGCAACGGCTGCCGCACTCCGCGCAGGAGTAACGCTCCACACTTGCGCCGACGCCCTTGCGACGTTCCCCGGCGTGTTCCGCCGCCACCAGATTTTAGGGGCTTTCAACGGCGTGACTCTGGTGGATGACTTCGCGCATAATCCGGCAAAGATTGCCGCCAGCATCAAGAGCGCCCAGGACTTTACCGAGGGCCGCGTCATCGCCTGGTTCCAGCCTCACGGCTTTGGCCCCACGCGATTCTTGCGCAAAGACCTTGTGGAATTTATCGCGAAGACGCTCCGCCCCAAGGACTTTGACGACGACCGTGAAAACGACGTGATGTTCTTCAGCGAAATCTACTACGCCGGCGGCACCGTCACCCGCGACATCAGCGCCGGTGACCTTGCCGATGACCTCCTGCTCAAGGGCTGCGAAGCCATCTACATCGCCGACCGCAACGAATGCGCCAAAAAAATGGTGGAATACGCCCAGCCCGGCGACACGATTCTGCTGATGGGTGCGCGAGATCCGAGTCTACAGAATTACGCTCAATATGTGCAGAAGTTACTCGAAGAAGAGTTAATGTAAGCACACCCATCGCTGTGAGCTGAAAACGACTCGTATTGACGAGTCGTGTCAGCGAGAGAATCGGCGTTGGGGAAGTTCCTTGTTGATTCTAGCCGATTCGGTCTTTATAGGACCGGGCGGCCTTCGCAACTCCGAGCTGGGGCCCCTCCCGCATTATAAAAAGTTTTTAAGGGCTTCCCTTAAAAACTTTCATGCTTGCTCATGCAATGCAGGCTGCCGCCTTCTTCAATCACGGTGCGGCAGTCCAGCCCGATGACCTTGCGGTCGGGGTACACGCTTTCAAAGTAGCGCTTGGCGACAGCGTCGTTCGGCGACTTGTACTTCGGGAAAATGAGTGCCCCGTTGGCGTAGATGAAGTTCATGTAGCTGGCCGGCAGAATCTGGCCGTCGTCGAGCTTGCGCTGCGGCGGGAGCGGCAATGTATCGACCTTCGCCGACTTACCGTAATGGCTCTTGAGCCAGGTTTCGATCAAGTACTTTGCTTCGGTCAGAATAATATTGTTCGGGGAACGCTTGTCGGTGGCTTCGCACATCACGATGCGGTCCTTCGCCACGAAACGCGCCACATTGTCGATGTGTCCGTCGGTGTGGTCGCCATGCAAACCGTGGGGGAGCACCAACATGTCGCGGAGCCCGAAGGCCTTGCAAAGCGCCTTGACAACCTTCTTGATATCCTTTGCTTCATTACGGTTCTTGCCCGTCAGGCAATCCAGCGTGGTAATGCCGAGGCCGTCGCCGTTGACTTCGATAGCGCCACCTTCAAAAATGTACGGGACGCTTACGCCCTTCTTGTATTCAAAAATGTCGGCGATTCGAGCAGGAATTTCGTTGTCATTTTTCCAAGGCGGAAACTTTGCGCCCCAGGCGTTAAAGACCGTTTCAGAAACAATCGTTTCTTTTCCCTTCTTCAAGAAGAACGGACCGTAATCGCGAATCCAGATGTCGTCTGTCTTGATGGTAAAGAAACTAGCCGGGTAAGGGCGGTCGGCAACGGCAATTTTTTCTTCCGTCGTCAAAAAATCCTTTTTAGGAACCAGCACATTCACGGGCTGAAATTCGCTAATTGTGCGAATCAGATCGACATAGAACTTGCGGATCATTTCTCCGCGTTCACCGTACCAGTTCTTTTTGTTGTGCGGGAATGCGAGCCACGTGGCGGCCTGTTCTTCCCATTCGGCGGGGTAACGTACATTTGTTTTAGCCATATTTACTATCTACCATAAGAGTCATTCTTGATGAATCCAAGACTGGTTTCCGTCGCTGCGCTCCAGGATGACTTTTGTAATCGCGTCATCCTCGACCAACGGGAGGGGATCCAAGTTGACTTAATTCGTTCCCCAGATTTTCAGGATGTCGCCATAAAGGTCTACGCGGCGATCCCTGAAGTGCGGCCACCAGCGGCGATTTTCTTCGGTTTCCTTCAGGTCGATTTCTACGATGCTTGCACCCAAGAAATCGGTGTCGCACTTGTGAATCAAGTAGCCATCAGGGGCTGCCACGAACGACGTTCCCCAGAAGGTGAGTTCGCCTTCGGTGCCGATACGGTTTGCCGAAAGTACGAAGGTGCGGTTCGCAATGGCGTGTCCGCGCATCACCGTGACCCAGCTGTCCTGCTGGCGCGGGTAGATTTCGGCAGGTTCAGACTTCATCCAGCCGATAGCGGTGGGGTAGATCAAGATGTCCGCACCCTTCAGGCTCATGATGCGGGCCGCTTCGGGGAACCACTGGTCCCAGCAAATCAGCACGCCCAGCGTACCGGCGCTCGTCTTGATGGGTTCAAAACCCGTGTCGCCCGGAATGAAGTAATACTTTTCGTAGAAAGCCGGATCGTCAGGAATGTGGCTCTTGCGGTAAAGACCGGCAATGCTTCCGTCGCGTTCAAAAACGAAGGCGCTGTTATGGTATATGCCACGGGCGCGCTTCTCGAAGAACGGGAAAACGATCACCGCGTTGATTTCTTTTGCAATATCCTGCCACTGCTTGACGATGGGGCTATCTTTTTCGATGGCCATGTCAAAAAAGTCGGCATTTTCCTCGAACGGAAAATACGGCGTATGGAACATCTCGGGGAGAACGACCAGGTCGATTCCCTTGCCCTTGAGCGCAAGCGCCTGGTCCACGTACCACTGGTTATTGGTTTGGCTGTTGCCTGTCCACTTGCCCTGCAGTGTTGCTGTCTTGATTTTGTTCATTTTGCAAATCTTTGTTGTTCAGTTTTAGAAACCAATAATCTTCGCTGTTAATGGAACTAGCGTTAAGGATAGGATCGTTTTCTAAATCGTTCATAGTTTAAATATAGAAATTAGCGGAGGGTGTCACGAACAAAACCGTCTTCAGGCGGTTCGCCAAAGACTTCGAAGGTTCCCGAACCAATGACGGCCCCGTTCTTGTACGCGACTTCGACGCGGTACTTGCCCGGGGGCGTGTTCTTTTTGCGTGTGAACGTCCTGAAGCCCGATTCGCGGCCTCCGTTTAGCGTCATGCGTCCCGAAGAAATGCGGTCCGTCAGTTTGTACTTGCTGGTTTGAGGATCCTGGTAGTACCATAGGTATTCCAGTTCGGCCTTGAGTTTTGCCGGTGCGTAAATCGAGGCGAGGAAATAAACCTCGGAAGAATCAACCTTGTGTACGCTCGGAATCTGCAACCCGATGCTCTGGAAAATATTTGGGTCATCGATGTCGCAGGTGTAGGTTGCCTTGTCAAAATTCTGGCAGGCAATTTTTTGCTTGAGCACGAGCGGAACGGGCGGAACCCAGTTCATAATGTAGGCGACCACCAGGAGAATGCTGATGAGCGCCGGGGCTACGAGAATGCTCTTTTTGCGGTGCGAAATTTTCCAAATAAACATGCACATTCCGAACGAAAGTAGCGTGCTCAGGAAAAACCAAATGAATCCGATTCGATGAACCAAGTGCGGAATGGCAAAGTTCATGAACATGGTGCCCAGCAGACAGAAAAAGGCGAGGCTCACTCCGAAACTTTCGTATTTCTTCTGCAAGAATTCGTTACCGACCAAAAGGATTGCTAACAAAATAACGAGTAGGAACGAGGCGAGGGATCCGCTGCTCTTGAAATAGCAGACTACAAGGGCGCTAAACAGGCCGCCGAAGCAGAACTGGACTGCCCAGGTGAATCGCTGCTTCCAGGTTTCGCTCCACTCGCGGTCCAAAAAGCGGTGGCGCACGACAATCGCATTTTCGGGAATGGCGGTCGATTCATAGCCGACGTTCTTGGCGAACTTGCTAGCGGCATCTTTCGCCTTGACTGCGGCATCCTTTGCTTGGGCGGATGCCTTGGCGGCGGCGTCTTTCGCTTCTTGTGCCGCTCGGTTCGCCGCTTCAATTGCCTTGGCGGGGGCCTTTTCTGCAAGGAGAGCTGCTGCCTTCTTGAATTTAGATTCGACGGCCGTTTCTGCAGGAGCGTGAGTTTTGGGTGGTGTAGTTGCTGATGACGTATTTTGCTTGGGTTTTGCCTGAGCCTCCGCCAGCGCTTGCAGGCGTTCTGTGGTCCAGCCTTCGGGGTGTTCCAGCTGCGCCGAAAGCAAGATTACCAGAATAAGCGCACCGGTGTAATAGGCGAGTAGGATAAGAATGTCGGACCCATAGACCATTTGCCCGAGCGTTATGGAATCCCATGCAAAACCGCCCAAAAAGGCTATCGCGGGAAAGAATTTCTCAATTTTTTTGACAGCGGGCTTTTCCCGCAACTTGTTCACGAACTCCATGGCAAAAAAATACAAAAATGGGAGGCTTTTAATCCGAATACAAAGATAAAGAAATGTTTATTTGCTCAATTTTTTTGAATAAGGATGAAATTGTCATAAATTAATTAAATTTAAGGTGTTAAAAAATAAGATGGGTGAAAAATGAAATTTGTGCCAATTTTTTTTATGTTTCAAAGAATATGTTTATAGAAGGACCTTTTGGTGGAACTATATTTGCCCCTCTATCTAAACTTATTTTAGGACAAAATACTAAAGTATTATATGGACTTTTTTTTGCCAAAGATATTACTGTTCATCAATATACTCAAATATATCGTGTAGACTTTGATCCTATTGTAAAAAAAACGTATGTGTTAGGTAGGTAGAACGATGAAAAAAATAATCCAATTTGTAATCTTCCTTGTTGCCTTTTTACAGGCGGAAACATTTACCTTCTATCTATTCGTTCCTGAATATAAGGAATGGATTGAGGCTCCTCCTGCAATCAAAAATTTGGAAAATGGTGATACTGTTTCCATGTCTGCTGATGAATATGTTGGATGGTATCATTATTCATGGGATAAAAATGAAGTTCCCGATTCGATTCTAATTTATTCGCGTAGGGATTCCTCTTATCTTGATCCAATAAGTTTAGACGGCTATTGTTCTAAAACAGCAAGTCCTCTAATGATGAAATTGTTGAGTGATGCAATAAATCAGGATACAATTTTTTTCGTTGCGGATTCATCTTCGCGTGAAATAGTGAATGGTGAGGATGTTTTTTCTTATTTTGATATTCGTAAGGAATTGCATTATGCTCAAAAAGATTCTTTTGATTACTATGTAAAAACTTTATATATCCTTGTTCCTGATTATAAAGAATGGATTGACGAAATACCTGTTGCGATAGATGCTTATGATTTTTCTAGAGCATGGGAAATGCAGCCTGATGAAAGGTATGACGGATGGTTCTTTCATTCATGGAAATATTGCTCGGAAACTCCAGATTCAATTTATTTAGTAAAAAAAATGGATAATGAGAGAAAATCTCTTGTGGGGATAAACGGATATGCATACGGCGAAACGGAGCTTGTTGCGTTGAATCTTGAAATGGGAAGGGAAATTTATTTCTATCCTGATTTAAATTACGATTGCGAAATCCCTGGTAAAGATTGTTTTTGTGAAAAAGAAGGTGAATGTTTCTGTAATATTCAGGAACGTTCAACATGGCAATATTATGATGTTCGTTCAGAATGTCAGCTGAGGTATGATTGTTTAAAAGATGATTTTGAACCGACCTATTATGATAATGTGAATAAATTAGCTTTTATGTATACGGTTTCTTCCGTGGAAGGAACTCTGATTCAGGCTGAAAAGAAAATGACCTCGGATGCAAATGATGTTGTTTATTTCGATAAACAAAGTATTCATGTTAATACAAAACAGCTTGTAGATGGCTCTTATATCGTTGAATTTTGGCCGATAGCGAATGGAAGTGCAAGAAAACGAATTCTTCGATTCTCTGTAAAAAATGGAGTCGCATCAAAAGGTCCGTCTTTTGTGAAACGGCCGTATATTGGTATTCAGACATTTGGTTCTTCAATACAGATTTCAAGTTCCATATCTCAACCGTATGTTATATTCTCCTCTATGGGGCAAACAATAACTCGTGGTTCTGTTAAGGGTACGATAAATGTAAAGATGCCTTCAGCGGGGATTTATCTTGTAAAAGTGGGAGCAGAAATGCTTCGGATAAAGGTCTTTGAATAGTTTTGCAGGCCTCGATTCTTGTCGAGCGTCTTCGTTTTAGCTAAATTTACGCCGTAAAAAATTTTAAAAGGCAAAAACCATGAAACTCTCCAAGTACTTTTACGTGACGCTCCGCGAAACGCCGAGCGACGCCACCATGCCGAGCCACATCTTTTTGATGCGCGGCGGCTACATCAAGCCTGTTTCTACCGGTATCTACTCCATGATGCCGATAGGTTTCCGCGTGATCCAGAAGATCGTGAACATCATCCGCGAAGAAATGAACAAGATTGGCGGTATCGAAGTGGACTTGCCGGTGGTACAGACTGCTGAACTCTGGAGCGAATCGGGCCGTTACCAGGCCATTGGGGAAGAACTGCTCCGCTTCAAGGACCGCAACAACCACAACATGGTGCTCGCCATGACGCACGAAGAAGCCATGACCGACCTCGTGCGCTACGTGCTCAACAGCTACAAGCAGCTGCCGGTGATGCTCTACCAGTTCAAGACCAAGTACCGCGACGAAGCCCGTGCCCGCGGCGGCCTGATCCGCGTTCGCGAATTCCTGATGAAGGACGCCTACAGCTTCCACACCAGCCAGGAAGACCTGGACCGTCACTACCAGGAAGAATACGACGCCTACCTGCGCATCTACCGTCGCGTGGGCATTGAACCGGTGGTGGTGCAGAGCGATACGGGTATCATGGGCGGTAAGGTCGCTCACGAATTCATGCTCGACACTCCGAACGGCGAAGATTACTTGATTCTCTGCAAGAAGTGCGGCTACCAGGCGAACCGCGAAATTGCGAAGTTCCAGCGTGTGCCGTTCAAGGGCGACGAAAATGCAGCCCTCGAAAAGGTCGCCACGCCGAACAGCGAAAGCATCGAAGAAATTACCAAGTTCCTGAACGTGCCTGCCGAATCGACTGCCAAGTGCGTGTTCTTCGACTTCGAAGGCAAGCTCATCACGGTTGTTGTCCCGGGCAACCTCGACGTTTCCGAAATCAAGCTTCACAACTTGCTGAAGGCCAAGGAACTTTACCCGGCCGAAGACAGCCTCATCAAGGCATGCGGCATGGTTCCGGGCTTTGCTTCCCCGATCAATTCTCACGATACGCGCGTCATCGTGGACGAAGCGATTGCCGATTCCTTCGACCTCGTGACCGGCGCCAACGAAGAAGGCTTCCACTTCAAGCATTGCAACCCGAAGCGCGACTTCCCGAAGTTCGAAGTGGCCGACATTGCCGAAGCTTCCGAAGTCTGCAAGTGCCCTTGCTGCGGTGAACTCCTCACGGAAACTCGCGGTATCGAAATGGGCAACATCTTCAAGCTCGGCACCAAGTTCTCCGAATCCATGGGCGCAAAGTTCCTCACCGCCGAAAAGACCACCGCTCCGGCCATCATGGGCTGCTACGGCATCGGCGTGGGCCGTTTGATGGCTTCCGTCGTGGAAAACAGCCACGATGACTTCGGACCGATTTGGCCCAAGTCCATCGCTCCGTTCCAGGTGGAAATCGTCCCCATCGGCAAGGATGCCGAACTCGTTGAACTCGCCGAAAAATTCGAAAAGGAACTCGAAGCCGCCGGCATTGACGTGCTCGTGGACGACCGCGACGAACGTCCGGGCGTGAAGTTCAAGGACGCTGACCTCTGGGGTTCTCCGGTGCGTATCGCCATCGGCAAGAAGGGACTTGCGAACGGTGAAGTCGAATGGAAGTTCCGCAACGAAAAGGAATTCTCCATGGTCAAGGTGGAAGACGTCGTCGCGAAGGCGAAGGAATATTTCGCTGAGTAATGACAAGGGAGGGGTTCTCCCTCCCTAAAACTCTCCCTGCGCTCGAAACTAGTTTCTTCGCGGGCACCTTCGGTGCAAAAAAAATTATTTTATAATGAAGATAAATCCTATAGCGAATGCTATAGGATATTTTATTAGAAAAAAAGCGTCGGCCAGGGAAGGGGAGGGTGCAGGGAGGGGACCGGGCGGCCTTCGCAACTCCGAGCTGGGTCCCCTCCCGCAAAAATAAAGCTTTTTATTTATAACCTCTGTTTTTTTGAAACTTTTTTAAAAAGTCATTTTTCTATATTATTCTCCGAAAAAAATTTCTCTAAGGAGATTCTTATGGACATGAAGAAGATTGCTCTTGGTTCTGCAGCGTTGGCTGCTTTTGGTCTTATGGGTTGCGACCAGATGGGTGGCGACAAGGCCGAATCCAAGGCTCCGGCCGCAATTACTGCAAATTCTACCGACGACCAGAAGTTTGCCTATATGCTAGGTGCTCAGTTCGGTGGCCAGAATTTTACGATTATTCCGCGCCAGATGGGCGAAGAACTCTATGAAGATGCCCTGCTGCAGGCGATTCACGACAATGTAAAGGCGAATAAGGATACGAACTTCAAGGTTCAGATGACTCCGGATTCGCTGCAGGCCGTGAGCCAGCGTTACACGGTAATCGCCCGTACCCGCAACGAGATGCTTCGCCCCGATAGCGCCCTGTTGGCCGAAGGCAACCAGGAAAAGATCAGGGCTTATGTGGATTCTGTTTCGAAGACTCTGCCTGTCGCAAAGGCTCCTGCTTCTACGGGTGCTGCAGTGACGGTTGCTGGTGATTCTCCGGACAATACCAAGTTCTCTTACCTGCTTGGTCTCCAGTTTGCAAACCAGCTTATTGCAATCGGTAACCAGTTCCAGACTGAATTTGATGTCGACTATTTCATTCTGGGTGTCAAGGAATCTGTAGCCAAGGTTGCTGACTCGACGGTTGCTCTTTCTCTCCCGCAGGATTCTCTGACTGCGGTCGGCCAGCGTTACCAGCAGAAAATCCAGGAACTGCGTCAGGCTGCTTTCAAAAAACAGCAGGAAGAAGAAGCCAAACTGAAGGAAGAAATTGCTCCGCTCCGTGGCGATACCCTTGCTAACGGCATGCCGCAGAAGTTTAACCTGAAGGTGAAGGCTACCAAGATTTCCGTCGACAAGGCGATTGCATCTGGACTCGAAAATCTCGAACCGTTCGCGAACAAGCCGCTTCTCGTGTTCTATTTCTCCGCCACTTGCGGACATTGCGCTCACGCTGCACCTGAAATCCTTGCGATTGCCAAGGAATTGGCTCCGAAGGGCCTCACGACGCTCGCTGTGGCCAGCGGTGGAAACCAGAAGGTCGGTATCCGCAAGTTCATGGACAACGCCAAGTGGGACGAAACTGTTAACGTGGTCTGGGACGAATCCCGCCAGTTCGGCGAACTCTATAGCGACGGCTATGTTCCGAAGGTCTACGCCGTAAATCCGGATGGCACTTACAAGATGTATGCCGCCTTCGAAAGCCAGAAGGAAGAACTCAAGCAGGACCTTGCTGGAATCCTTTCCGGCAAGAATGTTGAATGGAAGCCCGAAGCTCCGAAGACTGAAGAAAAGAAATAGTTCAGATTTCGGAATTCAGAATTCAGAGTTGGAGGAAAAATTCCGAAATCCGAATTCAGAATTCTGAATTTATCTTATGTCTCTAATCGCAGAATTCGATGTAGTCGTTGTCGGCGGTGGTCATGCCGGTATCGAGGCGACCCACGCCGCTTGGAAATTGGGCGTAAAGACCGCCATGCTCACGATGGATATTAATGCCATCGGTCGTATGAGCTGTAACCCGGCCGTAGGCGGGGTGGCGAAGGGGCAGATTGTCCGAGACATTGATGCGCTCGGTGGCCTGATGGGATTACTCACCGACAAGGCGGGCATCCAATTCCGCATGCTCAATATGAGCAAGGGGCCGGCCGTGTGGGGTCCGCGAGCCCAATGCGACATGAAGTACTACAGCGAGGTGGCACGCGAAGTCATTACAAGCCTTCCGGGGCTTTCGGTGATTCAGGGGGAACTCGCTGCTTTTTCGCGAATGGCTGACGGTCGCTTGGAACTTTCGCTCCTGAATGGCGAACGCTACATCACGCGCTCGCTCGTGATTACGAGTGGGACCTTCCTTGCTTCCAAGATGTTTACCGGGCTTGAAACCAGCATCGGTGGGCGAGTGGGTGAGCCGAGTGCCGATAAACTTTCAGAATGCCTTGCACGCGAAGGGATTGCGCTCCGTCGCCTGAAGACGGGGACTCCCAGCCGCTTGGACCCTGATTCCATCGACTTTAATGAGTGCGATATTCAGCGTGGCGACGATACTCCGTGGCCCATGAGCGATCGTCACTTGGCAAACACGGTGCCAGGCCGCGATGCGGATTATTTCTGGGGCGACCCGACGAATAAATTTGTTCGAAACGATTGCGTGTGCTGGATTACCCGCACGAACCTGAAAACTCACGATATTCTGCGCAGTGGCTTTAAGGATAGCCCGATGTTTAGCGGACGCATTCATGGAAAGGGCCCGCGCTACTGTCCGAGTATCGAAGACAAGATTAATCGTTTTGGCGATCGTGACGGTCATCAGCTTTTCTTGGAACCGGAACAGGCCGATATCGGTCGAGTCTACATCAACGGTTTCAGTTCTAGCTTGCCGGCGGATATTCAGCTTGCGGCTATTCATACGATTCCGGGATTGACCCGCGCCCGTGTGTTGCAGATTGGCTATGCTGTGGAATATGACTCGGTGGATGCCACGCAGCTTTTCCCGACGTTTGAATGCAAGAAGGTTCCGGGGCTCTATTTTGCGGGTCAGGTCTGCGGTACGAGCGGCTATGAAGAAGCTGCCGGTCAGGGGCTTTTGGCGGGTATCAACGCCGCCCTGAAGGTCAAGGGCGAAGAACCTTTGATTCTTGGTCGCTCGGATAGCTACTTGGGCGTCATGGCGGACGATCTGGTAAACATTCTGCTGGATGAACCTTATCGCATGTTCACGAGTCGCGCCGAATACAGACTGTTCCTCCGTAGCGATAATGCCGAAGCTCGCCTCAAGGAACGCGCCCATAAGATTGGCATGATTTCGGATGATGATTATGCGGACTTCAAGCGTCGTCAGAATCTGATTGAAATTGCCCGCACCCGTATGGCCGAGGAATCGGCGGCGCCCGACCAGGCGAATCCGATTCTTGAAGCGGGTGGCCAGGCGCTTTCGACGGAACGCACCCGTTGGATCAACGTGTTGCGTCGTCCGGGAATCGATCCGGAACAACTTTTCAAGGCTGCCGTGCCCGACTTGAATCTTTCTCGCCGCGACCAGTGGTTCATGTACGCCGAAGAAATCTACGCAGGATTCTTCGACCGGCAGGCCCGCGAAATCGACGACCAGAAGAAGATGGAATCCGTGCGCCTGCCCGAAAACTTCGACTACATGCAGGTGACCGCCGTCAGTATCGAAAGTCGCCAGCGCCTCAATGCTCACAAGCCCTTGACACTCGGCCAGGCTAGCCGTATTCCCGGTGTCCGCCCGGCTGACATTACGGTTCTCGCGCATTGGCTAGAAAACAAGAAACTGAACGGCTAGGGGTTCCGCAGGTGGCGGTCACCCCCGTTTTTTGACTCGAAAAAGCATAATTTTTAATTGCTTTTTTGAGAAAACATCAAAAAATTACTATCTTTGCGCCGTCAATTAACAATATTTCCAAGAGATCTATTATGTCAGAAGAAACTGAAGTCAAATCCACAGAAGAAATCAAGCCTCAGGAAACAAAATCCCAAGAAAAGAAGGCCCCGGCCAAGAAGAAGCGCCCCCTGAACGCCAAGCGTAAGGGTGCTCCCGCTCCCAAGAAACCGGCTGTCTTTAGCGATTCCCTGGAAGAACGTTTCCCCGCCCTCGCCGCCAAGCTCAAGAAGCAGATTGAAGACGGTATCAAGCAGAAGATCAAGGAAGCCCAGAACGACCCGAAGGTCAAGGCCGCCTCTAAGAAATTCGCTGAGAAGTAATTCGATTTTTCTTTGACAATTTAAAATGCCGCTGGTCATTCGATCGGCGGTATTTTTTATATATTTATTTAAAAATTTACAAGGAGATTTCTAATGCGTAAGTTGTTTACGATTCTCGCTCTCGGTTGTGCTCTCGGTATGGTTGCCTGCGGTGGTGGCGGCAAGACCGTGACCCGTATCGATGAAAAATCTACGACGGATTTGTCGGGTAAGTGGAACGATACCGACTCTCGCCTGGTTGCAGAAGAAATGATTACGAGCTGCTTGCACAGCGCCAAGATCGAACGCGTGATTGGCGAAATGGGCCGCACTCCGACCATCGTCATTGGCAAAATCCGCAACAAGAGCCACGAACACATCAGTGTCGAAACCTTCGTTAAGGACATGGAACGTACCCTCCTGAATTCCGAGGCGGTTGACTTCGTGGCAAATTCCGCCGAACGCGCCGAACTTCGTAACGAGGTGGCCGACCAGCAGGGGAACGCAACCGAAGAAACTGCCAAGGATCTTCATCAGGAAACGGGTGCCGACTGGATGCTGACCGGTACCATTAACACCATCGTGGACCAGGAAGGCGGCAAGTCCGTTATTTTCTACCAGGTGGACCTGGAACTCACCGACCTGCAGAGCCACAAGAAACTCTGGATGGGTGACAAGAAGATCAAGAAGTTCGTCTCTCAGGATTCTGTGAAGCTTTAGTCGATTTCCCGCAGGGCATTCCCTTGCGGGGCTTTTTTTATGCGTCTTTGGATTACGACCGCACCTGACGATTTTTCTGCTGAGTTCGACGATATCGAGCAGATGTTTTCTCGTGGGCTTTCGCGCCTTATTTTGCAGAAGCGGAGCCGTACCGGTGCCCCTTATGCGACCGAAAGCGAATATGAACGCTGGCTTATGGCTCTCCCGATGGAATGCCGTGACCGCATCTGGGTGCGTGGGACTCCCGACCTGGCGGAACACCTGGATGTGCGCGGGTGCGTCGCCGAGGCGACTTCGCTTTTGGGAGATGTTCCCGAAAGCTGGAAGCGTGTGAATTGTATCGCTTTTTGCCGCAAGCTTGAACAGCTTGAAATGCTTCCCGAGTGGGTAGCAGGGGCTTTGGTGGGGCCCGTGTTCCAGCCGCAGTCCGTCTACGAACCGGTCGAAACGCTCGGTGCCGGATTGGTTGCGGATAAATTAATCGCACGTGATTCAAATCGCGATTCGTCCAATTCGGAGCAAGGTGTATCTGCTCCTAAGGTTCCGCAGGTTATCGCTTTCGGTGGCGTTGACCATGAAACTCTCGATGAAATAAAAAAACTCCCCGTGCAGGGCGTCTCTGTTTTGGGCGGAATCTGGAATTATGCCGATCCGGTAAATGCGTTTATAAAGCTAAATAGGACTGTCGCAGGAATGTAATGTGAGTGGTTAGTAAATAGGGCCGCTTCGCCGCGACTATAAGTCCTAACCACTAATCACCAACCACTGTCTACTCATCCCACATCCTTGATCTACCGCTCTATATAAACAGTGTTTCTCGGCTTGGCCTTGAGCCTGTTGCCGAGCAAATCAAAGTAAACCGGGTTACGGTTTAGGCGAGCGGGTTTACTGAAATCGCGGTATTTCTTGGCAATGCTGACAGTCGTGTCCGGCTCCACGTACGGCTTGTCCGGATCGTCGACGACCATCTTGATGCGCGCCGTGCTCTTGCAGCCGGTTTCGTTGGTGTAAGTCACGGTATAGTAACCGCTGAAGTTGCCGTCTACGTTCTTGAGAGTGTTTTCGCGAGTCGTCGACTTGAATCCGTTCGGGCCTTCCCAGCTCCAGAGCTTGCCGTCCCACGGGTGCGGGCCGAACTGCACCGTAGCGCCCTTCGCGACCTTCAGATCGAGTGTCTCGTTCCAGCCTCCTTCATCGATTTTCACGTAGGGGATAATCTTCGTGCCGCTGCAGGGGCCAACGACCTTCTTGCCGTCGCACACGCCGATGGAATCTGGAATGTCAATCACTCGCGGTTCAAAGTCCGGAGTGGGGAAGGCTTTCATGAGTTTTGCAGTCTCTTCGGCGGTAACCGGGAGGATTGTCCCGTGGCGGGGTGTGAATGCGCCGCTCGTCTTGGTATCCTGCACGAACTTGAAGTTTTCGAGGTCGGAACTGCTTGTGAACTGGTAATGCCCGTTCATGTAGCAGTCGTACATGAGCACCCAGGTGTTCTGGTTGATGAGCTTGAAGACTCCTGCACCTTCTACGGCCTCGGTCGTCTGTTGCAGGGCCTTGCTCGGTTTGCTCCACTGCGAACCGCTGGCGGCTCCACTTTTCGGCATGAGAGAACTTGCGGTCACCTTGCAGATGCCGCCGTCGCCTTCGTTCTTGTAGAAGGCGTGGTAGAACTTGTCGACCGGGTTGTAGACGATGTCCATGTCGATGGTCGATTTGCCGCGGTCAAAGAAATGCTGCGGTTCGCCTTCTAAGTCGGTAAAGTCCTTGTTCGAGTAGGCATAGAACACCTTGTCGTAGGGGATGGTGCCATCGTTGGTCAACAGCGAAAAATATACTAGCGGGCGGCCCTTGGTGCCGTCGCCGTTGTCGTAGGTGTCGTCCCAGAAGGTTTCGGGGGCCCAGACACGGGTCACGTTCGCGAAGTTCTTGCCCTTGTACTTGTCCGGGAAATGTACCGTGCTGTGTTCCCAGTTGATGAGGTCGCGGGAGCGCATGAGCACCATGCCGCGGTTGCTTGCCCAGCCCTCGGCGCTCTTCATGTCGGTATTTACCATGTAGAACCAGCCGTCGGGAGCGCGCAGCACGTGCGGGTCGCGGAGTCCCTTCTTGATGCTCACGGTATCAGCGGCCACCACGCGCTTGCCGTTGTTCATGGCGGTAAAGCTGTAACCGTCGTTACTCAGCGCGTAGTAGATATTTTCGTTGTCGTTTGACGGAAAATAGGCGAAAAGGTAGTTGGAGTAGGGTTCATACCCGTGGATGGAAACCTTGAATAGTTTTTTCTCGGTTTGCTGCGATGTGTCGACATTCTTGATGCTGGCGGTCAGGGAAACTACCTTGTTTTCGCCCACGAAGCGTCCGTTGATGCGTCCGTCATGTCCGAGGAAGAGGGTGTCCGAACTTTCCCAGGTGATAGGGTATTTGCGGTCGGTACGGGGGGTGGAGTCGGGAAGGACGAGGTCTTCATAGAGGTCATTTATCGCATTGCCCAGTTTGACGCTGTCGTATGCGGCCCAGAACGGCGAAATTTCGACGATGTCTTGGGAAAAGGCGATTCCCGCCCCTATAATCGCAAGTGCAAATGAACGTTTCATATTTTCATTCTCCTATAACCTCAGTAATTTCGACTCAAGTCCTCATTACTAATCGCTGCCTACATCAAATATAACTACTCCGTTTCGTTCCGTTTTGCCCTGAAAAATACGATTGTTGATAATTTTTCCACGGTCCAGGTGTATTTTATGTCACATGAATTTCGAAAAAAACATATAATAAAGTTGCAAAATGCCATTTTTGAGAAAAAAAAGGCATATTATTCCAAGTTGGAATAATATAAATTGGACAAATTTCAAATTTTAATGATATATTAGGAGTGTATGGATCGATCCCGCGCGAAAATTTTAGTTATTGACGATACGAAAACAAACATCGAAGTGCTCGAAGGCATTTTATCCAACGATTACGATGTTTTTGTTGCCCTGGATGGTAAAAAAGGGCTGTTGCTTGCCGAAAAGGTCAAGCCTGATCTTATATTGCTCGATGTGATGATGCCCGAAATGGACGGCTACGAGACTCTTCACCAGATGAAGGAGAAGGGGCTCGTCGACAATACTCCGGTCCTGTTCCTGACCGCCAAGGCGGATTCCAAGAGTGAACAGCAGGGGTTGGACCTTGGGGCGGTCGACTACATTACCAAGCCGTTCCATCCGAACCTGGTACAGCTCCGTATCAAAAACCAGCTTGAATTCAAGCACCAGCGTGACCATCTGCAGGAACTTGTTGAAGAAAAGACGGTGGACCTGCGCAAGACTCTCAAGGTGATGCTCACGAGTCTCGGTGCACTTGCCGAATACCGTGATCCTGAAACCGGGGCGCACATTAAGCGTACCCAGGTGCTGGTGCAGATGCTTGCCGAAAAACTGCGCAATCACCCGCGTTTTAAGGATGCCATCCCCAATAACGAATATATAGACTACTATGCAACGGCGGCCCCCTTGCACGACATTGGCAAGGTGGGCATTCCCGACGAAATTCTGCGCAAGCCAGCCCGCCTGAACGAAGAGGAATGGGCCGTGATGAGTACGCATGCGCAGATGGGCTACGATGTGCTTGTCAATGCGACGCATGAACTCAAGGACCACCCGCTGGTGCGAATTTCTGCAGAAATTATCTTGAATCACCATGAGCGTTTTGACGGTGACGGATACCCGAACGGTCTCAAGGGTGACGCTATCCCTGTCGGTGCGCGCCTGATGTCGGTTGCCGATGTCTACGACGCCCTTGTTTCCAGGAGGCCCTACAAGGAAGCTTTCCCGCACGAAGTTGCCGTCAAGGAAATCCAGGAAGGAAGGGGTACCCAGTTTGATCCGGACGTGGTCGATGCCTTTATGGAACTGGAATCGCAGCTTCCTGCCATTTACGACCGGTTCAAAGAAGAATCCTAGTGAGGTTTTGATTTGACCCACAATCCCATCAATGCGCAGCGTCGTCGCCTTCGAAACCGTATTTCAATGGTTTATGTGTTGCCGACTTTTATAGCGGCGATTGTGTTGGTCTTTATATTTTCTTATGCGGTTCGTTCCATGCTGGTGGATTCGGCGGTCGCCAATACCGAGACGGCGCTCCACGAACGCGTTCAGACCGAAGTCGAGGCTTTTCTCAAGAATCGCGAAGATAAGTTCCTCTCGTTTTCAAAGCGTTTTCAGCAGATAACGAAGGACAATGCGCTTCGGCCCATGCTTTACAAGCAGACGCAGCAGGGGGGTGAAGGGATTGTCGATGTCTATTACGGAAGCAAGGACGGCGATTTCATTTCGGGTCGCGGACTGAAACTTGAGAGTGGGAAGACGGAATTCCGCACGACGGGCTGGTACCTGGAAGCATCGCGTAAACGCGGACTTGCCTACACGGGGCCGATTCTCCGCAAAGATGTGAACAAGCAGGTGCTTTCGCTTTCGTATCCGATTTGGGATAAGAATCACAAGTTCAAGGGAGCCGTCGCCGAAGATATCAATCTTCACAAGGTGCGTCTTTCGATGGGCGGGCTTGCCAAGGAAGAAGGCGGCGTCACGATGCTGGTGGGGAGCGAAAACGACAACCTCCTGACCTATTTCCCGTACGAGATCAATCGTGGAAAGGTCCTGCAGGATAGCGTCGAAAATTTGCTTCAGCTGGTTTCGGACAAGTTCAATTCCGATACGCTGATGGATGGGCGCATCTTGCGATTCGAAAAGACGAATGAACATCGCCAGCAGCTCATTTTCATGGTGACTCCTTTGAGCCAGTTGCCGTTCTATATTGTCCACGTGAGTCAGCACAACAGGATTGCCGCGAATATCGACAACCACGCATCGACGGTATTCGGCGTGGTCGCCATCGCCGTGTTCCTGATGATGGGACTTGCTGCCCTTCTTTCCCATATTCTTTTCCGTCGTTATATCCAGCGCGATCTGAACGACAGCGTGAATTCCAGTACCTTGTTCGATACACTTTTGTGGAAAGGCGACAATTTTACGATTATCCTTACGAACGAGAATTTTGACATTCTTCATGCGAGTGCTTATGTGGTTGATTTCCTGAACGTCGGCGAGGACATGAAGGACGAAAGCTTGTTCAAGTTCTTCAAGTCGGAAACCTTTGAAAAGTTTGCGCGCAGAGTTGCCATGGGCGGCCAGATGCTTGCCAGTGAACGCAAGACGATTGAGCAAGTCCAGAATTCTGACGGGGAAGTGGCATGGTGGGGCATGTCGTTCCAGGTGCTTGTCGAAGATAACGGTGCGACAAGATTCCTGATCATGGTGACCGACGAAACGAGCGGAATCCAGAAAGATACCATCTTGGATACGATCATGCTTTCGGGCGACCATTCGATTCTGATCATCTTTGACAAGAATATGCATGTCAAGTACATGTCGAGGCAACTTGCTGAATTCTTGAACAAGGAATGGCGTTCGTTTATCGGTCTTTCGATTATGGATCTTCCCGAAATGGGACTGCCTAAATCGATTATCTCTTCGATGATTGATTCGTTCAAGAAGGACGAAGTCTGGAAGGATTCCTTTATGCTGAAGCCCGAGGACGGTTCCTCGGAAACTTGGTTCCGTGGTGAAGGCTGCACCTTGAAGACGCAGGAAACCGTTGTCGGCTACATGCTTTCGATGATCGATATCTCGGAGGTGGTGGCGGCTCGCGAAATTGCCGAGCAGGCGACCCAGGCGAAAAGCGAGTTCCTTGCGAATATGAGTCATGAAATTCGTACGCCGATGAATGCCATTATCGGCATGGCGCACCTGATTTCGGAAACGAACCTGGACAATCACCAGCGCGGTTTTGTGGATCGCATTAGTCATGCGGCAAAATCCTTGCTCGGCATCATCAACAATATTCTAGACTTCTCGAAGATTGAGGCGAAAAAGCAGGATCTGGAAATTACGCAACTTGTGTTACAGGATGTCATCGGCGAGGTGGCGGCGCTTGCGGAAGTTCGTATTGCAGGTCGCCCGATTGAACTGATTGTGGATGTAGATCCGGATATTCCAGAAATCTTGATGGGTGACCCGCTCCGTCTTTCGCAGATTTTCACGAACCTGATCAACAATGCGACCAAGTTTACCGAAAAGGGCGACATTACTTTGAGTGTAAAGCTCTTGCAGCAGGTGAACAATACGGTCAAGCTGTATTTCTGCGTCAAAGATACGGGAATTGGCATGACTCCCGAGCAGCTGGGGCGCCTGTTCAACGCCTTTACGCAGGCGGACGGTTCTACAACGCGCAAGTATGGCGGCACGGGACTTGGACTCGTGATTTCGAAGTCGCTGGTGGAACTGATGGGCGGTCAGCTGCAGGTGTCGAGTGTTTCGGGAGAAGGTTCTCAATTCTTCTTTACGATTTCTCTGCCCGTGGCATCGCAGGCCGGCGAACCGAAATGGAAAAGTGAAGACCGGTTACGCAACAAGAATATCTTGCTGATCGATGACTGTGCGAACTTGAGGACGGTTCTTCGCCATTACCTGACGCGTCTGCAATGCGTTGTCGAGGAAGCCTGTTCCGTTGACGAGGCTCTGGAGCTGATCCAGGCTCATGAAGAGGCCAACGAGGATCCGTACGATCTGTTCCTGGTGGATTACAGTATGCCTCTCTTGAACGGTTTTGACTTTGTGTATGGCCTGAGCGATTCGATGAAGTCGATTCCCAAGATTTTGATGCATCCGATCCATTTTGACGAAAGTGAACTTTCGACGGCCGAAGGACTCGGGTTCAATGCGTTTGTCTCTAAGCCGCTGCAGTTGAGTTCCATGTTGAGCGCCATGCAGGAAGCTTTCGGTTATCCGCTCACGTACCAGAAGGCGGCCAAGAAAGAAAAGGGTAAAATCTACTTCAAGGAAGCTAAGATTCTTCTGGTCGAAGATAACCAGATGAACCAGGAATTGGCGGTGTCCCTGTTGAACAGCGTCGGCCTTACCACGATGATCGCGAACAACGGTAAAGAAGCCTTGGAAATGCTCAAGAAGGATGCGTTCAACCTGGTGCTGATGGATATCCAGATGCCCATTATGGACGGCCTTACGGCGACCCGCGAAATCCGTGCCCGCGAAGATGAATACTTCAAGCAGGTGCCGATCCTCGCCATGAGTGCCCGAGCTTTCAAGAAGGATACGGAAGAATGCCTTGAAGCGGGTATGAATGCGCATATCGTAAAGCCGATTGACCCGACGATTCTTTACGAGGAACTGGCGAAGTTCCTGCAGGTTGCCGCAGAAACGCAGGGCGCCGCGAAGGACGATCAAGTCGATATCTCGCAGGATGACAAGGACTTTATTTCGCATTTCCAGAAGGTCAAGAATTTTGATGCGGAGTCGGGGCTTTACCATGTCAACAACAACCGCAATATGTTCCTCAAGATTTTGCAGGGCTTCGTCCGCGATTATGGTGGAAATTCGTTCAATCTGCGTTCCCTGATAGAACAGTTCCATTACGAAGAGGCGACCCGTATCGTGCATACGATTAAGGGACTTTGTGGAACTATCGGCGCAGGCCATGTCCAGAACCTTGCGGCAACGCTCGAAGCGGACTTGGAACAGAAACAGTGCAATTTTAGCGATTACAATGTTTTCGAAGAAAACCTGCGTGAACTTGTCGACGAACTGAATATCGTTCTGACGGATATCGTGACGGAACAGAACGAACCTGTCCAGAAAGTGGATGATCCCGAAGCAGAAAAGAAGTTGCGTGAAGCGGTTGTCGCCTTGAAGGATGCGGTGGATACCTGTTCTTCGACCCAGTGCAAACGAATCTTGGACGGTATAGACGGGATTGCCTTTGAAAAGAGTCAAGAAGTTCTTCTGCGCAAGCTGAAGGAACTGCTTGAAGATTACGATTTCAGCGAGGCCGCCGAAATCCTGGATTCCCTGGAAAAGACTCTCGGTTAGTGTAGCACCATTGCTGCGATAAATGCCAGGGTGACGATGATTGCCGCTACGATGGCAAGCGGGTTCGCTTTTTTCTTGGAACCGAATTCATTATCGACTATTTCTTCGTAGTCCGGTGTCTCGAGATCGGTAAATTCCGAACCTTCGCTCCAGCCGGTTTCCTTGTCGCTTCCGCAGTGCGGGCAAAAGGTGGCGTTTTCCTTGAGTGGGGAATGGCAGTGGGGGCAATAGTTCATAAAAGTCAAAGTAGAAAAAGTCTTTTGAGTTTTCTGTCCGCTTTTTGGGTTTTCCATCCGCTTTTTGGGGCTTCTGGTCATTTTTTTGAGGCTCTAATTTGCTTTTTTAAGGTAAAAAATGCTATAATACTGATGTATAAGTGGAGGATTCTATGAATCGTACAATTAAAGGTCTTCTCGCTATAGTCGCCATGACGGCGATGTCCTTTGCGCAGGCTCCGGTTGATTCCGCTACGGCACCTGTTGCTGAACCTGCTGCTCCCGCGGCAGAAACTGTCGCAGAACAGGCGGCCCCAGCAGCTCCTGCCGCTGTTGAAGCTGCTCCCGAAGAAGCTGCTCCCGTGGCAGTCCGTGGCGCCGATGCCGCTGAAGCTGCTCCCGCCAGCTCAAGTTCCGACGTCGCTGCACCCGTTCCTGCGGAACCGGTGCAGGAACCAGCCGTTGTCGTGGCCCCGAAGGCTGTTCGCGGTGCCGACAAGGATCCTCAGGCGGTTGAACGTTTCCGCGATGCAAAGAATGTGGTTTATTACGAAACGGTCTACACTCGTGAAGATGGCGTGCCCGTCCGTACGGTTTACGTTGCCGAACGTGAAGGCAAGGATACCGTGACCATGGACAACCTGATGGGTCTCAAGCCGATGAAGTTCAAGATCGGTGCGCACGCCTCTGTCGGCGCCTACCAGATATCCGGCAATGATTGGGATAGCGACCGCTATACCGGTATGAACTGGAAAGCGGGTCTCATGGCCTTGATTCCCCTGAGTGAATATACGATGGGCCTTAAGATTGGTGCTATGTACGAACAGACCAAGGCGAGTGAGTCCTACTACATTAACCAAGTCCCGACAAATTTCGAATTTAGGCAGAAGATGATCGATATTCCGGTTCTGTTCACCTTCAAGGCTCCGTCTTCCAGTCTTTACTTTGATCTCGGTGTCGAAATGAGTATTCCTCTTTATGACAAGCTGAAGATCTCTTATACAGATCGCAATGACAACCATGTCTCTAGTCGCGTAGACCTGATGGATGACTACCGTAATGCGATGGATTGGGCGTTCGTTTTCGGTTTCTCGATTATGGCCAATCAGTATATCTCGCTTGATATTGCCGCTAATCTCGGTATGTCCGATCTTTACGATGGTCACTTTAAGTACACGAACTTGAATTTGGATGCCTCCTCCTTCAACGTAGGTATCACTCTCTATCCGTTCTAGTCTATGATACTTGCTATTGTTGCTGTAATTGTTGGCTTGGCCGTTCTCGTCTGGAGTGCGGACAAATTTGTGGATGGTGCCGTAGGTGTTGCTGAATTCTGCGGCATGTCCACGCTCCTTATTGGTATGGTTATTGTTGGTTTCGGAACCTCTGCTCCGGAGCTTACGGTGTCTGCGATTTCTGCGGCGCAGGGAAATCCTGAGCTTGCGCTTGGAAACGCTTATGGAAGCAACATTGCAAACATTGCGCTGATTTTGGGGGCGACCGCACTGATTTCTCCAATCTTGATGCAGCGTTCCGTGCTTCGCGGGGATTTGCCGATTCTGCTCGCGGTTTCAGTTCTTTCGATTATCCTCGTTTGGGATGGAAGCGTCGCTCGTTGGAACGGCATTCTGTTGCTTGCTGTTTTTGCAGCCGCAATGGCTTACAGCATTCATCGCGAACTGAAAAAAGCCAAGTTGGAAAAATCCGAAAGCCTGTCGGGGAAAGCTGATTCTGCCGAACCGAAAAAGGTGTCTCTCGGAAAATCTGTCTTTTGGTTAGTTCTTGGTCTTGTGTTGCTTGTCGTGAGTTCTCGCGCCCTTGTCTGGGGTGCTGTTGAAATAGCCCGTACGCTTGGCGTGAGCGACCTTCTGATTGGCTTGACGATTGTTGCCGTTGGAACATCTCTTCCGGAATTGGCTAGCTCTATTGCCGCTGCTCGTAAAGGCGAAAACGACATTGCTCTGGGCAACATCATCGGTTCGAACTTGTTCAATACGCTTGCGGTGGTTGGCATTGCGGCGATTGTTTCGCCGATGGATGCAATTGAAAAGGCTGTCACTTATCGCGACATGCCCTTGATGATTGCTTTGACCGTTGCCTTGATTGTGCTTGGCTTTAGGCGTAAAGGCGATGGCCGCTTGAACCGTATTGCCGGCGCCATTCTTTTAGCCGTCTATGTCGGTTACCTAGCTCTGCTTATCGTGCAAGCAACAAAATAATTGTGAATAAAAAAAAGTCATCCTGAACTAGATGTTTCGCTCAGGGTGACTTATGATTCTATTAGAAATAATTCTGAAATCCGAATTCCGAAATCTGAAATCTGAAATCCGAATTCTGAATTCCGAAATCTGAATTAGTTAGGCGGGAAGAACAGGTAGGCGATTGCGATTGCTGCAATCACGCCGGCTGCATCTGCGATCAAGGCGCATGTAACGGCGTGGCGAGTCTTCTTTACTCCTACGGAACCGAAGTACACCGCGATAATGTAGAAGGTCGTATCGGCGGCTCCCTGGAACATGCAGCTCAGGCGACCTGCAAAGCTGTCTGGACCGAGAGTCTTCATGGCGTCGATCATCATGCCGCGGGCACCGCTACCGCTCAAGGGTTTCATGATGGCAGTGGGGAGGGCTGGCACGATATCGTTGCCCACTCCGCAGAGTCCAAGAATCCAGGAAACGCCGTTCAGCAACAAGTCCATGGCACCGCTTGCACGGAAAACGGCGACACCCACGAGGATGGCGACCAGGTTCGGAATGATCATCACGGCGGTATGGAAGCCATCTTTCGCTCCTTCGACAAAGGCTTCGTAGGCCTGCACCTTCTTGTATACGGCGAGTCCGAGGAAGGCTACGATGATGCCGAACAGGGCGATGCCGCTAATCAAGAGACTGGTCGTGCCGATGGCTTCTGCCGTCAGGTGGCTGAAGTAGACCATGATAGAAATAACGCAAGCCGAAAGTCCGCCGAGCCAGGCGACCGTTACTGGGTCCTTGAGCTTGACCTTCTGGAAAAAGCTGAGTGCGACTATGCCGGCGATAGTGCTGAAGAACGTAGAAAGCAGGAGCGGAAGGAAGACGTCGCTCGGATTGGAGGCGCCCATCTGCGCGCGGTAGGTCATGATGCTTACTGGAATCAGCGTAAGGCCGCTTGCGTTCAGCACCAGGAACATAATTTGCGAATTGCTCGCGACGGTCTTGTCTTCGTTCGGATTGATTTCCTGTAGTTGCTTCATGGCCTGGAGGCCCATCGGGGTGGCGGCGTTGTCGAGACCGAGCATGTTGGCGCTGATGTTCATGAGCATGGTTCCGATAACCGGGTGGTTCTTCGGTATTTCAGGGAACAGGCGGCTAAACAGCGGCGAGACGATTTTGGCGAGAATCTGGACTGCGCCTGCCTTTTCGCCGATTTTCATAATGCCGAGCCAAAGCGAAAGGATGCCGGTAAGCCTTAAGGCAATTTCGAATGCCGTTTTCGACATGTCGAATGCACCGAGGATTGCCTTGTTGAAAATGCCGGAATCGCCGAAGGCGATCCATTGAATCATGCAGGCGACAAATGCGCCAAAGAAAAATACGAGCCAAATGATATTTAAGACCATAGCATAAAAATAGCAATAATGAAACAATATGGAAAGCGATGTGCCCCAATAAAAAGCGGACCTGTTGGATTAACCAACGGTCCGCTCTTGTTTATTTAGATGTTGCGATTTTTAGTACTCGAATCCGCAAGCGGACATTGCATCACTCTCGCTGATTTTGGTACAGCTGCTAGATGTGCAGGAATACACTTCGCCATCGTTGCAAGCATAGATGCCCGAACAAGCTTCAACGTATGTGTCACAGACGCTTTCGATGGATCCTGAATTGGATATAGGGGCTATATCCCAGTCGTCGTCATCGTCGGAGCTCCAGTCGTCGGAGTCCCAGCTTGAGTCGCTGTCATAATCGTCATCGCTATCGTAGTCGTCGTCGCTGATGTTTTCGTCATCATCGTCGTCTGCGAAATCGCTACAAGAAATCTCGTCGTCGTAAACGGAAATGTCTCCGTAAATAGACGAGGTACATTGCTTTTTTGCGCCAGACGGACAAGCGGAAACGATCATGTAAGTAAACTTGTCTTCAGCTTCGCCGTTGTTCTTGCACAGGTTTTTAGGCACACTACCGCAAATGACAGGCTCTTCATCATTGGAGGCCAAGCAGTAAGATGTCGTGTTTGCATCTGGACTGGTTTCGTCACCCGTAAGTACAGCATCGGTCGATCCCTTGCCAGAGCAAGCGACCAAGGCCAGCATACCTGCTGCGAGTGCGTACTTTGTTACTTTGTACATAAATCACCTCTGGGAGATTAGAACGTGAGGAACACGCCGAGGTTGCCGACAAGGCCGCTCCAGGACTGGCTACCCAGGTCGTCTGCAATGGAAGCTTCGACGATCAGGTTGTTGTACTGGAAACGGATACCGCCGTTTGCCACGGTGCCGTTAGTACGCATAGTGATAATGGAAGTTTCGTCGGTGTTCTTGCCCTGTTCGATGGTGGTTGCGCTGCGGCTAAACACGTTCCAGAGGTAGGTTGCACCGGCAAAAACAATCCAGTTTTCGTTGATGGCCATTTCGCCCAAGATGTTCGGGCTGGTGTAGAGGCTGATGGAATTACGATTGTTGGTCTCGGTGTTTTCGCCTGCGCCATTTTCGATTTCATCATAGAGACGGATGGGGGCGAAGGTGTTCAAGCCAAGGAAGACGTTAGCAGAAGCTGTCTGGAAGACCGGAGTACCCAGGTTGAAGAACGGCTGGAACTGGATGTAGGCGTCTTCGCCGGTGACTTCGCGGCTCTGGTTACCCTGGGAATCCTTCTGCCAGTCGGTGTGGCGGAAGAAGTTCACGCCGACGGACCATGCGAGACCCTTGGCGGAAGGACTGTTAGAAAGGGCGAGGTCTGCACCGAGAGTCCAGTAGTCTTCGTCGTGGTCAACCTTTGCGCCGTTGGCGTCGGTTTCGGTATCGGTTTCAGTCTGGTAGGTGAGCCAGTAGAGGCGAGCCGTGAGGTCCAAACCGCCGAGGAGCGCACCAATACGAAGGGCGACAATGTCACCAGCGTTCGTGGTAGAAGCATCTCTGGTGCTCTTGGTATTTGCAGTTTCCTGTTCGCGGGATTCCCATCTCTTGTCGAGGGCAACGTCAACAGCCACGCCGAAGCTCTTCATGGCGAGACCTGCGGTGAGCATTCCGAGGCCGTTGCTGTTGTCAAAGGCGAGCAGGTAAGTCATGGAACCACTGCCGAGGGCCAATGCGCCATACTGGTCAGACGGTTCGACGTAAATCAACTTGCGGCCGTTCATCTTGTAAATGGCGTTCATGTCGCTACCGATGGTGGAGGCGGCAGCTTCGTTGCCAACCATGTTGTAGGCATTGCCATGGAGAACGTTCAGGCCCTGTGCCGGAGCTGCAGCGGGCTGTTCAACAGGAGCCGGTTCCTGGAAAACGGGCATCGGCTGCGGGGCAACTTGAGGAGCGGCAGCAACGGGAGCCGGTTCCGGTTCAGATTCTTCCTGAACGGCTTCAGTGGAAGCTTCGGTGGTGGTGGATTCTTCGTACTCGTCGTAGTCCTGTGCGACAGCAGCAGAAACAGCGACAGCGGTAGCGAGGGTAAGCAACTTAATGTTCATTATGGATTCTCCATGAGAGAGGTGTTTAAATTGAACCGAAATATAAAAAAAGTAACAAGTTTGATGGGAAATAAAAGCAAAAATTTTAAGAAAAAAATAAATAAAACGCATACGCAAAGCGTATGCGCAAGACAAACTCAATTTGCCGAAGCCCGGGAGGTGGTTAGGGAGGGCGTGCACTCCCTAGTCTCATTATTTTTTAGGTTCAATCTTCTCTAGCCCCCCTAACGAGCAGGCAAGGTTTCTTGCGAAACCTCGCACTCAGATTTTTCTTGACGAAAAATCTTCACACATGGTTAGGCTTTCGGTTTAATAACCTCAAGCCCACCCATGTACGGCCTCAGCACTTCAGGAATCAAGAGCGAGCCGTCCTTCTGCTGGTAGTTGTCGCAGATGCCGACCATCACGCGCGGAGTGGCGAGGCCAGAACCGTTCAGCGTGTGGACGTAGACGTTCTTGCCGTTAATCTTCGTCTTGATGTTGGCGCGGCGTGCCTGGTAGTCTTCGAAGTTCGAGCAGGAGCTCACTTCGAGCCACTTCTTTTCCACCGGGGCGTAGACTTCGAGGTCATAGCACTTGGCGGCACCGAAACCGAGGTCGCCCTTGCAGAGGGCCAAGCGGTGGTAGGGGAGGCCGAGCTTTTCCAGGAGCTTTTCACCGAAGCGTGTGAGTTCCTCGTGGTCTTCGTAGCTGTGTTCCGGATGGGCGAAGTAGACCATTTCCACCTTGTTGAACTGGTGTAAGCGGAGAAGACCGCGGGTGTCCTTGCCGTAGGAGCCGGCTTCGCGGCGGAAGCAGGCGGAGTAGGCGCAGATGCGCTTCGGAAGTTCAGATTCCGGAATCACTTCGCCGGAGTAGAGGTTGGTCAGCGGCACTTCTGCAGTCGGGATGAGGAACAGGTCGTCATCCTTGTCGCAGCGGTACATGTCTTCTTCGAACTTCGGGAGCTGGCCCGTGCCGCGCATGGTGTTGCGGGTCACCAGGTACGGAGGAGTGAATTCTTCGAAGCCAGCCTTCTGGTGTTCGTCGAGGAAGAACTGGATGAGGGCGCGTTCGAGACGAGAGCCGAGACCGCGGTAGACCGGGAAGCCGGAACCGGAAATCTTGGCGCCGCGTTCGAAGTCAAAAATGCCGAGGCGTTCGCCCAAAGTCTTGTGGTCAACGCGGGCGAAGTCGTCGTTCTTGGTGTAGTAGTCGGCCGGAATCGGACCGTCTTTTTCAACAACGTTATCCGAGCTGTCCTTGCCTTCCGGAGAACGCGGAGCGATGTTCGGCACGTGCATGAGCATTTCGGTCTGCTTGTAGTCGAGTTCCTTGAGCTTCTTGTCGAGTTCGTCGATCTTGTTGCCGAGTTCGCGCGTAGCGGCCTGAGCTTCGTCGGCGTTTTCGCCCTTCTTCTTGAGTTCGCCAATCTTCTTGGACTGGGCGTTGCGTTCGCTCTTGAGGCGTTCGACTTCGGTGAGGAGCGGGCGGCGTTCGTTATCGACTGCCAGCACGTCACGAAGGCTTACGGTCGTATATTTCTTTTCGGTTTCAGCAATGTAGTATTCCGGATTTTCACGGATTTTTTTGATGTCAAGCATTTTATGCCTCGGATGATAAAAATTTTACGGGTTAAAGATAGTTAATTCGGAATTCGGAGTTCGGATTTCAGAATTAAAAAAGCGGAAAAAATAGAGTGCGTATTAAATTTCGGCGTTGTCTTTTGCAACAACATTATTGTGTCGTGGATTGAGTTAATCCTATTTTTTGGGATATATATTGTATTTCAAGATATAATATCTAGGGAGTTAAAAATGAAATACTTGTTACCAGTATTGGCAGCAGTGTCGTTGTCTTTTGCCCAGTGGGGAAACTGGGGTGGCAACGGCGGCGGAAAAACCATCAATGACTACAAAAAGGTGTCTGTTTCGGGCCGAGACATTCATGTCTATGCACCGTCAAATCTTGCACCGAAGAGTCCGTTGCTTCTTTCTCTGCACGGCATGGACCAGGACCCGAATTACCAGCAGAATAATACCCATTGGGAAACGGTTGCTGATACGGCGGGCTTTGTCGTCGTTTATCCGAGGGGTGCTACGGGGATGAGTACGTGGGATATCCAGGGAGACAAGGATACTAAATGGGTGGTGCAGATTATCGAGCAGATGGTCAAGGACTATGATATCGACACCACGCGAGTTTACCTTTCGGGATTTTCGATGGGTGGCATGTTTACCTACCATGCCATGAGCAAAATTGCCGACAAAATTGCGGCTTTCGCCCCTTGTTCTGGGCCGAATGTTTACGGAGCGTCGAAAGCTCAACGCCCTGTTCCCATTATGCATATTCACGGAACAAACGACGATGTGTTGAATTACAGTATGGTTGAGAATTTCTTAAAGAATTACCGCGATCAGTTTAATTGTCCGTCAAAGGCTGAAGAACAGGGCAACTATCCCAATGCTGAAAACTCGGGTGGAACCATGTACACTTGGGGACCTTGCGATAAGGGGGTCTATATCAAGCATTTGAAACTCCCTGGCCGTGGTCACAGTCCTTCCCATGCAGACGTTTCGGACATCTGGAACTTCGTGAAGCAATGGGACGTAAATGGCCTTATTAGCGAAAAACCTGAACCAGAATCATCAAATTCTTCCGAAATAGCAAATCAGGATCTGTCTTCATCTAGCGAGGGTATCGATGCGTTGCGGATGGATCCTAGCTTGGCCTTGGTCTCTGTCTACAAGTCTTCTGACAACAGCCTCATGGTTGTGGGAGCCCAGGGCATGTCTATCACCGTGTTCAATAGCCTTGGCAACGTCGTTAGCACGACCCGTGGCATTGCAGGCGCCCAGAAGGTATACACTGGAGCTAAGGGAGTGTACATTGTGAAGGTTGGTTCTAGGACTTTCAAGACATCGCTCTAGGAATTAACAGATTTGTTGCTTTAAGGACACTCCCTTGGGAGTGTTTTTTTTAAATTTGAGACATGTTTGCTAAAAAGGCGTCTTATTTAATTTGTTTAGTCGCGGTTGCCCTGTGTGTAGGGCTCTTGAGTGGTTGCTATAGCTTTACGGCATCGACGCTCCCAAGCCATATCAAGACGGTCAAGATTCACGAAGTCGAAGACAAGACGCTTGACCCGGTGCTGGCCAACAACATCCGCGCCGGGGTGCTCGAAATGTTCCGAAAGAATGCGGGCGGTGTGCGTGTCGTCAACGACAATGCCAATGCTGATTTCGAAATGACTCTCTTGAGCTATACGAATAAGCCGGAAAACTATAACAGTTCCAGTGACGTGGAAACCTACCGCGTGACGATTCGCGTAAGTGTCAAGTTTTACGACAACGTAAAGGAACGTGTTATTTACGAATCCAAGTCGCTGAGTGCCGAAGGCACTTACGATGTGCAGGCGAATGAGACCGAAGACCGTCACGGTCAGACCCGCGCCATCGAAAAACTTCAAGACCTCATTATTACCAACGCCCTGGCTAAATGGTAACTGCTTACGCAGTGCCGATAATAGTCAGGGCTGCCCTTGCCAAATGGTAAATAAAAACGCAGAGCACACGGTAAACGTGTACTCTGCTAGGGGTTGGTTTGGAGTAACCAATAAGATAGAAAATAAAATCTTAATTGGAATAAACTTTTTTGTAAAAAATACAAAAATATTTACACTTATTTAGTTATTGTTGTTGAAATTGCACTGAAAAGCGCAATTTAATTCCTTGTCTTTTACACGAATCGCAATGCAGAGTGTGAGAAACATCACTTGCAAAAATGTTTTAAAAAACTTTCAAGGATGACTGGCTCATCGTTCAGCAGGGCTTGGGTGAGCGAATTTCCTTTGTATGTAAGTTTGAGCGAGAAAAATGGTTCGCCACGTTCGAGAAGCGCCAGGAATATTAAGTCGCCATCCCAGTGGGGGAGTTTGGCCACATCTTCCTTGGGAATCCATTCGAGCGTGCCTTCGTCGCATTCCTTGAGGGTGCCAGTGAATTCTGTCGCCGTGAACAGGTGCATGAATTCGGTTTGGTCCATGCCGTCGCTAATGAAGGTGACTATCCCTCTGTACTTCGGGCGAATCAGCGTGAGGCCTGTTTCTTCGAGAGCCTCGCGCTTGATGCAGTCCTCGGGAGATTCCCATTCCTCGAACTTGCCGCCAATGCCGATCCACTTGTCCTTGTTGATATCATTCTTTTTCTTGACGCGGTGGAGCAGCAAGTACTTGCCGTCTTGTTCGATGTAGCAGAGAGTTGTGTTGAGCATAGATAATTCGGAGTTCGGAATTCAGAGTTCGGAGTTGATAACCACACTTCGTTCACAAAAAGACCCCCGCAAGGCGGGGGAACTCTTGTGAGAAAAGTTGAGGTCTTATTAGCCGAGCGCAGCGATAATCGCATCGCCCATGCCGGTCGTGCCGACCTTGGTGCAGCCTTCCTGGTAGATGTCGCCAGTGCGGAAGCCCTGGGCAATCACCTTTTCGCAAGCAGCTTCGATAGCCTTTGCAGCTTCCTCTTCCTTGAAGGTGTAGCGGAGCATCAATGCCACGGAGAGAATCTGGGCGAGCGGGTTAGCAATACCCTTGCCAGCGATGTCCGGAGCGGAACCACCGGCCGGTTCGTACAGACCGAAGGAACCTTCGGCGATAGAAGCGGACGGGAGGAGGCCCATGGAACCGGTGAGCATGGCGCATTCGTCGGTGAGGATGTCGCCGAAGAGGTTCGGGCAGAGGAGCACGTCGAATTCACGCGGGCGCTTCAGGAGCTGCATGGCAGCGTTATCGACGTAGAGGTGTTCGAGAGTGAGTTCCGGATAGTCCTTAATGACTTCGTTCACGACTTCGCGCCAGAGCACGCTGGTGGTGAGCACGTTGGCCTTATCGATAGAAGCGACCTTCTTGTTGCGGAGCATGGCGGCATCGAAAGCGAAGCGGGCAATGCGTTCGACTTCGTAGCGGCTGTACTTCATGGTGTCGAAACCGATTTCTTCCTTGGAGCCCGGAACGCCTTCGCGGCCCTTCGGCTGGCCAAAGTAAACGTCACCCGTCAGTTCGCGGACGGTGAGGATGTTGAAACCGTCGCCCACGATGTCGGCACGGAGCGGGCAAGCGCCTGCGAGTTCCTTATAGACGCGGGCCGGGCGGAGGTTGCAGAAAAGCTTGAAGTGCTTACGGAGCGGGAGCAGTGCGCCGCGTTCCGGCTGCAGGTTCGGGGGGAGGTGTTCCCACTTCGGGCCACCCACGGAACCGAAAAGAATACAGTCAGAAGCTTCGCCCAGCTTGAGGGTGCTTTCCGGCAGCGGAGAACCGCTTTCGTCGTAGGCGGCGCCACCGACGTTTGCCCATTCGGCATTCACGTCGAAACCAAACTTCTTGGAAACAACGTCCAACACGCGGACAGCTTCTTTCATCACTTCCGGACCGATACCATCGCCCGGGAGCACTGCAATCTTGTAATTCTTGCTCATTGTTAATCCTTGTTAAAATTTGAACGGCGTAAAAATAGTAAATTGTGGGGTAGTTGTTTGGAAGTTGAATATGAACATTTATAAAATTAGAATGCGTGCTGCGGTTGTGGCGAGCTGTATTTCCCTTAGTTTGGCAGGACATAGTATGGCAGGAACTCCTATAAATACCGTGCCCTGGAACGGCCATGTCGGGGCAGTAAGTTTTACTTTTGACGATGCTCTTGCAAATCAGCCGCAGAACTTGAAGCCGATGCTGGATGATTTACCGGATGTCCACGTGACGTTCTTTCTAACGGACATGGGAAATGGCCTGAAGCAGAATGCCGCGGGTTTTGCTGCGCTTGCAAAGGCGGGTAACGAAATTGGAAACCATACCAAGACGCATGCGCACTTGACTGGAGTCGGCAGTGATAGCGAACTTGAAGAAGAAATCGTCAAGTTTGCGGAAACGATTGAAAGTACGCTTGCGGAGCAGGGGGCAGATGTGAAGGTGACGTCGCTTGCGACACCCTTCTGCGAGAATAACGCCAAAATTAAGGATGTAATTGCCAAACGGCACTTTATCAATCGTGATTGTGGGTGGCATGGACGCAACGATTGGGATACGGAGCCGGATTGGATGAGTCTTCAGGCAAAAATCTGGACGCGCTCGGGTGCGACTGTTACCGAAATGCTTTCGGCGCTTGATACGGCTGCCTATATTGGAAATTTCGAAGGGGCTAACCCCTGGGATGTTCAGGTGAAGGATGGATCTTGGCTCGTTGTGCTGAATCACGGAGTCACGGATGATGCGGGGGATGACTACGCCATTAATCCATCGGACATTAAGAAAATATTTGAACATGCCGTCGAAAATAAATTGTGGGTTGCTCCGTTTGGGACGGTCGGTGCTTACCATCGTGCGCACTTTGTTGTCGATGCCGCGACTTCAAACGCTACCGATGATGGTTTTACAGTGACTTGGGAAATTCCGAATGAACATATGCCGAAAAGTGTTCCGCTGCGCGTGAAAATCGATACGCAGAGTGTTGACGAGAATGCCGTCGTGGAACAAGCTGGCAAGAAGATTGTACCCGAAAGCGACGGTTCATACATTATTGAATTTATGGCGAAAGAACTCAAGGTGCGAAAGCCTAACGCGGACGATGTTCTAGATGATTCCCAAAGCACTCTCCACAAGACGACTTTTGCAAATCCTGCCTATACGAAATATACAGTGTTCGATTTGAATGGCGTTCGACTCGGAGGAACCAATGGCTGGATTATTCCTGCCTCTTATCCCAAGGGGAGCTACATTATTCGCGCCGAAGCGGGCGACTTACCTGCAGTGACAAGAATCGTGAATAAATAGGTGAAATTTCATTCGCAAAAAAGGAGCCGTTAGGCTCCTTTTCAATTTATTGGTGGGACGATTCTGATTGTTGTCTTAATCGTCGTTTTCGTTGCCCGAGGGCTTAGCGCAGCGGTCTCTCGACCAGTTGGTCTGCTTGAAGCAGGCGCTTCTGGTGTAGCAACATCCGTTGGCGTTGTTTGCTGTTATTTCGCAATTACAAGCGATGCCGTCTCCATTGCCGTCGTCATCGACAAGGTCTCCGTTGAAGCAGACAACCATGAATCCGCCGGTGTGGTAATCCTTGTTAATGCAAGTCTGCAGGGAGTTGTGGCATTTGCCGAAGTTGGTTCCCAGGGCGTTGCACGATACGCGGCGCGTCTCGTTAGTAAGGTCGAATTCAAAATCTTCCACGCGTTCTTCAGGAGCGGAGACTGGTTTGTGATTCGTCCAGTTGTAGCCGTGAACTTCTTTCGCTGCCATCTTTTTACTAGGAATCAGATCCTTCCATTTCTGTTTCGTCTCGAAACTCCTAAACGGCGGGTAGTCGGGGTCTTCATTGGCAAGGATTTTCTTGCAACGTTCCTCGTCGTAGCAAGGATTTGGATTGGAAGGCGCTCCGCCCATTGGCTCACCCCAGCAAGGATCACAATTAGAACATTGGTCTATGTCGCATTCGTTCTCCATCTTCTGTGGATCGGTGCCTTCTCTACAAGCGACGGGGCATTGGTAATACTCCTTGTCGAGCGGGTCGAACTTGTTATGGAGCCGTTCCCATTGCCCGTCGACGCACCTGTACATGATGGCGTTGTTGTTGATGTCGTTGTCGCACCTCAGTTCGCCGTTCAGGCACTCGCCGCAGATGGCCTTGTCGGTACGGCACGACTTGTTGCCGCATATGGAAACGGCCTTCTTGGCTTCGCCGGCGACGCACTCGTAGACGGTTCCCTTTCCTTCGTCATCGTTGGTGCATGTGTGTTCGTAGTTCGTGCACTCGCCGCAACCGTTGTCGCGCGGGTCACAGGATTTTCCGTCACAACTTTCAGTTACTTTCTTGCCCTTTTCGCAGCGGGTGACCGTCGCCTTGAAGTTTTTGTCCTCGGTACAGGTCTGCACGTCGTTGAGGCATTCGCCGCAGTCCGTGCCCTTTTCGTTGCAAGAGACCGTGCCGCACGAGCGGTTCACGACGATTCCCTTCATGCATTCCTTGACAATGCCGATGCTTGCAGGGCTGTCGGAGCATGTACTCTTGTAGCTGTCGTCGCACTCGATTTCAACAGCGTCCTTGTTCGCACATTCCTTGCTCTTGGTGTTGCAGAGAACGCCTTCGTCGCAGGAGACTTCGTCGCAGACGCAAATTCCATCCTTTGCCGTACCGCCAGATGCCTTGCACAAGTCGGCGAATGTGGTCGCGGTCGAGGAAGAACTGGCGGTGGAGTCTATGTCAGTTGGTTTGCTCTGGTTGCCGCAGATGCCCGTGATGGTGTTGCAGACCGCACCGACATCGCAGAGCTCGTTTTTACAGGAGCAGGCACCGTCTTTTACCTTGCCGCCGGAAGCCTTGCACAATTCGGTAAATTTATCGAGTTCCGCCTTGGTCATGGACGAGGAACTGGCGACACTGCTGGGAGATTTTGCGGAACTTAAAGAATCGCTCTTGGGGACGGGGGTCCAGCTTTGGTTGTCGCAGTAGTACTCCGCGTCCTGCTCCTTGGCGTAAACGGTGTCGCCCTGGTTGATATCGTTGCAGCTACCGAGTTCGTAGATGGAGTTGACCTCGGTGATTATTTTGCGGCTGGAGGAATCGTCGTCGCCACAGGCATCTAGCGTTAATGCGATGCCAAAAACGGCTACAATTTCAAAAAGAAAAACGGCTTTGTTCATAAATACTCCGTTAGTTTTGTAGTCTTAATGATAGAAATTTTTAAGATAAAAATATTGTCTTCTTTTCGAAAAGCGGCTTTCAGGTCTAACCTGTTTTTTTGGCTATTTTAAGCCCATGCTTTCTTTTGTTTCTCCCGAACTTCAAAATTGCGAGCGGTCGTTAAGGCTGTGGCAGAATCGGGTTACGCCGGTAGTGACGCGAATTTTGCAAACATTTATCTTCTGCGGAAAACTGCCGAAGGCCTCGCGACGCTCGCGGGTAGCCAGTACCGCAAAAAGCGCAACCACATTTCGCGATTCAACCGCACTTATGCAAACTATGAACTGCGTGAAATTACGGGTGTAAACATCGCCGATGCCCTCGACGTGGAAAATCGCTGGCTGAAAGGCGATCCTGCAGATAATGCTGGCGATGCAAATGAGAATGCGGGTGCCGCCCCGAGAGAATCGAGTGTCGAACTGCCCTGTGACTGCGCCGAAGCCGCCTGGGTCGAACGCTCCGAAGACGAAAAATCACGCATGGCGGAATACTGCGCCATCGTGGAAGCGCTGGAAAACTTCGACGCTCTCCAGATGCGGGGCGCAGTCCTGTACGTAGAAGGCAAACCCGTCGGCATGACGATGGCTTCTGAGACTGCTCCCGGCGCATGGGACATCCATTTCGAGAAAGTCATCGGAGAATACGCGGACAATGGCGGTTATGCGATTATAAACAAACTATTCGTCGAAAAACTCTGGGCTACGGGAGTTCATTTGATAAACCGCGAAGAGGACATCAACATCGAAGGCCTCCGCAAGGCGAACTTTCATATTACCCGCAGACTATATTAGACAAGTCCCACATCGTCATTCTAGAGGGGCGAAGTCCCGATAGAATCCATACATCCTATGCCTTAATGTGTGAAGAAATTTTATGCTTTCCTCTATCCTATCATACCTGCAAGTTCTGCTGTTCCTTCCGTCGGCAGAGCCTCTGGGAAACGCCGCTGTTCCCGCCCGAAGTCGTTGAAAAACTCAGCAAGCCTAACGAATACGGCGTGGTGGGGGAGTTCCGCGACGGCCAAATCGTCCTTGGCGGCTACAAAACCGCCGACCCCGAAGAAGAAGTTCCCTGCACCTTCCTGGACCCGCAAAAAGGTTGCATCCTGAAGCCCGAAGACAAGCCCTTCGACTGCTCCATCTGGCCACTCCGCATCATGAATAAAGACGGCGAACTCGTCATCGCGCTTACGCCCACATGCCCGAGCATCGGCGCAGTTCCGAGCCAAATTCTCAACGAACTTGTAAAAACTGGCCTCGGCGAAAAGATTCTTGAATATGCAAAAAAGCATCCTTACATCATAAAGGAATATCGGGCCGGTTTCCCGATTATTTATCTTTAGCACGTGAACAATAATCCCTTCGAACTCATAAAGACAAGCGACAAGAGCAAGGCCCGCCGCGGACGAATCCGCACGGCCCACGGCACAATCGAGACGCCGATTTTTATGCCAGTGGGCACGCCTGCAAGCGTGAAGGGACTTTCGTCGCGGGACCTCCGCGAAATGCAGGCGCAGATTATTCTCGCGAATACGTACCACCTGTACTTGCGCCCAGGCACCAAGCTGATTGCCGAGGCGGGCGGTGTGCAAAAGTTCATGGGCTGGAACGGCCCCATGCTTACGGACAGCGGCGGATTCCAGGTCTGGAGCCTCAAGGATTTTCGCCACATTACCGAAGACGGCGTGGAATTCAAGAGCCTGCTGGACGGCAGCCGTCACAAGTTCACGCCCGAATCCGTGATGCAGGCCCAGCGCGAAATCGGGGCCGACATCATCATGGCTTTTGACGAATGCACTCCGTACCCGAGCACCGTCGAGGAGGCCTCGCACTCGCTGGACCTGACGCTCAAATGGACCCGCCGCGCCATGGAATGGCTCGAAAAGAATCCGCCGCTCCACGGCTACCCGCAATTCTTTTTCGGAATCGTGCAGGGCGGCATGCACAAGGAACTCCGAAAAAAATCCATCGAGGCACTCAAGGAACTCGCTCCCGACGGCTATGCGATGGGTGGCCTCTCCGTAGGCGAACCCGTGGAACTGATGTACGAAATCGCGGATTTTTGCACCGACAACCTGCCCGAAGACCGCGCCCGCTACGTGATGGGGGTGGGCACGCCGTGGAATTTGCTTTCGCTTATCAAGCGCGGGGTCGACATGTTCGATTGCATTTTGCCTGCGAAAAACGCCCAGGACGGCCTCGTTTATACCAGCAGGGGAGTGCTCCGCTACAAGAACGCCAAGTTCGCGCACCAGCACGATGCTCCGCTCGACCCGGAATGTGACTGCTACTGCTGCCGCAACTACAGCCGCTCCTACCTGCGCCACCTATTCAAAGCCAAGGAACCCCTCGGCTGGACGCTTTCCACCATCCACAACCTGCATTTTTACCTGCACCTGATGCAGCAGGCCCGCGACCACATCGAGGCCGGCGATTTCGAGGAATGGTCTGCAGCAATGATTCCACAGTTGCTGCAGGAAGCGGTTTAAAACCGTTTTGAAATGGCTGTTTACGGTTGTATTTGCAAGGTGTAAAAAAATTATTCCTTGCGACAAGAAAAATTGTATTTTCTGAAAGATGATAAACTTTAAGAGTCCAGAAATTTCTGATTGGGCTGCGGCGGCAAAGGCCGTGGCCGATTCGGGTTATACCGGCAGTGACGCGAGCTTCGCGAATATCTATCTACTGCGCCAAAAGTACGGAACGCAAATCGCTTTGCAAGAGGGGTTCCTCTTCCGCTATTACAACGGGCAAGGGAGCCGCAGGGGCTATGCCTTTCCGCTAGGAGAGGGCGATGCGGAGGCGGCGCTCGCACTTATTGTCGAAGATGCCCGCGAATCGGGCCGTCCGCTGGAATTCTGCCTGGTAGACGAGCCTCGGGCACAGATTTTGCGGGAGTATTTTAAGACAGTCGGGGCGAACGGCGCAAAATCCGCCCTTCATTTTACAGAAAATCGCGGCGACAGCGACTACATCTATTCTGCCGAAAGTCTTGCCACTTTGACCGGAAACCTGTACAAGAAAAAGCGCAACCACGTTTCCCGATTTAACAGGACTTATTCGGACTACGAAATCCGCCCGCTTACGCCGGAGAATTTTGCCGACGCGCTCATGGTCGAAAAGAGTTGGCTCAATATCGAAACCTTGGGAGAATCCAGCAATACTGATTGCGAATGCCGCGAAGCCGCCTGGGCAGAACGCTCCGAAGATGAAAAATCCAAATTCTCGGAATACTGCGCCATCCGCGAGGCTCTTGAACACTTTGATGCTCTCGGCATGAAAGGGGCGGTGCTCTATATTGGAGGAATTCCGGCCGGCATGACGATGGCTTCAGAAATTTTGCCCGGCGTCTGGGACACGCATTTTGAAAAGGTCATTGATGAATACGCCGTGAATGGCGGATATGCGATCATAAACAAACTATTTGCCGAAAAACTCTGGGCTACGGGAGCTCATTTGATCAACCGCGAAGAGGATGTCAACATCGAAGGACTCCGCAAGGCCAAACTCTCGTACTACCCGCAAACTATATTAGACAAGTCCCACATCGTCATTCTGGAGGGGTGAAACCCCGATAGAATCCATAACATTTAAAGACAAATGCTATCCTCCATCCTCTCCAAAAGTCAATGCGCCGCCTGCAAGTTCTGCTGCTCTTTCCGCAGGCAGAGCCTCTGGGAAACCCCGCTGTTCCCGCCCGAAGTCGTTGAAAAACTCAGCAAGCCCAACGAATACGGCGTGGTGGGGGAGTTCCGCGACGGTCAAGTTATTCTTGGCGGCTACAAAACCGCCGACCCCGAAGAAGAAGTTCCCTGCACCTTCCTGGATCCGCAAAAAGGTTGCATCCTGAAGCCCGAAGACAAGCCATTCGACTGTTCCATCTGGCCGCTCCGCATTATGGACAAAGATGGTGAACTCGTCATCGCCCTCACGCCCACCTGCCCAAGCATCGGCGCGGTTCCAAGCCAAGTTCTCACCGAACTCGTAAAATCTGGTCTCGGCGATAAAATTTTTGAATACGCCAAGACGCATCCGGAAATCATCAAGGAATATCGTGAAGGCTTTCCGATAATTTAATCCGATTGCGTTTTCACGCCTTTAATGCGAACCAAGTGACAAGGCAATCTTCTTGCACTTGGCAATTTCTTTGGGCGTAAGGCCATTTTGCTTATGGGTTCCGCCTTTTTGAATCACACCTGCAATCTTGAATCCACTCCAGCAAAGGATTTCCTTGAGGGCGCGAACGGTGCCGGCCGACTGCTTGAAAATCAGGTTGAATGGCCACTGGGTAGTGCATGTCGTCACAATGACAGCCTTCTTTCCCTTTAACAGTGGAATCGGGTAATCACGCTCGCTGTGGTCCATCATGCCGTAAACCCAGCGGTCGAAAAGCATTTTGAGTTGCCCGGTCATGTTGCCCCAATAGCAAGGCGAACCGACCACTAGACCGTCGCATTCTTGCACCAGGCGCAGAATCCGCTTCGCATCGTCCTCCGGCATCACGCAATCGTGAGCGCTACGGCATTTCATGCAGCCAATACACGGACGAAATTCCAATTTGCAGACATCAATGATTGTTACCTCGGTGCCTTTTTCAAACAGGGTATCACCTATGATATTTAACATCTGGCTGATGTTTCCGTCTTTGCGCGGGCTCGCATTCAAAATGACCACTTTTCTCATTGTGTCTCCATCCAAAAGAAACGTTCTTCTATAAAACTTTCTCCTGTTAAACACCCCAGAATCTAGAAAATGTTACTTTTGAACCAAGACGTCGTTTTTTGTCCGAATTTGGCGATTTTGTATTTCGTGAAAATTTTGACTCAATTATAAGTTATATTTAGATTGAAAATAACTGATGGAGCCCGTCATGGTTTTGAACAGAAAGATAAATACTCGCGTCTCTAGCAAGAACGTCATTGCGAACCCCGTAGGGGTGAAGCAATCCATTGCCGTTCTTTCCTTCACCCTTCTCCTTGCCGCCTGCGGTGGAGACAGCAGTTCGGGCGCCAAGGACCCTGAACTAGCTGAAGGAAACGATACGGACCTGATGGTTGAAACCTTCGACGACCTGCTGGTTTGCAGCAGCAAACGCGAAGGTACGACAGCCTACGTGAAGGACGAAAAGAACGCCTACGTGTGCGTAGCCGGCGACTGGACCTTGGACGGCGAGGATCCCGCCGAAAAGAGCTCTTCGTCGAAAAAAACTTCTTCGAGCAGCGGCAAGGCGAAGTCTTCATCGAGTTCGATAAAGTTGGAACTTTCGTCTTCTGTTGATGATTCTCAGTTGTCCAGCAGTGAAAAGTCGAGTAGTAGCGAGACAAGTGTGTATAGTAGCAGTTCTACAGACAAGATAAAATGTCAAGAGCTTTTAGAAAGTGAAACGAACTGGAACTGGGATGTGCCGAAGGAATGTCGCTTCAACCCTGATATTGATTACGGCACGATGACCGATGAACGCGATGGCAAGGTTTACAAAACAGTGAAAATCGGTGATCAGATTTGGATGGCCGAGAACTTGAACTACGCCGACAGTACAAAGACTCCGAGCCTGAAGGGTAAATCTTGGTGCTTCAACGATAGGGCTGCCAACTGCGACGTGGTCGGTCACCTTTACACCTGGGCGGCGGCAATAGACTCGGTGAAACTCGCAACCGATGCGGACAACCCGCAGGACTGTGGCTTCGGCAAAACCTGCGACCTCGCTTCGGCAGGCTCAGTGACCTTGGTTCAGGGCATCTGCCCCGAGGGTTGGCACCTGCCAAGTTATGACGAATGGAAAACTCTGTTCGATGCCGTCGGCGGTCAAGATACGGCAGGCAAGGTTCTCAAGTCGCAGACGGGTTGGCCTAGCAATGGCCACGAAACGGATGCCTTCGGTTTTTCCGCCTTGCCTGTTGGCGGCAAGAACGATGTTGGCTACTTCGGCGTCGGCACGTACTTCTGGAGTTCTACAGAGGTCAATAGCGGCCACGTGTACGACGTGTACTTGTACTACGGCCTCGGCAATGCGGGCCTGGCCATCGAGAATAAGATCCTCGGGTTCTCTGTTCGTTGTCTCCGGGACTAGCGGTGATGCGAACCCTGCACGGAAATGCTAGCATTTCCGTATTGCTTTTTTTCTCCATGGCACCGCCTAAACGATATCGGCCAATTTATATGGGGTAGGGGTGATGCAATCTTGAAAGAATTACCTCGATTTTTGGGGATTACATCAAAGCCGAGGGTTGTTCTAGACGACTCGTCATCGCGCTCACGCCCACCTGCCCGAGCATCGGCGCGGTTCCAAGTCAGGCCCTCGTGGATCTCGTGCAGGACGGCCTCGGCGATAAATTTTTTGAATACGCCAAGACGCATCCGTACATTATCAAGGAATATCGCGAAGGATTCCCGATAATTCTAATGCGAACCAAGTGACAAGGCAATTTTCTTGCACTTGTGTCTCCATCCAAAAGAAACGTTCTTCTATAAAACTTTCCCTTGTTAAACACCCCAGAATCTAGAAAATGTCACTCATGGGGAAATCTTTCAAAAAATATGGGGAAAAGCTTTATATGAAAGAAAACGCCGAGATTCCGCCGTCTATTTGTTACTTCAAACTGAACACCGCCACCGACAAACATAAAAAGTAAATTGGCCTGCAGACCAACACTTTCCATAAATCCCACTTCTCTCATATCCCGACCGCCATCCTTTACCCACCATTCAAATAAATGATTTTCAAATGCGGCTAGGCCGATCATGTTGTTCCCCCAAAATGCATAATACGATGTACCCGAAGAAAGCCATAATGATCCGAAAACAATGTAGTAGGCAACAGATTTTTCCTCTTTGTAGCTTTCATTGGCTTGCAATATTAGATTTGCCGTGCCTGCAATCGCAAAAACACTTAAGCTACCATAAGATGTCTCATCAGCATCTAACCTTAAATCTAGCCGTGGGGAATATTCAAGATATAAGCCTATGTTTTTAAACGGCTGAAATCCATTAAAAAAATCCTTCGATTGCAATTCTGTCTAGAGAGGAATATCCGAAACCTCCCAAAATAAGGGCGGGGTCAATTTGTCTTTTCCTATCAACTTCGGGGACTACGCCATCTTCGTTCGCAAATGCGATGGTGCATATTAAAAGTACGATGGCGATGAATTTGTTCATGAATGTAATTATAAAAAACTCCCGGGCATCGCTGTCCGGGAGAATTTCTGAGATCCTTCGACTTCGCCCTATGGGCTCCGCTCAGGATGACACGCCGATGGCATGCCTAACCACTAATCACTAACCACTGTTTACTTGAACAGATTCTTCATCTTCTCGAGGAAGGATTCTTCCTGTGCGGTTTCCTTGTCGTGCCTGAGTTCCGCGAGTTTCTGGTAGAGTTCCTTCTCTTCACGGCTCAAGTCCTTCGGGATTTCCACGCCGATGTTCACGTAGAGGCTTCCGCGGTCGCCGCGCTTGTTCAGCGGGTACAGGCCCTGTTCGCGCAGGCGCAAGATGCTCCCGGCCTGAGTGCCGGCCGCAATCTTGATCTGCACTTCGGCACCGTCCAGCGTCGGGATGCGCTGCGTTCCGCCAAGGACCAGCTTGTGGACCGGCACCTTGATTTCGCAGTGTAAATCGTCGCCTTCGCGGGTGTAGAAGTCGTCGGGCTTTTCGGCAATCACCGCCAGCAAGTCGCCGCAGGCACCGCCGCGAGGCCCGCAGTTGCCTTCGCCACGCAGGTTCAGGTACTGGCCCTCGGCAACGCCCGCCGGAATCTTGATGGAGATTTCTTCCGTTTCCTGCACACGGCCCTCGCCGTGGCAATGCGGGCACGGTTTCGCGATGACTTCGCCCATGCCGTTACAGGTGGGGCAGGCGCTTTCGGTAATCATCTGGAAGAATCCGCCCGTAGAACGGCGAACACGGCCCGTTCCGTGGCAGGTGTCGCAGGTCTTGATGTCCTGGCCGCCCTTGCCGTTACATTCCGTACACGGCGTGTAGCGTTTCAGGCGAACCTTCTTGGTGCAGCCCTCGAAGATTTCCTTGTAGCTGAGCGCCACCTTGATCTGCAAGTCGTTCCCGCGCGGAGGCCCGGCCTTGCGTGAGCTTCTGCGGCCACCGCCGCCAAAGCCACCGAATCCGCCACCGAAAATATCGCCAAAGTTCGCGAAGATATCCTCGAAACTGAATCCCTGGCCGCCGAATCCGCCGCCACCAAAACCGCCACCGGGGGCGTTAAAGCCGAACTGGTCATACTGCTTACGCTTCTCGGGGTTGCTGAGCACATCGTAGGCCTCGGCAGCCTCCTTGAACTTCTCTTCGGCTTCCTTGTCGCCCGGGTTCTTGTCCGGGTGGTACTTGATGGCAAGTTTCTTGTAGGCGTGCTTGATCTCGTCAGGACTCGCGTCCTTGCCGACGCCTAGAACTTCGTAATAATCTCTTTTTTCAGCCATAATATGCCTTCGGCATTAAAGTGGTTAGTAAACAGTGGTTAAGCCGTAAACAGGAGTTGTTCATCTACAACAAAAGGATTGCCTCAATTTTAAGGCGAATCCTTTCGTATAATTAGTGGTTTTTGTCAATGACTAAAACTAATCACTAATCACCAACCACTAACCACTTCCTATTAGTCCACCACTTCCGCGTCGACGACTTCCGGACCGTCGCCCTTCTTGTCGTTCTTCGGCTGTTCAGAAGCACCCGGCTGCGGACCCGGCTGGGCCTGGTTTGCACCGGCGGCCTGGGCCATGGAGCTGATCATGCCCTGGAGCTTGTCCATAGCGGCCTTGATCTCCTCCTTGGTGCCGTTGTCCTTCTTGGCCTTGATGTCGTCGATAGCAGCCTGCAGCTGGCTCTTGGTGTCGGCCGGGAGCTTGTCGCCAAATTCCTTCAACTGACCTTCGGCCTGGTATGCCATCTGTTCGGCCTGGTTCCTGATGTCCACCAGTTCACGCTGTTCCTTGTCCTTGGCAGCGTTGGCTTCGGCATCCTTCACCATCTTGTTGATTTCGTCCTCGGAAAGGCCGCTGGAAGAAGTAATCTTGATGGACTGTTCCTTACCGGTTTCCTTGTCCTTAGCAGACACATGCACAATGCCGTTTGCGTCGATATCGAAGGTCACTTCGATCTGCGGCACGCCACGGGGCTTCTTCGGAAGGTCGGTCAGGTCGAACTTGCCGAGCGTACGGTTGTCGCGGGCAAATTCGCGTTCGCCCTGCAGCACGTGAATCGTCACGGCCGGCTGGTTGTCTTCGGCGGTAGAGAACACCTGGCTCTTCTTGGTCGGAATCGTGGTGTTACGGTCGATGAGCTTGGTCATCACGCCACCGAGAGTTTCGATACCCAAAGAAAGCGGGGTCACGTCGAGGAGCAACACGTCCTTCACGGAGGAGTCGCCGCTAAGCACGGCACCCTGGACGGCGGCACCGATAGCCACCACTTCGTCCGGGTTCACAGTCTTGTTCGGTTCCTTGCCGAAGAACTTCTTCACGGCTTCCTGAACGGCCGGAATACGGGTAGAACCACCGACCAGGATCACTTCGTCGATTTCGCTCAGGGAGAGGCCGGAGTCGGCGATAGCCTTGCGGCAGGGTTCCATGGAGCGTTCCACCAGGTGGGCGGTCAGCTGGTCAAACTTTGCACGGCTGAGCGTGAGGTCCAAATGTTTCGGGCCCGAAGCGTCGGCAGTGATGAAGGGGAGGTTGATGTTCGTGGAAGTCGTGGCAGAAAGGTCGATCTTGGCCTTTTCCGCGGCGTCCTTCAAACGCTGCAGGGCCATCTTGTCCTTCTTCAGGTCGATGCCCGGATTGTCCTTCTTGAATTCGTCGTTGATCCAGTCGATAATCACTTCGTCGAAGTTGTCACCGCCGAGCATCGTATCGCCGTTGGTGGCCTTCACGCTGAACATGCCGTCGTCGATTTCCAGGATGGAGATATCGAACGTACCGCCACCGAGGTCATACACGGCGACCTTTTCGCTCTTCTTGGAGTCAAGACCGTAGGCAAGTGCGGCAGCCGTCGGTTCGTTCACGATACGCAGCACTTCGAGGCCAGCAATCTTGCCGGCGTCCTTCGTGGCCTGACGCTGGGAGTCGTTAAAGTAGGCGGGGACCGTAATCACGGCCTGCGTCACCGGCTGGCCCAGGTAGTCTTCGGCAATCTTCTTCATGGTCTGGAGAACCATGGCCGAAATCTCGGGAGGAGCGAACTGCTTGTCGTCCACCTGCACGCGGACCGGGTCGGAACCCGAGCCCACCAGCTTGTAGGGCATGTTCTTTTCGGCAGCGGAGCATTCGCCGGCCGTACGGCCCATGAAACGCTTGATGGAGTAAATCGTCTTTTCGGGGTTGGTGATAGCCTGGCGCTTTGCCACGTGGCCCACCAGACGTTCGCCGTTCTTGCCGAAAGCGACAATGGACGGGGTGGTGCGGAAACCTTCCGCGTTAGCGATGACGACCGGCTTGCCGCCTTCCATCACGGACACGCAGCTGTTGGTCGTTCCCAAGTCAATACCGATAATCTTGCTCATAATGAGTCTCCTATTTTTAAATTCTTGCCGCCCGCGAATCAATCTGAACGGGGCGATTTTTTACGCCCATACATAAGCAAAACCCGTGCCAAATGCTAACAACTGGCAAAAAACGGCCATTTCGTTTCGTTCTGAAACAAGAAAAGCCCCTAAACCGGGGCAAAAAAGGCGTGTTTCATTATGGAACGGCGCTTTGGAAGAATGTGAAAACGTCATTGCGAGGAACGACGCGACGAAGCAATCCATAAAAAAAAGTGGGGGAGGCATCCCCCTGCTTCAGCCTTGCCCTATTGACATGCCCGTGGAAACCTCGGGTGTCATCCTGAGCGGAGCCTGTCATTCTGGAGCGCAGCGATAGAATCCAGGCGTAGTCGATATACGAAACTTGGCTACTTGTAGCCTTAGTTGAGTTAGGTTCGTAGGAGCAGGATCTAGGGCAAGTCTTCCGTCACCCCCTCTCCTAGGGGGACACCCCCTAACACCCCTTCCAGTGAACGTTGCTTGTAAACCAACGTAAAATAAGTTATATTGCCAAAAAATTTTTTCTTTAAATTGATTTAAAATAAGGATTCTTTCATGAATAAAATACCCCTGTTAGTTATTGTATTCACTGCTTTGACAATGTTTTTTTCTGGTTGTGGTAGCGACAAAGGCTCTAGTGCCGACGACAAATCCAATGAAAAAGTTGATGTAAAACAAGGGAGTTTCGTAGATTCACGTGATGGAAAATCATATAAGACTGTTTTCTTGGGTGATCAGGAATGGATGGCAGAAAATCTGAATTATGCGACAGCTGGAAGTTATTGTTATGACGGGCTTGATGAAAACTGCACTGAGTTCGGGCGTTTGTACAGTTGGTACGAGGCGCAGGAAGTATGCCCAGAGGGGTGGCATTTGCCAACAGATGAAGAGTGGAATCTGATGCTGGATTTCGTTGGTGGCAAGGAGGTTGCTGGAAGAAAGTTGAAAAGCGCCAGTGGATGGGAAAATGACGGTGGATGGGAAAATGATTTGAAAGGAGACCGTTGTAACGGACTTGACACTTACGGTTTTTCTGTGAAACCTTCTGGTAATTGTGCTTTTGATAATGTTTGCTTGGGAACTTTTTTTGCGGAGTTTTGGTCCAATAAAAGCCATGGTACAACCAGCGCTTACTATTGGAGTTTTTCTTTCTCTACAGATTCCGTTCTTTACTATGACGGTGAATATAGAGGTAATCGAAAGTCTGTCCGCTGTCTCAAAAACAATTAGGGTCATGACGAGTTTTTCCAGATTACCTCATTGTCAAGAGATTATCTCATCATAAAAAAATCCAAAATGTATTGCGTTTGTGTGGACAAAACGTATATTAATAGACATGAATAAGACCGCAAATTTATACGCCCGTATTGAACCCGATGTCAAAGAACAGGCCGAAAGCGTCCTGGAAACCCTCGGCATATCCGTTTCCAGCGCAATCAACATGTTCTATAAGCAGATAATTCTGCAACAGGGCATTCCCTTTGATGTGAAGTTGCCCAAGGCTCCAGAAAACGCCGCCAAATGGTCAAAAGAACGCTTCGATGCGGAACTCGAAAAAGGCTATGATGATATGCTGAAAGGTCGCACACGCCCTGCCGCGATGGTCCTTTCCGATGTCAAGAAGAAATACAAGAAAATCGATCCACTGGTCTAGACTATGCTTCACGTGATTGACGCAAAATATATTGGCGATTACAGGATATCCGTCGAATTCAACGACGGATGCCGTTTTGTCGCTGATTTCGAAAGCGTCATCAAGTCAGGCCATCGAGCCATAGTGCGGCAACTTGCAGACATCAATACCTTTAGGGATTTCGCGCTGCAAGCGTACACAATCACATGGTCAAACGGCGTCGACTTCGCTCCAGAATTCATCAAGAAACTGATAAATCCCGAACCCAGTCCGGCATAAGCCTGAACTTGATATCGCAATATGCGATTTCAAGTTTTTCTCAAAATAGGGGCTAAAATTTCTTCCGAACGTCTGCAGCGGAAAGCCAGCAGCCCTGTTCGGCAGATCGTTCGCCCTCGGCAAGAGCATTCTGGAGTTTCAATAAAGCCCTGTTCTGTATCAAATAAAAAAAATCTCCGTGGGGGAGATGTTCCCCTTTCGTTTTTTTTCAAGTATTGGTGCTTTCCTGTACTTTCTCGATAATTTCCTCAGGAGTCACAAAGTTCAGTACACTATAAGCGGTCATTTCATTGCCCATATCTTTGAAACTGGCCCCAAAGTGATAGACAGTGTCATCAATCAGCAGGAACCGGTCATGAATCGTCCGCATCGTCTTTAAATCTAGGTCAGGATATTGCTTTTTGTGCAAGGCTACTGCCTCCTTGAATTCGGGAGTGATTCTTGGAGAATAAATAACGGCCTTGACGCCCTTCATACGCATCGCCGCAAATTTCAGTACTTCGATTGTGGCATACGGGTCAATAAAAACTACAGAACGCTTCGCCGACTTCACGAGATCAGCAATTAAAACGAGCCCGTCAAAACGTGTTCCAGTCGCAAGTATGCCTCCTGTAGGAGTTTGCGAAGCTTTGACGAAGAAATCGATGCGTTGTTCGACCGCAGAAAGGCGGGAATCCTGTTCGGCTATGGATTTTTCCACACCTTCAATTTTTACATTTTGGTCCTCAATTAGCTGCCGCTGCTCATGCAAACGGTCAGCAATCTGCAAGTCTGTTGCAATTTTTCGTTGGTTTACAGCGAACCCTTTGAGCATATAGTCTTTCAATACCGTATTTGCCCATTGTCGAAAACGAGTTCCGGCAATAGACTTGACTCGGTAACCAACAGAAATAATTACATCAAGGTTATATAGGGTTGTATTATAGGTTTGGTCAGCATCAGCACCCATATGTGCAAAATTTGCACACGTGATATCCTTTTCCAATTCACCCTCTTTATAGATATTTTTGATATGCCTCCCAATAACGGTCCTATCTTTTTGGAACAAGTCGGCCATCTGAACTTGCGAAAGCCAGACGGATTCATTTTCCATACGAACCTCTAACCGAACTTCACCTTCTGGCTGGTAGAGCACAATTTCGCCTTTTTCTTCTGTTTTATCCATTTTTTACTCCTATAAACAAAAAAAAGCCGGCTTTTGATATATAAAACTCCCAATATTCATTGGGGATATAGCAAAAGTCGGCTTTTCTAGTCGAACGTGGCTTGTAAGCGGAAATCCGCTACCAGTGCCTGTCAAGTTTTAATATACAAAAAAAACTATGACGCGAAAAGTATCGCCAGCAGGGCCATCCACTCGCGGCGAGATAAAACGCCCTCTACTTCATAAAGGTTCTTTCCGCAGTACTCTTTTATTTTGCTGCCGTCCACTTCGTATATCGTGGGGCCGCAATAACGTTTTAGTTTTTCCCCGTCGAATTCCAGCAGGGTCTTTCCGCAATATTCCTTTATTTTATCCCCGTCTATCTCAAAAATGTTTTTGCCGTAATATTCTTTCACCTTGTCGCCATCAATTTCGTAAAGAGTTTTACCATAGTATTCCTTGATTTTGCCGCCTTCTATTTCAAGCAGCGTCTTGCCGTAATATTCCTTCAGTTTAGCCATGATATCCTCTTTTTTTGGGGGCTTCCATTTGAATATAATAAAAACCCTGGCCATCGTTACGGGAGGTCGGGGATTTTTTATGAGTGGGGAAGAATCCCCCCATTAATCGTCAAACGTCTTCGTAATGTCCTTTGCACGAAAGGATGTCGATGAACAGTTAGTCGTTCTCTATTGACTCTAATTCGCTGAGTTCGTTGTTTAAGTTGCATTTCGGTGTGTTTTTATGTATATTTTAACAAAAGAGGTTGCTATTATGTCACAAACCACCTTTAGCATCAGAATGGATGACAGCCTGAAAAAAGACTTTGACAAACTTTGCGAGGAGTTTGGCATGTCGATGACCACGGCGATAAATGTCTTTGCTCGTGCCGTTGTGCGCGAGAAGAGGATTCCTTTCGAGGTTTCGTCTACAAAGGCTCCCGCCTATGCCGCCGACAGGCGTGTTTTCTACAATGCAAATCCAGTTGCGAGCCGCATGTCGATGGTGATGCGCCAGCTTTCTGCCGAGGCCGAAAGAGCTGGGGCCGCCGATATGACTCTAGACGAAATCAATGCCGAAATTGATGCAGCCAGGAGCGGTCGATGAAGTATTATGCGGTCATTGACACGAATGTCATTGTTTCCGCTTTGCTGAAATGGAACTCTGTTCCTGGAGTCGTATTGCAGGCAGTTTTCAATGGATTTGTTGTTCCTGTATACAATGATGAAATTCTGATTGAGTATCGCAATGTTTTGAATAGACCGAAATTCGGTTTTTCTTCAGAGTTAATTTCAGAAACCATATCCCAGATAGAATCCTTGGGTGTTATGGAAAATGCTCTTGAAACTGTTGCAGAAGCCATGCCCGATCCAAAGGATATTGTCTTTTATTCCATTGCGCTTTCTCATGGCAAAACAGCCGAAACGCATCTTGTAACGGGGAATATCAAACATTTCCCTGCAAATCCGATTGTAGTCACCCCGCGACAGATGTTGGATATTCTGTGCATGTACTAAAAATCCCCGGCCTTCTTTACGAGAGGTCGGGGTATTTTAAAGTATGGGGGAGGCTGCGCGCGGTTTAAGATCCGCGGGAACTTATTCCCCGACTTGCAGTTTCAGGGTCTTTCCGGCGGGGTTGCGGACCACATAGACGCCGCTCCCGAAGCCGGCGGTCTTGAGTCCGGCCTTGAGGTCCGTGAGCGTTGCGCCGGCGTTCATTCGGATGTTCCCGAGCTCGGAGCCCATCAGGTCGAATACCCTGTAGCTGCCCGCGGCCCTCGCGAAAGCATTTGCCATGCCTGCGGCTCCTGCAGCTCCGGCGCCGTTATGGGCGATTTTCGGCACGATGCCCGTGGTTCCGTTGCGGATGTCCTCAGCGCTGCCTTCGCTTTCACCCCCAATTTCTCCAAATGCAATCCAGTCGAGGTTCACGTAGTCGCTTGTCACCATCACCTTGAGCACGTGCTCGCCCTCGGTGAGTTCCTTGGTGGTCGTTCCCTTGAAGGTGCCGTAGGAGTCGAAATCCCCGGTGCCCGCGAGTGCGAGCGTGTCGGTAATCGGCTCGTCGTCCATGAACAAGCGCACGCCCGTGTTGTCCATGCCGCTAGCGTAACTGAGCTCGAAGGGGAGCTTCCCGCCGGCCTGCACGTTCACGGTGTATTCCAGCCATTCGCCCTTCTGCGTGTAGCCCACGGCAAATCCGTCGCCGTTCTTCACGATATCCACGCGGTCTTCGCGATATTCCTTGCCTTGGTTTTCGGTGTCCATGTCATAGTAGGCCTTGCCGGCACCGCCCACATCGTAGTTCTCAAAGTCAATGAAGTTGGCGGGGCCTTCAACGCTTGCGCCTATAACCGGAACGTCGCATTTAGCTTCGGGGTCGGTGAGTTTTTCCTTGCAGAAGGGGCTTTGCGGAATGGCTGTCTTGCTATCCTCGAATTCCCAGTAGTCCGCTTCGAAGTCGCCTTCAAATACAAAGAATACGTCGTGCTTGCCAACGGCACCTGTGAGCGGAACTGTTACGAGGCCGTCTGCGGAAAATTCCGCCTTGCCAACAATTTCGCCGTTCACCTTGTCCAGACGGACGGTGATGCTCGACGCCTTCTTGACGTTCAGAACGGACGCCGAGAAGCTTTCTGCGCCTGCATCGCCGAATTCCACGCCACTAATCTTGGTGTATTTTCCTTCGGAAAGATTAGTGATGACCGTATTGCCGGCGGTACCGCTCTTGCGGACCCTCACGTCTTCGCCCCACGACATGGTTTCCGCTTCCACGCGCTTGTACGGGTCGAAATCTTCCACCTGAGCCACGCCATTATCCGGCCAATAATCAATTTTTTGAATAGTGCCGTCGGCGTTGTACTTCATTTCGGAAAGGCCGACAGAACGACGCTCCTTGTGTTGGAATTTCTGGCCCATCTTCTCGGACTTGTAACGCCAAAGTTCGTAATTTAGGCCGAAAACGTAGGATTTCCCCTTGAAATCGATGATACCCGGGTGGTTTCCGTTACTGCGCGACGAATGCGGCATAATGTCCCCCTTGTAGGTCCAGGGGCCCGTAATCTTGTCGCTCATGGCATACCCGATACCTTCCGCACAGCAGGTCGATGCGAAAGTCATGTAGTAATTGTTGCCGTGCTTATAGACCCAGGGGCCTTCCTGGTAATCCTTGATCTTGGGGTAGGTGACGATGGAGCCCTGAGTACTAATCATGTCCTTGTTCAACTTGATCATGTACAATTCGGGGTTGCCCCAGTACATGTAGGCCTGCCCGTCGTCGTCAATCCAGACGGTAGGGTCGATATCGTTCCAGTGCTCGCGCTGCCAGACCAGGGCCTTGTTCAAAGGTTCCTTGAAGGGGCCGTAAGGGTTATCCGCCACCAAGACGGAAATGCCGTTGCCGTGAATGGGGACGTACATGAACCACTTGCCGTCGCGCTCGATGACCTGTTCCGCCCAGGCCCCGTTGGTTTTTGTGCTCCACTTGATGTCGCCCAGGCTCGCTACGGCTCCATGACTGGTCCAGTTGACCATGTCCGTGGAAGTGTGCAAAAGCCAGTCGTACATCATGAACCCGTCGGCATTGTCCTCGTCGTGGGTCGTGTACAGGTAAACCGTATCCCCATGGACATAGGGCGCCGGGTCCGCCGTATAATTTGTCGTGATTACAATTTTCTGAGCGAAACCCGTACAAGCCAAGGCCAATACGGAAGAAACGAATAAGATATTTTTCATCTTAATCTCCAAACATGTTTTACACCAGAGATAAAGATATATCGCGAAAAGCCCCGCGGAACGCCCCGGGATTAACTTATCATTGACATTTTTACAAAAGCGGGGGAAGGCTCCCCCTGCTTGCAGCCTTGCCCTGTGTCATCCTGAGCGGAGCCTGTCATTCTGGAGCGCAGCGATAGAATCCAGGCGTAGTCGATATACGAAACTTGGCTACTTGTAGCCTTAGTTGAGTTAGGTTCGTAGGAGCAGGATCTAGGGCAAGTCTTCCAGCACCCCCTCGAACGGGCGCTCAGGCGCCGCGCCCGTAACGCCCCGGCTTCAAAATGTCCACGGCTCCAGAGCTAAGCTCGCCTCGCTCACATGGCCTCGGCCTTCGGCCGACGAATGTTCGCTCGACGACTTATCTTCTTCCGCCTTAGGGCTTTCATTTCCGGTTGTCTTGCCGCACTTGATGCGGCACCTCCTTTCCCCGCCCGCGTCATGCCGATGGAAATCGGCATTAGCTTTTCATGTCCGAAAAAAAACGCTCCGGCTCAGTCTGCTCCGCACGCTCGCATGGCCTCGGGCTTCGCCCGACGAATGTTCGCTTAGCGGCCAGGCATTCACCGTCGCTTTCTTTAGGCGTCCATTTTGTAGTTCTTGCGAGTGAAATTTTTCTTAATGTTCTTCTTAGACATAATAACCCTCAATGGGCTGTTAAGCACAGCCCTGTTTATTTGTTAAAATTGTTTGTTTAATTAACGATTACTCAACCATTACGCAACGGACGGACGCCCCATACGTTTTATAAAGATCTCGACTAGAAGCCGTTTTATCAGTATCACTCATTGATGAAATTGGAGCACCTTCTTCAGGATATTCAACAGATTCTCTAGGATAAAACCATTGAGTTGCTACTTTTTGATTCTTAAACTTATACGCCCAATTATACCCAGCCCCAAGCAAACTATATCCACTATAATTATACCCACCAAAACTTGTTGCGCGAGCATCTTCTGCGCCATGTCTATTTCCATCTGCATGCAAAATGATATAGAAATCATTTTCAGTTAACAAGCGCCAACCTTTGGGACAAATTCCCTGGTGGTTCGGCTTAATCTGATTTGCACAGCTCTTGGTATTGCACTCGCTCGGTAAATTCATCATCTCGGCCCACTGATAAAGTCCACCATATTTGTCACAGTTGGTAGTGTCATTATCGTAGCAATAGCGTTCTATTTTAGAATCGTTATTTTGGTCTTCTTCACCATCAACCATTTCACCAATATTCAAATTTTCCGCCATCACGGTAACAGAAGCAGAATTTTCATCTTTGTCTTTTCCATTAATTGTCAAATAGTAATAGGAGCGCCCGTTACGGGTATCGGTAAATTTCTTGTAGGCCCCAGTAAGGACGCTATCTGAATATAAAGCTCTTCGATGATTATACGGCACATATTCGCTACTACTCGACGGTTCCACCATACTGCAGCTCGAAACCACAACACTCGAAGAAGACTGCTTAACTTCTTCGCTGCTGCTCGACTTTGCTTCAGAAGAAGAAGAGTTCACCGAAGAACTAGATTCCTTCGCCTTTTCTACTGAAGAACTAGAATTTTCGTCTTTTTTAGAAGACGAAGAGGCGACCTCACCTTCGCTAGAAGATGACGTCGACTTTTCTACCGAGGAAGAAGACTTTTCCTTATCGGCACTCTTTTGCGAGCTAGAAGAATTTTTGGAAACCTCATCGCTACTGCTCGAAACTTCCGCAATCGGGTCAGGGTCGGCACTGCTGGAGCCGCTGTCGCACGCAGTAAACGCAGCAAAGACAAGAGCCATGGCAAGAAGTATGGATTCCCTACGCTTCGCTTCGAGAATGACAGGCCAAGAATGACGCAATGTAAAAATCTTCACAGAAGACCTCCAGTAACCTCGAAATTCTACACCCCAAATTTAATTTATTTTCGCACAAATTGTCCCCTCCGGCTATTGACAGGGGTGTTCAATTTATATATATTAGTGTTCAAATGAGCAAAAATAGTCAAAAAATCAATCCCGTGTCTATCCGCAGTTCCGCTGCAGAATACTTGACTTATGTGGCTGCCGTGGGCGGTTCCGAACAGAGCGTCGAAATGCGTTACGAAGACGAAAACGTATGGCTCACGCAAAAAATGATGGCAGAACTGTACGGGGTCGATGTGCGTACGGTTAATGACCATATTTCAAAAATTCTGGCAGATGGTGAATTGCCCGAAAATCCAACTATCCGAAATTTTCGGATAGTTCAAACAGAAGGTTCACGACAGGTTTCCCGTGAAATAATGCACTACAACCTCCAGATGATTATCGCCGTGGGGTTCAAGGTCAACAACGAGCGGGCGGTGCAGTTCCGCAAGTGGGCGGGGCAAATTGTCAAG